>NZ_JAJOZB010000001.1:695000-1042500 GCF_023701745.1 Streptomyces sp. RKAG293 | reverse complement strand
GCGCGCAGACGGCGTAGACGAGTACGTAGGCGGTGACGCTGGAGGCGGCGGCCGTCTCGCTGACGCCGATGTCCCCCGCGATGGTCGGAAGCAGCGGGGAGACCAGGAACGTCTCGGTCCCGAACAGGAACAGCAGCACGAACACGCCGGCATAGCGCAGCCAGTCGTAGGTCTCGGGCGCGGCGGCCGGCTCAGCGGGTGCGCCGGAAGTGCGGCTCAAGGGAATCACAGCCTTTTCGAGCGGGGATCCGGAGCCAGGGGAACCCGGACCGGCTCCCGCGGCGCGCTGCGGCGCGGCGGGGCAGGGACGGGGCGGGACGGCGGGGTGCGGCTCCGGCGGGGTCGGGGCCGTCCGGCCCCACCATCGTGGGCCGCCGCGCAACGGCCAGCCAGACAGGCGATCATCCTGTGACCGCAGCTCATAGGCAGCACAGCCACGAGGGGCCACGACCCGTCGGCCCTGACCCCTCCATGTCGCCGCGCCCGGCGCGGCGCTAGACGACGACCTCGTCGAGCTTGCCGCTGACCACGTCCTGCCAGGCGTGCGCCAGCAGGTCGAAGGAGCGGATCCGGTCCTGGTGGTCGTGGGTGATGGTGGTGACGAGCAACTCGTCGGCTCCGGTGGCCCGTTGCAGGACCCGCAGCCGCTCGACGACCGTCTGCGGCGAGCCGGTGAACTGGGTCCGCACCCGGTCGTCGACGAGGGCACGCTGCTCCTCGGTCCACACGTGCCCGGCGGCCTCCTCCGGGGTGGGGAACGGGATCGCGCCCCGGCCCGAGCGGATGCTGTGCACCCACAGGGCGTACGGGGCCGCGAGCCGGCGCGCGCTGTCGTCGTCCTCGGCCACCACCACGTCGGCGGAGACCAGGACATGGGGACGGTCCAGCACCGTCGAGGGCTTGAACGCCTCGCGGTAGGCGGCCACGGCCTCCAGTACCGCGGCCGGGCTGACGTGGTAGTTCGCCGCGAAGGGCAGCCCGAGCGCGCCGGCGGCGCGGGCGCTCGCCCCGGCGCTGCTGCCCAGGATCCACACCTGCAGATCGGCTCCCTCACCGGGAACGGCATGGGCCTCGAGACCGCCCTCGGTGAGGTAGTCGCCGCGCACCAGCGCCAGGATCTGTTCCACCTGGTCGCGGTAGTCGGGGAGTTCGGCGCCCGGGAACTGGACGAGCTCGGTGTAGCGGGCGAGCAGCGGGGAGCCGATGAGCCGGCTGATGTCATAGGGCGCGGGGATCAGCAGCCCCTCGGGGGTGTGGCGGGGCCCGGCGGGCGGCGTCGCGGCGGCCGGGCCCGGTGCGGGTGCGGGCGCGGAGGCGCCGGGCTTGCGAAAACCCGAGCGGCCCAGGCCGAGGTCGATCCGGCCCGGGTGCAGGGCGTCGAGCAGCCCGAACTCCTCCACCACCGACAGCGGGGTGCGGTGGCCCAGCTGGACCGCGCCGGCGCCGACCCGGATCCGCTCGGTCGCGGCCGCGACGAGCTGGATCAGCAGGGCCGGTGACACCCCGGCGACACCGGTGGTGAGGTGGTGTTCGGCCAGCCAGTAGCGGTGATATCCGGCGGCCTCGGCGCGCTGCGCCAGGTCGACGGTGTTCCGCAGTGCCTGGGCCGCGGTGGAACCGGAGCTGATGGGCGCCAGGTCGAGGACGGACAGCGGTACGGAGGGCGCCGCTGGGGGTCCCCCCGGACGGAGTTCGGGGGAGGCGCCGGGGGAGGGGTCCGCGGACGGGGCCTGGGAGGTGCCGCGTTGAGCGCGATCCGAAGGAAGTTCCGTCACGACGCCGCCTTCTTCGTACTGTCGTTGCTCCGGGTGCTGTTCCTGGCCGGTGGCCGGTCCAGGCCGAGGTGGTCGCGGAGTGTGCTGCCCTCGTAGTCGTGCCGGAAGACGCCCCGCTCCTGGAGCAGGGGGACGACCGTGTCGGCGAACGCGTCGAGTCCGCCCGGGGTGACGTGCGGGACGAGGATGAAGCCGTCGCTCGCGTCGGCCTGGACGAAGTCATTGATGGTGGTCGCGACGGTCGACGGGGAGCCGACGAAGGTCTGGCGGCCGGTGGTCTCGATCACGAGTTCGCGGATCGACAGCCCGCCGGCCTCCGCCTTCTGCCGCCATTCCTTCGCGGTGGCCAGCGGATCGCGGAACATCCGCACGCTGGCCCGGCCCCGCGCGACCGTGTGTTCGCCCGGGTCGGGGTCGATCTCGGGCAGCGGACCGTCCGGGTCGTAGCCCGACAGGTCGCGGTTCCACAGCTGTTCCAGGTACTTGATCGCGGTCTGCCCGCTGACCTGCGCCCTGCGGACGTCGTGCGCGCGGTCGCGTGCCTCGGCGTCGGTGTCACCGAGCACGAACGTCGCGGCGGGCAGGATCAGCAGCTCGTCGCGGGTGCGCTGATGGCGCGCGAGTCGGTCCTTGACGTCGGTGTAGAACGCCCGGCCGGCGTCGAGGGTGCTGTGCCGGCTGAAGATCGCGTCGGCGGTGGCCGCCGCGAACTCGCGTCCCTCCTCGGAGTCGCCCGCCTGGAAGATGACGGGGCGGCCCTGCGGGCTGCGGGGGACGTTGAACCGGCCGGCGATGTCGAAGTGCTGGTCGCGGTGGTGGAATTCGCCCGCCCGGGGATCGCGGAGGAACCGGCCGGACTCCGTGTCGGCGACGATCTCGTCGTCCTGCCAGGAGTCGAACAGCTCCCATGAGGTGCGCAGGAACTGCTCGGCGCGTGAGTAGCGGTCGTCCTGCGCGAGAAAGCCGCCGCGCCGGAAGTTCTCGCCGGTGAAGGCGTCCCAGGAGGTGACGACGTTCCAGGCCGCGCGGCCGCCGGAGAGGTGGTCGAGGCTGGCGAACTGGCGGGCGACCTCGTAGGGCTCGTTGAACGTGGAGTTGATCGTGCCGGTCAGGCCGATCCGCTCGGTCACCGCGGCGAGTGCGGCGAGCACGGTGAACGTGTCGGGGCGGCCCACGACATCGAGGTCGTAGATCTCGCCGCCCTGTTCGCGCAGCCGCAGGCCCTCGGCGAGGAACAGGAAGTCGAACCTGGCCCGCTCCGCGGTACGGGCGAAGTGCGCGAACGAGCTGAACTCGATGTGGCTGCCGACCTCCGGGTCGCTCCACACGGTGGTGTTGTTGACGCCGGGGAAATGCGCCGCGAGATGGATCTGCTTGAGGGGCTTGCTCATGGTCGGTCGGATCCCTCCGGCTCAGGCGCCGACGGTGCCGGCGGCACCGGTGATGCCGGCAGTGGCGGCGGTAACGGCGGTAGCGGCGGTGGCATAGCGGTTGGCGGGGCGCGGGAGGCCGAGCAGCCCGCGCAGCGTCCGGGCCTCGTAGGAACGGCGGAAGGCGCCGCGGGCCTGGAGCTCGGGCACCAGACCGCGCGTGATCGCCGGCAGGTCGCGGCCGATGGTGGCGGGGCGCAGCCGGAAGCCGGTGAGTCCGGCCCGCCGCCGTTCCAGGAGCAGATCGGCCAGTTGCGACGGCGTTCCGGTGAACACCTCGGCGTCGCTCGTCCAGGTCTCACCCGCCAGGGCGTCGAGCCGGTCCCGGCGCGTCCGTGCGACCCCGGGCCGCTCGTCGAGGAAGACCACCAGGTCGCCGAAGACGTGCACGGTGTCGTCGTTCCGTCCCGCGGCCTCCTGCTCGGCGCGGACCGCGGCGACGACCGTGCGGGCCTCGTCGGCGTCGTGCGCGGTGACGTAGCCGACGTCCGCCGCACGGGCCACCAGCCGGTACGGCACGGCCGAGTCGGCGAGGGCGGTCACGACGGGCTGCCCCTGCGGCGGGCGCGGGGTGATCGAGGGGCCCTTCACGCTGAAGTGCCGGCCGTGGAAGTCGGCGTAGTGCAGCTTGTTCCGGTCGATGAACCGGCCGGTGGCCACCTCCCGGATCTCCGCGTCGTCCTCCCAGCTGTCCCACAGCCGGCGCACCACCTCGACGTAGTCGGCCGCCTCGTCGTACAACTCGGTCACCAGGTCCGGCACGTGCGGCCCACCCGGCTCCGCGGCGCCGAACGGCGGGAAGGAACGGCGCCCGAAGTGCGCCGCCTCGTCGGGCCGGGCCGACACCCGGACCCGTAGTCCGGCGCGGCCGGAGCTGACGTAGTCGAGGGTGGCTATCGCCTTCGAGAGGTGGAACGGCTCGGTGTGGGTGGCGACCGCGGTCGGTACCAGCCCGATGTGCGTGGTCAGCGGGGCGACCCGGGCCGCGACGAGAACCGCGTCCAGCCGGCCGCGCACCTGGTCGGTGCGGTCGTCAGGACCGGTGCGGCCGGCGGACTGGAGGGCGAGGGAGTCCTCGAACGTCACGAAGTCCAGCAGCCCGCGCTCGGCCTCGGCGACGGCGTCGGCCCAGTAGCCGGCGGTGAGCAGGTCCCGGGGGCGGGCCCCCGGCTCCCGCCAGGCGGCGGGGTGCCAGCCGGCGTCGTCGAGCGCTACGGCGAGATGCAACGGGTTCAGGGATGCGGACATGGCGTGGTTGCCTTCCTGATCGACCGGATGAGGACGCGCCGCCCCGGGGGCGCGAGCGTCAGCAGGGAGTCAGATCAGGGACAACAGAGGGAGCCGGCGATCCGTTGCAGATCGATGTGCTGCCGTCCGTAGAGATGGACGACGGGCCCGCGGGGGTCGAGAGTGCCGACGACGACGCGACCGGGTGCTGTCCGCATCGTCATCACCCCTCTCCGGTTCGAACGGCCGGTGGCCTCGTCACCTCATATCGACGCTATCCCGCGGGTATTGCCCGGCGCAATGCCCGCCGGCCGCCCCGCCCCGGTCTACCGCGAGACCTCGATCACGACCTTGCCCCGGGTGTGGCCCTCCTCCACGGCGCGCAGCGCCTGGCCGGCCTGCTCGAAGGGGAAGGTCCGGGTCACGAACGGGTCGAGGGCTCCCTCGGCGACCAACTCCGCCACGGCGTGCAGCACTTCGGTGTTCCGCTTCCTCGCCACCGTCGACCCGCCGAGCTTGACGACGTTCACCTTGTCGGGACCGCTGATCAGCGCCGCGGGGTCCGCCAGGAGCGCGGCGACCTCCTCCAGGGACGCGCCGCCGACCAGGTCGAAGACCGCGTCGACGCCTTCGGGCGCCGCCGCGCGCACCCGGTCCGCCACGCCGGATCCCGACGCGACGTGCACGACCCCGAGGGACTCGACGAACTCCTTCTTCGCCGCGCTCGCGGTGCCGACCACCCGCAGACCCCGGTGGGTGGCGATCTGCGCGGCGGCGCTGCCCACTCCGCCGCCGACACCGTTGATCAGGAGCGTCGAGCCGGCCGGCAGATCGAGCTGCTGCAGACCGTCGTACGCGGTCGCCACGGCGACGGGCAGCGTCGCGGCGTCGGCCCAGGACACCCCAGCGGGCTTGTGCGAGGTGCTGGCCACCGGCAGCAGCGTGTACTCGGCATACCCGCCGGTGAGGGGATTGCCGAACACGGCGTCCCCGACCGCGTACCCCTCGACGCCGTCGCCCACCTGCTCCACCACACCGGAGACCTCACCGCCCAGCACCGCGGGCAGCTCCACGGCCGGCGCGTTGGCCTGGACGTATCCCGTCCGGCGCTTCCAGTCGACCGGATTGACCCCGGCGGCCCGTACCGCCACCAGGAGTTGGCCGGCGCCGGGCACCGGCCGGGGCACGTCGGCGAAGGACTCGGTCTCGGGACCGCCGAACCGGGAGAACACATAGGCCTTGGGCATCGGTATCTCACACTTCTGGTCGAGGAGCTGGAGAGGGCCGGGGGACGAGCCGGACAGGACAAGACAAGCACTTGCACCACGCTGCTGGAGCCCTGACCCGGCGGTCACTCGGGGCGGCGTTGCGCGCTGTCCGGGACCCGGACGAAGGTGAAGAGCGTTCTGCGGCGCAGGGTGAAGCCGATCGACTCGTACAGCCGGACGGCGCCGGTGTTGGACTCCGCCGCATGCAGGAACGGGGTGTCCCCCCGCTCGCGGATACCGGCGGCGGCGTGGCGGATCAGCCGCGTCGCCAGCCCGGACCCGCGATGGTCCGGGTCGGTGCACACGGCGCTGATCTCCGTCCAGCCGGGGACCCGCAGCCGCTCCCCGGCCATCGCGACGAGCCGGCCGTCCCGGCGGACCCCGTAGTAGGCACCGAGTTCGATGGTGCGGGGCAGGAACGGGCCCGGCTGGGTGCGGGCGACGAGATCCAGCATCTCCGGAACGTCGGCGGGGCCCAGCCGCACCGCCTCCGGCTCGGCCTCGGCGCGCAGCGCGGTGTCGACGAGTTGCACTCCATAGCCGGAGTCGATGGTCTCCCAGTCCTCGGGGACGGCCACGGTTCCCGTGACGGCGATGGTGAGGCCCGGCTCCATCAGTTCGGCCAGGTCCTTCCAGCCGCGTGGATCCTCGGCGTCGGCGAGCGCCACGAACGGCGACACGTCGGACTGATAGCGGGCGGCGGCCCCGCGGATCTCGGCGAGGTGGCGGTGCGGGCCCGTCAGTGCGGCCCATGCCGGGTTGTCCAGGACGTGCGGCGGCGCGGCCGCGTCCTGATCCGAGGGGTGCGGGGGATGGAGACCTGTGGGCATGGTGGTGGGGACTCTCCGTTCTGGCACGGTGCTGCTTCTGCGGCTACGGGGCGGTTCGCGGGACGGTCGTCAGCCCGGAGTTCAGCCGCGACAGAGGGCGCTGCTGACCCGCTGCAGATCGATGTGCCGTCGCAGGAACGCCGAGGCCCGGCCGTGGCGTCGCCACGCGGCCATCCCCGGACCTGCGTACATACCGTTCACCATCGTCATTCTGCCCGTGCGGGCCTCGCGTCCGCCGGAGGGGCTCCGGCCGTAAGCTAGGCACGCCGAGCGGAGCGTGTCAATGAGACCCCCGCCGGGCAGGGGGCCACTGTGAAGACAGGGCCTAGGAGTCTTCGGGTTCCCGGGTGAAGCCGAGTGCGAGTTCGGTCAGCAGTCGGGCGCCGAAGCCCGTGCAGCCCCGGGGACGCCAGGACGAGGCGGTGTCGTTCTGGGCCGTGCCGGCGATGTCGATGTGCGCCCAGGCGCGCCCGGCGACGAACTCCTCGAGGAACAGGGCAGCGTGGATCGCCCCGCCGTTGGGCCCGCCGATGTTCTTGAGGTCGGCGACGTCCGAGTCCAGTTCACCGCGGTATCGCCGGGCCAGGGGCAGCTGCCAGACGGGCTCGTCGGTGCGCCGGGCCGCTTCCAGCACCTGGTCCACCAGCGGTTGCGCGTTGCCGAACACCGCGGCGATCTGCGGGCCGAGCGCCCGCAGGCTCGCGCCGGTGAGGGTGGCGATGTCGACGACGGCGTCGGTGGGCTCCTCGGTGGCCAGGACGAGGGCGTCCGCCATCACCAGCCGTCCCTCGGCGTCGGTGTTCAGCACCTCGACGGTCGTACCGCCGCGCAGGGTGAGCACATCGCCGAGCTTGGTCGCGGACCCCGAGGGCATGTTGTCCGTGCACATCAGATAGCCGGTCACGAAGGTGGGGCAGTGCAGTGCGGACAGCACCGACATGGCCGCCAGGATCGCTCCGGCACCGGACATGTCGTTCTTCATCGTGGCGTGCACCGCGTCGGCGGGCTTGAGGCTGATGCCGCCCGAGTCGTACGTGATGCCCTTGCCGACCAGCGCCAGCCGGGGCACCTCGGGGCCGGCGGCGGGGGGCCGATAGGTCAGCTTGATCATGCGGGCCGGTTCCGTGCTGCCCGCGTTGACCCCCAGCAGCCCGCCGCAGCCCAACTCCCGCAGTGCGTCCTGGTCGAAGACCTCGACGTCCAGACCGCTCAGGGCGCCGACGCGCGTCGCGCAGTCGGCCAGCCGGGTGGCGGTGAGCAGGTTCGGCGGGGAGTTGGCCAGATCCCTGGCCAGCAGGGTGGCCTTCGCCAGGAGCCCGCCGCGCCGCGCCCCGCGGTCGGCGGCGTCGGTGTCGTGCGCGGGCACCACGAGGGTCAGGCTCCGGACGGGGACGGTCCCGGTGTCGCTCTTGAGCGGCTCGAAGGCGTAGCGGGCCAGCAGCGTGCCCTCGACCAGTGCCTGCGCCGCGACCAGGCTGTCCACGCCCGCGCCGACCGGGGTGAGCAGCGTCAGCCGCGCGGAGCGCCCGGCGGCCAGGGCGAACGCGGCCGCCGCGTCGCGCAGCGAGGCGGGGTCGGCGGTCTGCGGGTCGCCGATGCCGTAGAGCACCACCGGCGTGCCCTGAGCGTGCGCGCACACCAGCGTCTGTCCGACGCGCCCGGTGAAACCGGCCGCCCCGGCCGCGGCCGGGGTCAGTCCCACGTCGGCGGGCAGTTCGCCGCCCTCGGCGACCGGCATCCCCCAGATGTCGTCCGGGCCGGCCCCTGGCCCGGATTCCTCCGCGGCCACGACGCCGATCTCGGGCATGTGGTCGAGGGAGGGAACGGGGTCGGAGGTGTCCGCACGCAAGGACATGGCGGGTCTGCCTTTCACGCCTGCGGTGTCGGCCGCGTGGTCGCGCCGTCCTGATGCGCGGATGCCACTGTGCGCACAGGGCGCGCGGCCCCGCGCCCGGCAACACGCCGTATTGAGCCGAACGGCCGACCCCGGGACCGCCGGACCGGGGGAGGCGCGCACGGTCCGGCGGACCGTACGGCGCCTTCCGCCGTCGTCACCGCGTGCCGGGCTCCGGCTCCAGCAGCGTGGCCAGCCCGTCGAGGATGCGTTCCAGTCCGAAGGCGAAACGGTCTTCCATGTTCGGCTCCGACAGCTCCGCGGCGAGGGCCACCAGGTTGGGGAACCGGTCGGCGGGGAGCTGCTGGAGGTGGTCGCGGGCGGCGTTGACGACCTCGGTCCTGGTGGCCTGCCCGACGGCCTCGGCGGCCGAGAGGGGGGACTGCTCCTGGAGCACGAAGCCCGCCACGTAGTTGCCGAGCAGATAGCTGGTCAGGGCGGCTTCCGCAGCGGGGAATCCGGCCTCCCGGAGCCGGTCCAGCTGGTCCTCCAGGATGACGAGGAGGCTCGGGCCGAGGTTGAAGCGTCCGGCGACGACTCTGGCGGCGTCGCGTTTGCCGAGCAGGTGCCGGCGGTGCAGATGGCAGTACGCGCGCAGCTGCTCGCGCCAGTCGCCCTCCCGCGGCGGGGGCTCGGCGTCGGCCACCAGGGCGTCGGCCAGCAGGTCCAGCAGCTGCTCCTTGTTGCGGACGTGCCAGTAGAGCGAGGGTGCCTGCACGCCGAGTTCGGCCGCCACCCTGCGCATGGAGAGGGCGTCGAGGCCGTCCCGCTCCAGCACCAGCAGGGCGGCCCCCACCAGCGCTTCCTGGGTGAGCGGCGGCTGCTGGCCGGGCGCCTTCGCGCGGTCTGTCCTCATCGGTCGACTCCTCGTGTCCGCCGATACCGCCGATAGCGCGGATATCCACTTGCCATCTAACACCGTTAGGGGCAATCTAACGGTGTTAGAGATCGACTAACACTGTTAGGGGACCCCATGGCGGAGCTCAGCTCCCGACACAAGTACCTGGTGCTCGCCACCCTGTGCGCCACGATGTTCATGGCCATGCTCGACAACGTCGTGGTGAACACCGCCCTGCCCCGGATCGGACAGGAACTCCATGCCGGGGTGAGCGGTCTGCAATGGGTCGTGGAGGGCTACAGCCTCGTCTTCGCCGCCCTGCTGCTCACCGGCGGCACCCTCGGCGACCGCTACGGGCGGCGGCGGACCTACCTCGCCGGCCTCGCCCTGTTCACCGCCGGCTCGGCGTTCGCCGCACTTTCCGGCACCACCGGACTGCTCATCGCGGCGCGCATGACGCAGGGACTGGGCGCCGCGCTGCTCACCCCGGGCAGCCTCTCGATCCTGCGGCACACCTTCGAGGACGAACGGGAACGCGCCCGCGCCATCGGCCTGTGGTCCGGCATCTCCGCCATCGGTCTCGCCCTGGGTCCGGTCATCGGCGGCCCGATGGTCGACGCCTTCGGCTGGGCCAGTGTCTTCTGGATCAACGTCCCCATCGGCGGGGCCGCACTGCTCCTGGGCAGCCGCGTACTGCCCGAGTACTTCACCCGCACCGCGCGGCTCGACCTGCCGGGACAACTGCTCGCCGCCGTCGGACTGGGCGGACTCGTCTACGCCCTCGTCGAGGGGCCGAGCCGCGGCTGGACCGACCCGGTCACACTGGGCGCCGCCGCGGCCGGGGCGGTGGCACTGCTGCTGTTCGGCGTCGTGGAACTGCGGACCGCCGACCCCATGATGGATCTGCGGTTCTTCGCGGACCGGGTCCTGGCCGGGGCGGCGCTGGCCGCGTTCACGGTCAGCTTCGGCATGTTCGGCGTCATGTTCTTCCTGCCGCTGTACATGCAGAACGTGCTGGGCTGGGCGCCCACCGGCTCAGGCGTCGCGGCGCTGCCGTGCACCGCCATGATCATGATCGCGTCACCGCTGTCCGGCAGACTCGCCCTGCGGTACGGGGTCCGGCCACCCCTCGTCGCCGGTCTGACGCTGTGTGCGGTGGCGCTCGCCGGGCTCTCCCTGTACGGATCCGGCGCCCGGTACCCGCAGTACCTCTGGGTGCTGCCGCTGATGGGCTTCGGCATGGGGCTGAGCTTCGCCCCCGCCTCCATCGCGGTACTGCGCCGCGTCGCGCCGTCCGCCGCGGGCATGGCGTCCGCGGCGCTCAACACCGTCCGCGAACTCGGCGGTGTCGTCGGCGTTGCCGTCCTGGGCGCGGTGCTGACCAGCCGGCTGGCCTCCGGCCTGACGCACCGTCTGGAGTCCGCAGGCACTCCGCCGCGGGCACGCCACGACATCGTCGCCTCGGTCACGGGCGACGGCGCGGGCGGACTCGTCCGCGGCTCGGGGCTGCCCCCGGCACTGCACCGCACGATGGACGCGTCCTTCGTGGACGCCCTCCATCTCGCGGTCCGCTGCGGGGCGGTGGTCATGGCCGTCACCGCCGTGGCCGTCTTCCTCCTGCTGCGCTCCCGGCCCGACCCGGTGTCCCCGGTGTCCGGACCGGTGCTGGAACAGTCCGGAGCCGCCCTCGGTGCGTAGGAGGCCGCCGAGACCGACCGTGGTCGTGGTGCCCCGCCCCCTCGGGGGCACTACGCCGGGCGCACCGGAAGGTAGCTGAGGATGATCATCCCGGTGCTGTGCACCTCGGTGCCGTTCAGGGTGAACCGGGTCTGCAGCGCGTCGCGGTACAGCAGTTGCTCGGAGGTGGCCTTGCCGGACAGGACGGGGTGGAGCCACACCCGGAACTCGTCCAGCAGGCCGTTCTCCAGCAGCAGCCGGGTCACCGAGCCGAAGCCGTACTGCAGGATGTTCCCGCCCGGCTCCTCCTTGAGCTTCCGCACCTCGGCGACCACGTCACCACTGATCACGCTGGTGTTCTCCCAGCCGGGGTCCTTCAGCGTGGACGACACGACGTGCTTCCGGATGCCGTTGATACGGTCGGCGAACTCATCGGCTCCCGCACGCGAGGACCACGCCGGCGCGAACCCGTCGTAGGTCTTGCGCCCCATGATCAGGGCGTCGCTGCCGAACAGCTGGGCGTGGGCGGCCTTGGTGGCTTCCGCACCGAAGAAATCCATGTGCCAGTCCTGCATGTTCGACATGTCGCCGTCGAGCGTCACATAGGTGGCGTTGATGATCTTTCGCATGGCGTTACTTCCTTCGTTGTCGCTCCGTGCGGCGCGTCTCATGGGGATGGACGCCGGCGAAGATCCGAACTCATCGCTGCCTCAAGGAAAATCCCGGCACCCGGTGCGGAGCCGTGGCTACGGTGAGCGGATGACGAACGCCTGGAGCACCACCGACGCCGGCGTTCTCCGGCTTCCCTCCGGACGCCTGGTGCGCGGTCGTGCCCTGCGCCGGCCGCTGCCGGCCGGACCGGTACCCGACTTCGCGGTCCATCTGCTCGGCAAGCGGCCGCCCGAGGTGCCGTGGGAAGCACGCTGGCTGCGCTGGCCGGACTTCCGGCTGCCGGGCGACGACGCGGAGGCCCGGTCCGTCCTCGCCGAGGCGCTGGCCCGGGCCGGCGGCGAACGCGTCGAGCTCGCCTGCGGCGGCGGCCGCGGACGCACCGGCACCGCCCTGGCGTGCCTCGCCGTCCTTGACGGAGTCCCGCCCGGCGAGGCGGTCGCCTACGTCCGCCGGCACTACGACGCCCACGCCGTGGAAACGCCCTGGCAACGCCGCTATGTGCGCCGCTTCGCGCCCGGACGTCCGTGACCGTGCCGACAGCACGCCCCCGGAGTCCGGGCCACCCGCGGTCTCAGGCCCCGACGGTCCCGTCGACACCCTCCCGCAGGAGGTCGGCATGGCCGTTGTGCCGGGCGTATTCGTGCATCATGTGCAGCATCACCAGCCGGAGCGAGACCTGTTCGTCGCCCTTGGGCTCGTGGACGGTCACATCGAGGGACGGCGCCTCCCGCTCGATCCGGCGTGAGTGCTCGACCTCCGCCTGCCAGGCGTCGAACGCCTCCGTCCGGGTGGCGGAGCTCGCGTCGTACGCGACCTGGAAGTCGCGCTCGTCCGACCAGACGAGCGCGATGTCCTCCCCGTTGATGATCCGGCGGAACCACGCGCGCTCCACCTCGGCCATGTGCCGCACCAGGCCGAGCAGGGAGAGCGTGGAGGGCGGCATCGACTGCCGGCGCAGCTCCTCGTCCGAGAGTCCGTCGCACTTCATGGCGAGCGTGGCGCGGTGGTAGTCGAGGAAGGCGCGCAGCATCTCGCGCTCATCCGCGACCGCGGGCGGGCCTATGCGTTCGGTGGTCATTCCACGTCCTCTTTCGACCGCGCCGAAGGTAGTGGGGGATCCGGGGCCGACGCGGTCGCGTGGCAGGCGCCGCGGCCGTCGGCGCGGGCCGTGATCCGGTTCGCCCGGATGCGGACGGCGACCTCGGTTCCATCGCTGACGGCGGGCACGCCGGCCGCCGCGGCGAGGGCGCCCGACTCGTCGAAGACCACCTGGAGGCGCGGCCAGGCCGACGGCGGAAAGGCCTGGCGCAGGCAGCCGCAGAGGTCCGCGACGGCCAGCCGCGCCAGCGGTGCCAACTCGTCGGGGTCCCCGGTGACCAGGACCGCGGTGACCGTCGCGCCGGGCGGCGCCGCCCGCACCGCCTCCTCCACCGCCTCGAGCCGGTGCAGCCCCAGGATCGCCACCACTCCGTCGTCCGTGAGCCGCGCGGGTCCGCCGTGCACCGCGTCGACGGTGGGCGGCGGGGACCACGGCTCGTCGGTCGGCCACGCCTGGGTGATCACGTGCGGCGGTGGCCACCAGCCGTTGAGATCGAGGCCCGCCAGCTGTGCGCAGGCACTGACGACGTTGAACGGTTCGACGAAACCGGGCGCGGCCGCGGCCATCTGGCCGGCGCCGTGCAGGGTCGTCAGGACGGCTTCCGCGACCCGCACCAGACTGCCGGCCGGCGCTCCCGGCGGCCGGAGGCCCTCCAGCGCCAGCCCGAGCAGCAGCGCGTCCAGTTTCATCAGCTGGGCGAACGGCCGCCGGATCCGCTCCTCGGCGAGGATCTCGGGCATCAGGTACATCCCGAGCCGGGCCGGGCCGTGCGGCTCGTCGGTGTCCGCGAGCGGGAGGCGCGCGACCCAGGCGCGGGCGAACGCGCCGAGCGCCTCGGGGGCGGTGTGCCCGGGCTCGGGGTGCGGCGGTCCTGGGGCGCGTTCTGCGAGGGCGGCCAGGACCGAGAAGTACAGCGCGCGCTTGCTGGGGAAGTTGGAGTAGACGGCGCCACGGGTCAGACCGGCGCGCCCGGCGATCCGGTCCACCTTGGCGTCCCGGAAACCGTGCTCGGCGAACTCGCCCCGGGCCGCGGTCAGTACCTTGGCGCGGTTGCGCTCCTGCAGCTCCACCCTGCTGGGCCGGCCCATCGCCCTCACTCTTGCCTTCGCGCTTCCGCGTTGCGTCCGTAGCGGCTCAAGATACCTTGACCATTCAAATGGTGACGTCATATGGTCACAGCATTCGAGTGGCCGTCCCGACTCCCGAGTCCTCGCCTCCAGGGCCGTTCGACCGGCACAACCGTTTGAGGAGACATTTCCGCGTGGCACGCATCGGTGATGGCGGTGACCTGCTGAAATGTACGTTCTGCGGGAAGACCCAGAAGCAGGTCGGCAAGCTCATCGCGGGACCTGCCGACATCTGCATCTGCGACGAGTGCGTCGAGCTCTGCAATGAACTCATCGTGGAGGAGACCGGCGCGCCCCCCGAGGCCGGCTCGCTCGAGCTGCCGACACCGCGCGAGATCCACACGTTCCTCGACAGCTACGTCATCGGGCAGGAGAGCGCCAAGAAGGCGCTGTCGGTGGCGGTCTACAACCACTACAAGCGGGTCCGTCCGCGGACCGGCGGGACCGGGCAGCGCGGTGCGAAGGACGAGCCCGTCGAGCTCGGCAAGTCCAACATCCTGCTGATAGGCCCGACCGGCTGCGGCAAGACGTATCTCGTCCAGACGCTGGCCCGGATGCTCGACGTCCCGTTCGCGATCGCGGACGCCACCGCCCTCACCGAGGCCGGTTACGTCGGGGAGGACGTCGAGAACATCCTGCTCAAGCTGATCCAGGCCGCCGACCAGGACGTCCGCAAGGCCGAGCGCGGCATCATCTACATCGATGAGATCGACAAGATCGCCCGGAAGAGCGACGGGCCGTCGATCACCCGGGACGTCTCCGGCGAGGGCGTCCAGCAGGCGCTGCTGAAGCTGCTGGAGGGCACGACCGCGAGCGTCCCGCCGCAGGGCGGCCGCAAGCAGCCCCGCCAGGAGTTCATCCCGTTCGACACGAGCAATGTGCTGTTCATCGTCGGGGGCGCCTTCGCCGGGCTGGAGCGGATCATCGAACAGCGCGCCAGCCGCTCGGGCATCGGATTCGGCGCCGAGGTGCGCAGCACGGAGGAGCGGCGGAAGCGGGCCGAGGACGCCTTCGCCGACGTCATGCCCGCGGACCTGGTGCAGTTCGGGCTCATTCCGGAGATCGTCGGCCGGCTGCCCATGGTGTCGACCGTGCAGCCGCTGGACGTGGCGGCGCTGACACGGATCCTGACCGAGCCCCGCAACGCGCTCATCAAGCAGTACCAGAAGCTCTTCGAGCTCGACGGCGTCGAGCTCGAGTTCACCGAGGACGCCGTCGCCGCCGTCGCGGAGCAGGCCCTGCTGCGCCGCACCGGCGCCCGGGCGGCCCGCACGATCCTCGAAGAGGTCCTGCTCAACGTGATGTACGAGGTGCCGAGCCGGAACGACGTGGCCCGCGTCGTCGTCGACCGCGACACGGTGCTCGACAACGTCAACCCGACCCTGATCCCGCGCGATCGCCCCGGCCCCGCCCCGGAACCCGGTGAACGGACCGCCTGAGCCGGCTCGCGGGCCGGGCCCGGGGGAGCGCGGCTGACTACGCTGGGGGCGGTGTTCACCTCCGAAGGACCCACGTTCCGCGAACTGACCGTGCAGGCGCTCTCGTCGATCGAGCGCGGCTACGACCTGCTGGCGCCGAAGTTCGACCACACCCCCTTCCGCACCCCCGACCGCTTCCTGGACGCGGTCACCGGCGCGCTGCGCCCGCTCGGGCCGTTCGGGACGGGGCTCGACGTCTGCTGCGGCACGGGCGCCGGGGTCGGGGTGCTGCGGGAGCTGTGCGAGGAGCGCGTCACCGGAGTCGACTTCAGCACCGGGATGCTGGCCGCCGCCGCGGCGGCCGTCCCGGCGGAGGGCAAGCCCGCGGTGGACTGGGTGCGGGCGGACGTGCGGGCGCTGCCGTTCACGGCGGTGTTCGATCTGGCCGTGAGCTTCGGGGCGTTCGGGCACTTCCTGCCCGCCGAGCGGCCGGGTCTGTTCGCCGGGATCCACCGCTCGTTGCGGCCCGGCGGGGTGTTCGCCTTCCCGCTCGGCGCGCCGCTGCCGGTCCGCTCCCCGCTGTACTGGGCGCTGTACGGCTTCGACGCGGTCATGCGGGTGCGCAACGCCCTGTGGCGTCCGCCGTTCGTCATGTACTACCGGACCTTCCCGCTGCGGGGAGTGCGGGACGATCTGCTCCGGTCCGGGTTCACCGTGGAACTGCTGCCGCTGGAGGAGTTCGGCCGCCGACCGGACGGCAGCCCGCACTGCCGGCTGGTGGTGGCCCGGCGTACCTGAGCACGTCCGAACGGCGAATCCTCGCCGGTGGATATGAGGAAAGTGTCAGGATGCGGGAAACATCTCACGGCGACTTTCCTGAACACCAGTGCGCTTAACATCCCAGGGGTGTGCGCACATATTCTGGTCGCGGAAGACGACGAAATGCAGGCGGAGCTGGTACGCCGGTGCGTGGAGGCGCACGGCCACACCGCGACCGTCGTCCATGACGGCCGGTCCGCCGTCGACGAGGTGCTGCGCAGCCGGCCCGACCTGCTCGTCCTGGACTGGATGCTGCCGGAGATCGACGGCCTGGGCGTGTGCAGAATCCTCCGGCCCGGCAGCGATCTGCCGGTGCTGATGCTCACCGCCCGCTCGCACGAGGACGATCTGCTGCTCGGCCTGGAGCTGGGCGCGGACGACTACATGACCAAGCCCTACAGCCCCCGGGAGCTGATGGCCCGCATCCACGCCCTGCTGCGACGCGTCCAGCGGCCCCCGGTGGCAGCCGACGGAGTGCTCTGGGTCGACACCCTGGCGGTGGACCCCGCCCGGCGGGCGGTGAGCTGCGCGGGGGAGCCGGTGGTCTGCACACCGGGGGAGTTCGAGATCCTGCTGGCGCTGGCGGCCGAACCGGACCGGGTCTTCACCCGCGGTCAGCTGCTGGAGTGCGTCCGGGGGTACGAGCGCGCCATCTCCGAGCGCGCCATCGACGTCCACATCCTCAACCTGCGCAAGAAGATCGAGATCGACCCGCGCAAGCCGGTGCGCCTGGTGACCGTGTTCGGCGTCGGATACAAACTCACCGGCGGCCGCCGTGCCCCGTAACGTTCCGCTGCGCAAGAGCCTGCTGGCCCGGCTGCTGGTCACCTCGATGCTGATCGCCGTCTGCTCGATCGTCGCCACCGCGTGGCTCGCGGTGCAGACCACCACCCGGGCCATCCAGCAGGAGCAGGGCCAGATACTGTCCGACGACGCGATGATCCACGACACGCTGACCGGCTACGCCGCCGGGCACCGGGCATGGGACGGCGTCCAGCCGACGATCGACCGGCTGGCCCGGGCGACCGGCCGCCGCGTCGCGCTCACCGACCAGGACCGCCATGTGCTCGCCGATTCCGCGCCGAAGGGCCCTGAACTGCCGCCGCGGGCCTTCGCCGTCATCGACGCCCTGCGGACCGACACCCCGCTCCAGGGGCAGAGCGGAACGCAGCCGGTGTCCCGGATCGATCCGCGCGCCGTCGGCCCGTACCGGCTGCCCGCCGCCGAGCACGCGCTGCTGACGCAGTTCGCCGGCAAGGTGCTGACGTGTCTGCGCGACGAGGGGTGGGTGGGGAAGGTGGCCGACAGCCCCAGCGGCCGGCCCACCGTGCAGGTGTCCCGCGACGGCCAGACGAAGCTCGACGAATACGCCTACGACGACTGCGGTCTGGCGGGGCTGAGCCGGCCCACCGCCACCGAACAGCGCGCCCTGACCGGACTCGACACCCTGGTGAACGCCTGTCTGGCCCGCCAGGGATCCACCGTCGCGGGATATGTGACCCTGTCGTCCGACTTCACCTGGGGCAAGGGCTTCAAGGAACCGTCGGACTACCAGGTGCTGCAGGACTGCATCGACGCCAGCCGCCGGGAGCAACTGCGCACCTTCGTCGCCCCGGCCGCCCAGCTCTTCGTCAGCGACACCGGCGCCGGCGCCGGCCGGCCGCGCTTCGACCTGTCCCGGGCCAACACCACCCGCATCGCCGGCGTGACCGGACTCGTGCTGCTCCTCACCGTCATCGTGACGGCCCTGATCGCCACCCGGCTGGTCCGGCCGCTGCGCGCCCTGACCGACGCCGCGCAGGAGCCCATAGAACGGCACACCCGCGTCCCGGTCACCACCAGCGACGAGACCGGATTCCTCGCCGCGGCCTTCAACGACCTGTCCGAACGCCGGGAACGCACCGAGACCCAGCGCAAGGCCATGGTCAGTGACATCGCCCATGAACTGCGGACCCCGCTGACCAACATCCGCGGCTGGCTGGAGGTCGCCAAGGACGGCATCGTCGTGCCCGACCAGCGGCTGCTGTCGTCGCTCCACGACGAGGCGCTGCTCCTGCAGCACATCATCGACGACCTGCAGGACCTCGCGTCCGCCGATGCCGGCACCCTGCGGCTGCACCCCGAACCGGTGCGGCTGGGCGACCTCCTGCAGCAGGTCACCGACGCGAACCGCGCCCACGCACAGGTCGCCGGGGTGAGCATCGCCGGCTCCGTGGAGGGGGATCCGCAGCTGAGCGCCGACCCCGTCCGGCTGCGCCAGGCCCTCGGCAACCTGGTCTCCAACGCGCTGCGGCACACCCCGGCCGGCGGGAGCGTCTCCCTGCACGCCCACCGGACCGGCGAGATGGTCACCATCGACGTCACCGACACCGGTTCGGGGATCGCGCCGGCGGACCTGGCCAACATCTTCGACCGCTTCTGGCGGGTGGAGAAGTCCCGCAGCCGCCGCACCGGCGGCAGCGGACTGGGGCTGGCCATCGTCCGCCAGCTCGCGCAGGCCCATGGCGGCACCGTGACCGCGCGCAGCGTTCCCGGCGAGTCCACCGTCTTCACTCTGCGACTGCCCTCGCACCCTGTCATGGAAGCAGCGGACGGAGTGGCCGGCGGTCCGGCGTCAGCGGGACGGGTACCTGGCGACGCCGCCGTCCCACGCCGCCGTTTCGGGCGCGACCGCTCTCGTGACCGTCGCCGCGCTCACTGAACGGGCGGGTGCGCCGGCTGCGTCAGCCGCTCCCGGTACGGCAGCGGTGTCGGGTACATCAGCCGCGTCAGCCGTGTCGGGTGCCAGGACCACCCGTGACTCCCGCACGCCGCCCGCTTCGCCACCGACGCAACCGGTCACCACGGACAGGACCGCGAACGTGAGGGTGACCAGTGCGGCGGACCGCCGCATCCGCGGCCGGGCGGCTGTCGATCGCTTCAGTGCGCTCATCATGCCGGTCAGTTTCGCCGACACATTTTAGGAAGTTGTCAGGGTCGGCCGCTGAATTGTTCGCGGTCGCCGGAACACCGGAAAGCCGCGACAGCGACCGCTGCCAGGGCAGCGGTCGCTGTGCGGTTCCGCCGCGACGGGGAGGCGTGCGCGCGACGGCGCATATCCGCCGATACGTCGTCTTCCCCATTGCGGAGCATGGTGCGGAAAGCTCAGTTGGAGAAGTCCTGGGTGAGCCAGACAGTTCCTGAACTGTCCCGGAATACCGCGATACCGATATGGGTGAACGAGGAGCTCAGCATGTTGCGGCGGTGGCCGTCGTCCGGCGGTCGCTCGTCGAGCATGCTCTGGGTGAGCCCGAGCGCCATCTTGGCGATGGCCTGCTCGGTGTTCGCGACCGGTCCGCCCTCGCCGATGTTCTCTCCCGCCGACATCCACTCCACGCCCTGCGCCCGCTCGCGGTCGCCGAACGCGGGCTCGCCGGGGCACTGGTGGGACAGCCCGCAGCCGGCGGACATCACCTTGTTGTGCGCTGCCGCACTGCGGTTCAGCCCTTCGAGGAGCTTGTACGCGGGCAGCCCCTGGCCGGCCCTGGCCTGGTTGACCTTGGCCAGCACCTGCTGCACCGCGTCGCCGGAGACCGGCGGGGTCGACGGGGCGGAGGTGGTGGGGGCGGGCTTCTTCGGGGTCGGCGCGGGCCGGGGCGGGGTGGTGTGCCGCGGGGGCGTGGGGGTCGGCTTCGCCGTCGGCCGGGCGGGGTGCGTCACGGGAGACGTGGGCGGGGTGCCGGTCGGCGGCTTGTGTGTGCCCACCGCTGCGGTGGGGGTCGCAGCGGTGGGCTGTCCTGAGGTGTGGCCGGAGCCGCCGCCTATGCAGGCGAAGGCCGTCCCGCCGCCCAGCGCGGCGATGACGGCCGCGCCCAGGACGGCTTTGCGCAGCCGGGGCTGCCGCGATGCGCGGTGCTGCGGCGAGGGGGCGCTGGGCAGATCGGCGCGGCGGTGCGAGCTCATGTGTGGAAGACCTCGGGGGATCGGAGGTGGGGGCCGGCGCGGAGCACAGGGGGATGCCCCGCGCCGGATGTGTCACGACCGGTCGGAGGGGTGCTGCTGAGTGACCGGGCGAGATCGAACCTAGGCGCTTTCCGGCCCATGTCACACACCGCGACGGGAACCTTAGAGTCTCCTAAGGTTGCCCACAGGTTCCGCTCGGTTCCGGGCGGCCGGAGCCGCCGCGAAGCAACCGTCCGCGGCTACCAGGAGACTTCGCGGGTGGCCGCCTGCGGCTGCGGGTGGATGGTCCCCGTGGTCTCCGAGCGGTGGGTCGCACTGGAGAAGGTCACGGTCAGGGTGTCCGGTGCGTCCTGGACCGTGCTCGTGGTGAAGCCCGGCGACGGCACCGCGGAGACCAGACAGATGGCGTCGGCGCCCATGTTGAACGTCACCCGGCCGCCCACCGACTGCATGCTGTGCACCCCCACACCGCCGCGGCAGGTGCTCGACGCGTTGTGCCCGTTCACCGGGGCCGTCGTCGGAGGGCGCGTGGTGGGTGCCTTGGTGGACGGCGTCGCCGTCGGGGTCTTGCGGGGGGTGGGGGTGAGCGGGGTGCTCGGCGCCGAAGTGGCGGGGATGAGCAGGCCAGGCGTGGGGGACGGCGTGCTGAAGACCGTCGGCAGCGCATGCGCGGTCGGCGGCAGGGGAGCGGTGGAATGCACCACAAAGCGCACGGCCAGGAAGGCGGCGGTCACGGTCAGAGCCGTGCAGCACAGCCAGATCATGAGGTAGCGCAGCGGACGGGGCACGGCACCATCATGGCTGATCCGTTACGGTGTGCCGCATGGCCAGCGTCCTTGTCGTGGAAGACGACCCCGCCATACGCGCGGCACTGATCGAGATCCTGACCGGTGACGGCCATGTGGTGCGCAGTGCCGCCGATGGATTCAGCGGACTGAGAGAGGTGACACAAGGGCCCCTCGACGCCGTCATCCTGGACCTGGGACTGCCGGATCTGGACGGAAGTGACGCGCTGCGCATGATCCGTGGCATCTCCCAGGTGCCGGTGCTCGTGGTCACCGCCAGGGACGACGACGCCGAGATCGTCCGGCTGCTGAACGCGGGCGCCGACGACTATCTCGTCAAGCCCTTCTCCAGCGGACAGTTGACCGCCCGGCTGACCGCGGTACTGCGACGCGTCGGCCGGGCCGTCGCCTCCGTTCCCGGAGGCCTGCACGAGGGCCCGACCGCGACGCAGGGCCCGATGGTCGTCGGTGAGCTGCGGGTGGACGCGATGGCCCGCACCGCGCATCTCGGCGGCCGGGAACTGCATCTCACCCGGCGTGAGTTCGATCTTCTCGCCTACCTGGCAGGCAACGCCGGCTGCGTCGTCTCCAAGCGCAAGATCCTCACCGAGGTGTGGCGCGAGTCGTATGTCGACGATGCGACGATCGATGTGCATCTGTCCGCACTGCGCCGCAAACTCGGTGAACGGGCGATACGTCCGCGGTACCTGCACACGGTGCGCGGTGTCGGCATCAAGCTGGTGACGCCACCGTGAGACGCACCCTGGCAGGGGTGGCACTGGCGGTCACCTCCATGGTGGCCCTGTCCTTCCTGATACCCCTCGCCCTGCTGGTGCGTTCGGAGGCCCGCAACCAGGCGATCACCGCCGCGGAGCAGCAGGCCGCCGCCCTCGCTCCGGTGCTGGCCCTGACCGACGACATCCCCGACCTGCGCCAGGCCATCTCCGTGCTGGCCCCCGGCGAGGACCTGAGCGTCCACCTGCCGGCCGGACAGGTCGTCGGACCGACGCACGCGCCCGCCGCCCTGCTGCGGCGGGCCGCCCGCGACGGCGAGGCCATCGCCCAGAACCGGCCGGGCGGCTGGGTCTACCTCCAGCCGGTCGTCCTGGGTCCCGGGCGGGTGGCGGTGATCGAGGAGTTCGTTCCGTCGGACCGGCTCAACCGGGGCGTGGCCGCCTCCTGGGGAGCCATCGCGCTGCTCGCGGTGGCCCTGGTGGCCGGCTCCACCCTCGTCGCGGACCGGCTCGCCGCCCGCGTGGTGCGCTCCTCGCACAATCTGTCGCGGGCCACCCACGCCCTGGGCCGCGGCGACCTCAACGTCCGGGTGGACCCGATGGGACCGCCCGAGCTGTACGAGGCGGGGCTGGCCTTCAACGCGATGGCCGACCGCATGCTGGAGCTGCTCGCCGTCGAGCGTGAGCTCGTCGCGGACCTCTCGCACCGGCTGCGGACACCGCTGACCGCACTGCGTCTGACCGCCGACCGGATGGGGCCGACCGCCGACGCGGAACGGATCGCCGCCGCGATCCACCACCTCGACGCCGAACTGCACTCCATCATCACCGCGGCCCGCACACCCCTCGCCGTGGGCCCGATGGGATGGGGCCTGCGGCCGCTCTCGGGAGCCGCCGCCCCCGGCCGGTCGCCCGTCTCGGGCTCGCCCGCGGAGAGCTGCGCGGCGGCCTCGGTGATCCGTCGCAAAGCGGCCTTCTGGGCCGTTCTGGCCGAGCAGCAACACCGGCCGTTCCACGTGGACATCACGCTCGAAGAGGCGCTGATCGACCTGCCCGAGGACGACCTCGCGGCCGTTTTCGACGCCCTGGTCGGCAATGTGTTCCGGCACACGGCACCCGGCACCGCGTTCGCGGTGCGCCTGGAGCGCGGCGCACAGAGCGTGGCGCTCGTGGTCGAGGACGCCGGTCCCGGCATCCCGGACCCGGGCGGCGCCGTGGCCCGCGGGGTCAGTACGGTCTCCACCGGCCTCGGACTGGACATCGCCCACCGGGCGGCCGCCGTGACACGCGGAGCGGTGGACATCTCCCGGGGCCGGCTGGGCGGCGCACACATCGAGGTGACCTTCGGACTCGCCGCGGCCCAGGGCAGCGGCGGCCGCAGCAAACGCCGCCGCCGCAACGCCGCCTCCAGGGGCTCCCGGACCCGCTGGTGGACCACGTCGTGACGTCACCCGTCAGGGCCCGTCCGTTTCCCCGGCAGGGCTCGCCCGCCGGGCCTGGCCGTCGCGTCCGGGTCCACGGTCCACGGTCTACGGGCCGGCGGGGAGCGGCTGCTCGGCCCAGATGGTCTTGCCGCGCGCGTCGTAGCGGGTGCCCCAGATCCGGGCGACCTGGGCGACCAGGTACAGCCCGCGCCCGCCCTCGTCCGTTTCCAGGGCCCGCCGCACATGCGGTGACGTGCTGCTGCCGTCGGAGACCTCACAGATGAGGCTGCGGTCGCGGATCAGCCGCAGCCGGATCGGCGGATTGCCGTACCGGATGGCGTTGGTGACCAGTTCGCTGACGATCAGCTCGGTGCTGAACCCGAGCTCCTCCAGCCCCCACGCGGCCAGCTTCGCGGCCACCAGGGCGCGCGCCCGGCCCACCACCTCGGGCGTGGCCTCCAGCTCCCACGTGACATGACGGTCCGGACGCAGCCCGCGCACCCGCGCCATCAGCAGCGCGGCGTCGCCGCCGGGTGCCAGCCGCTGCTTCACCGCCTCGCAGAGGTCGCCGAGCCCGGGGGGCACCGGCAGCGGCGGATCGGACAGCGCCGTGCGGAACTCCTCCCGGTCCCGGGTGGCGGGTCCGTCCCCGGCCGCCGTCCGCCGGCCGGTGTACAGCACCAGCACGTCCCCGTCGGTCAGCGTCACCTCGCCGGTCTCGAACGGGTCGGTGCCCAGGCCCAGCGGAGGGCCGCCGGGCAGATCGGGGAAGCCGACCCGGCCGTCCGCGGAGAGCAGTGCGGGCGGCGGATGGTCCGGATGCGCGGCCCGCGCCATGGCGCACCGGCGCGAGACCGGGTCGAAGACCGCGTACAGGCACATCGTCCCGGCCGCGCCCTGCGCGAGACCGTCACCCTGCGCGGCGTCCTCGTCCTGGTCGCCGCCCTCGTCAGAGGACCGGTGGACGTGGTCGTCGAGCCGGGTCAGCAACTCCTCGGGCGACAGGTCCAGATCGGCGAGCGTCCGCACCGCGGTGCGCAGCCGCCCCACGGTGACCGCCGCGTGCAGTCCGTGCGAGCCCACGTCACCGACGACGAACGCCACCCGGGCGCCCGACAGCGGAATCACGTCGAACCAGGCACCGCCCAGTTCCGCGCGGCCCCGCTCCGGCAGATACCGGCCCAGCGTCTCCGCGCTCCCGAGCACCGGCAGCCGCTGCGGCAGCAGACTGCGCTGCAGGGCCAGCGCCGTCGTGCGCTCGCGGGTGTACCGGCTCGCGTTGTCGATGCACACGGCGGCGCGCGCCACGACCTCCTGGGCCAGCAGGATGTCGTCCCGCTCGAACGGCTCCGGGTGCTTGAAACGGGTGAAGACCGCGGCGCCGAGCACCGCGCCCCGCGCGGACATCGGCACCATGAGCAGCGAGTGCACCCCGGTCTCGCGGATCATCGCGGCCCGGCGTGGATCGATCGGGGTGATCTCGGCGATCAGTTCCTCACCCGTGAGCAGCAGCGGCTCACCGCCGGCCAGGATCCGCGGCATCAACGGCCCGGGTCCCGAGGTGAACGTGTCGATCTCGCCCCGCGCGATCACCGGCCCCGCCGGCCCCTCGGGGATGGACGACGTCGCGGCCCGGCGCAGCGGCACGGTCCCGGCCGGCGGGCCGGCCGGCGGCTCCTCACCGCCGAACACCGGCTCCAGCAGATTGACGTAGGCGTAGTCGGCGAGCCGGGGGACCAGGGCGTCGGTCAGTTCCTGCGCGGTCGTCAGGACGTCCAGGGTGCTGCCGATGCTCACACTCGCGGCGTTGACCAGGGCCAGCCGCTCCCGCGCACGGGCGCGTTCGGTCACATTGGCCACCGCGTGCGCCAGCCCGACCACCTCTCCGCTGCGACCGCGCAGCGGCATGATGGTCTCCGACCAGACCCGGTTCTGTTCCGGGTCGTCGGCGGAACGGCCGTGCACCTCGGTCGCGATCAGCGCCTCACCGGTGGCGAGCACATGCCGCTGACGGGCCTCCAGCGCGTCTATGTCCACATGGCTCAGCGGTGTGACCTCCCGCATGGTGCGGCCGATGGACTGCCCCGGACGGAAACGCTGCGTCCGGTTGTGCGCCAGGAAGCGCAGATCGGTGTCGAAGACGTCGATGACGAACGGTGACTCGGTGAACAGGCCCTGCAGGAGGGCGCGGCCCAGATCCTCCTGGTTCACCGCTTCGGCGTCGGTCCCGCGCAGCAGCCAGTACCGCTCGCCGGCGATCGGGGTGAGGCGATGGGCCCACAGCATGACGGCCACCGGACCGCCGTCCTCGCGGCGCAGCATCGTCCGCCCCAGGGATGTCTCCGGCTCGGCCGTGCAACGCGCCGCGATCCGGGCGGCGTCCGACGGGGTGTGGAGCAGGTCGGCCGCCCGCAGCCCGCCGAGCTCGTCGGCGCCACGGCCGAGCAGCTGCTCGGCGCCGCGGTTCCAGCTCACCACCATGCCGTGCGCGTCGACGACGACGTAGCCCGAATCCTGGGACTCGGGGAGCTGGTCGAGGGCAACGTGGAACAAGGGATCCTGCACGGCTCCCACCTAATCCGCGACCGCCAACCGGATATCGGATCGATTCTACACCGGGAGTATTGCACGGGTTTATGGGGAGTGGCCTTAAGATTTCTTCAAGTCATTTGCGAGGCCGTCAATGCGTTTCCCGGAATAGTGCGCTGTGTGCTGGAAGGTAAAACCACCGCGGGAACAACCGGGCGTTCCTTCCTTCCCGCGGACGGTCACGTCGTGCTCAGCCGATGAGCACCGACGCGACCGCCGCCGCGATCGTGACGACCGCGAAGCCGACCATCACCCCGCGCGCCCGCCGGGCCGGATCCACCCGCGGCAGGGGTTCATCGACCCGGCCGCCCCATGAACCCCCGTCCACCGTGCCGTCCGGTCCGTAGGTGCTGAGCCACCGGACGACGAGCGGGGTCCTGTCCTGCTTCTCCACGTGATGCATACCCACGCCAACGATTCGCCCGGGGACCGGAAACGCGCCCCCCGGCACCGCAACCGGATCGTCACCGGCGGGCCGACCGCATCAGTTTCCGAGGGCCGCCAGCGCTTCGTCCTGGGTGTCGTGCCACAGGGTGGTGACCGGGTCGTAGACCGTGATGCCCGGGGTCGGGGCGCCGATCCCGGCCGCCGTGAAGGTGAGCCCGCTGTGCGCGGGGTCGGCGGCGACCGTGAGCGTCGGGGCGTACCGGGCCGGGGCACTGCGGTCATCGGTCCTGAGCGCCGCGAACTGGTGCTGGCGCGCCTGGACGACCCGCGGGCCGTCGGCCGAGTCCGGGACGGTGCGGGCCTCTCCGTCGAGGCCCCCGAACGTCACGGTCGGGAAGCGGTTGACGGTGCATCTGCTCGCGCTCTGGTTCTTCACACTCACGAGCGCCACCGCACTCGCGATGGGCGGCAGCATGCGGACGGTGAAGGAGAGGTCCCCCGGCGAGCACGCACGCACCTTGGCGGATGCGGCAGGTGCGGCGGGTGCGCCGGGGGCCGCGGATTCGGCGAGTGCGGCCGGGGCCGCGGTGAGGGCGAGAGCGGATGTGAGGGCGAGTGTCGTCAGAGTGCGCATGACCACTCCCTATCCCCGCCGTCGCCCCGCTACGCTCCGTCAGACCGAACGCCGGGGACATCGACCGGTTCGGCGTAAACCCCCGCAAGGGCCCCGTCCGCGCCGGAAACGGCCGGCTGCTACCGTCGGGAATCATGAACGACAGCGTGTAAGTGGGCAATGCGGGCGTCGACGCCGCACTGGACCGGGGCTGGTTGCTCGGTCACTTCAAGGACGGGTCCGACCCCCGGCACAGCGAGGACGTCGAGATCAAGTGGGGCGTCCACCCGCCGGGTGACGAGCGGGCGGTCTGGGTGACCGCGGAGGAGCGTACCGCTCTGCTGGTCCTCATCAAGGGCCGCTTCCGGGTGGAGCTCCCCGGGCGGAGCGTGCTCCTCGCCGAGCAGGGTGACTACGTCGTGTGGGGCCGGGGCGTCGACCACTCCTGGTACGCGGAGGAGGAGTCGGTCGTGCTGACCGTCCGCTGGCCCTCGGTCGCCGGTTACAAGGCGGTGGAGGAGAGCGACTCCGCCCGGGTGTCCGGCTGACGCCGTCAGGGTTCCGAACCCTGACCTGAGTCGGGTTCTCAGCGGCGCTGGTCGTCGTCGGCGCCCCGGGCCGCCCGGCGGGGGCGGGCTCAGAAGGGCTTCGTCGGCAGGTACTTGCCGTCGAGGGTGATGACGGCCCGGGAGCCGCCGTCGGGGTCCTCGACCTTCCGCACATCGAGCCGGAAGTTGATCGCGCTGATGATGCCGTCGCCGAACTGCTCGTGGATCAGCGCCTTCAGCGTGGTGCCGTAGACCTGCAGCATCTCGTGGAAGCGGTAGATCGTCGGATCGGTGGGGACGCCGTTCGGGGCGGAACCGCGCGAGGGGATCGTCCGCAGCAGCAGGGCGGCGTCCTCGTCCAGGCCGAGGAGCCCGGTGACGGCGTCGGAGGCGTCGGCGGGCAGCGGATGCTGGCCGAGCAGCGCGGCCGTCACGAAGGCCACCGACAGGCCGGTGACATCGGCCAGCTCCTGCCAGCTGAGGTCCTTGCGCATCTTGGCGTCGACGACCTGGATCGCGAGCCGCTCGCGGGCCTGCGGGTCGAACTGGGCGTGCATCATGGGAGGTTCCTTCCAGGGGGTGGGGGTGTGACGGCCGGCCGACGTGGTCGTCAGCCGGCGAGTGCGGTGAAGCGGCCGCTCGCCGAGTCGAGTTCCTCGACGGCGCCGGTGCCGATGTCGTAGACCCAGCCGTGCAGGGTGACCGTGTGCCGGTCCAGTGCGCGGGCGACGCTGGGATGGGTGGCGAGATGCGCGAGCTGCGTCAGGACGTTGTCGCGGATCAGGGCCGCGACCGCGTCCCCGCCGTCCGCCGGGGCGGTGCCGGACGGGGCGTTGCCCGCCAGGTCGGTGCCGGCCGGGGAGACGTCGGCGTGCCGCAGCCAGTCGGCGATGGCGGGCAGTGCGGTCAGGTCCCGGCCCTCGGCGAGCGCGGTCATCGCGCCGCAGGCGGAATGACCACAGACGATGATGTCGCTGACGCCCAGGACACCGATGGCGTACTCGATGCTGGCCGCCACACCGTCCGCGCCGGCGGCGTGGGCGGGGACGAGGTTGCCGGCGGTCCTGATGACGAACAGCTCGCCCGGCTCGCGCTGGGTGATCAGCTCGGGGACCACCCTGGCGTCGGAACACCCGATGAACAGGGCGGTCGGCCGGTGGGTGGCGGCGAGGTGCTCGAAGAGCGCCGCCCGGGCGGGGAAGACGTCCCGCTGGAAGCGCTGGACTCCCTCGGCGATGTCGCGCATGGTCACTCCCTTCAGTGAGGGTGTCGGCGGAGGCCGACGTGCTCCACCCTGCGTGACCTGTGCCTATAGTGTCCAAGACGTGGAAGTCATGACATCGATTGCTGTCATCTATAGCTGGGGGCGCGGCCTTGGAACTACGGCACCTGCGCTATCTGCTCGCCGTCGCGGAACACGCGAACTTCACCCGCGCGGCCGAGGCCCTGCACATCTCCCAGC
Organism: Streptomyces sp. RKAG293; assembly: GCF_023701745.1. NCBI lineage: Bacteria > Bacillati > Actinomycetota > Actinomycetes > Kitasatosporales > Streptomycetaceae > Streptomyces > Streptomyces sp. RKAG293. Next base: position 1,013,942 of record NZ_JAJOZB010000001.1, on the reverse strand, counting down.
CGACGCTCTCCCAGCAGATCAAGCAGCTGGAACGCTCCTTGAAGGTGCAGCTGCTGGACCGGACCGGGCGCACCGTCCGGCTGACCGACGCCGGCCGGACCTACGTCCACTACGCCCGCCGCGCCCTGCGCGACCTGGCCGCCGCGGAACGCGCTGTCCTGGACGTCCAGGACCTCTCGTCCGGAACCCTGCGGCTGGCAATGACCCCGACCTTCACCGCCTACCTCGCCGGCCCGCTGACCGGGGACTTCTACACCCGCCACCCCGGCATCACCCTGGACGTCCGGGAGGACGCACAGGACCGCATCGAGGCCCGGCTGCTGGCCGACGAGCTGGACCTGGGCATCGGCTTCAGCGGCCCGCACCTGCCGGGCATCGCGGGCACCGCGCTCTTCACCGAGACCCTGAGCCTCGTCGTCGGCACCGGCCACCCCTATGCGGCCCGGAAGCGGCCGTTGCCGGTGCGGGCCCTGCACGGGCACCCTCTCGCACTGCTCACCAGCGGCTTCGTGACCCGCGGCCATATCGACGCGCATCTCGCCGCGCACCAGGTACAGCCGCACATCGCCATGGAGGCGGACTCCGTCAACGCGCTCACCGAGATCGTCCAGCACACACCGCTGGCCACCGTGCTGCCCGACGCCATCACCCGCGACCACCCCCATCTGCACCCCGTCGCCCTGGCACCGCCACTGCCCGCCCGAACGGTCAGCCTGCTGCGCCGTGAGACCGCCTACGAGACCGCCGCAGCCCGCGCGTTCGCCGACCTCACCCACCAATGGGCCGCCGCCCACGGCCACGCCCCCGCCTGACACGGGAACGGGTCGCGGACGGCCGGCAGACGACCCGTCAGGCACCCGTGGCAAAGTAGCCGAGCTGTTACCGAGTGTCGTCATGGCGTGGTGCGCAGGGGCCTGGTAACGGGTGATGCCGGGGGTGACCTGCTGTCGTTGTGATCGTTTCCTGAGGTGAGAGGCACACACCACATTTCCACGCCAGTGGTATCCCTCAGAACAGGACGACACGATGAGCAAGCACCAAAAAGGCCGTAGGCACCGGACGGTCAACCGCAACCCCCGTCCGGCCGGACCCGCGCGGCCGCCGGCCGCGCCCCGGACCCCGGCCGCCGGACGGGTGGTCCCCGAAGAGGAGCAGGGCGCAACGCGCACACCAGAGACGTCCGCGCAGCCTGCGAAGGCTGCGAAGCCGGACGCACCCAGAGCCTCGGAACCGGTGGCGGACGGCGGCCTCGGTCATCATGCGGCGCGTACCTGGGAGGAGGTGCGGTCCGCCGGGGACGGCGGTATCACGGTCGAGGAGCTGTGCACCGCAGTCGGCTACCAGTCGCGGACCGTCCTCAAGCACCTCAAGGTGCTGGCCCAGGACGGGCTGGCCGAACCGTTCGGAGAACGGTGGCGGCCCACCGGCCAGAAGCTGTTCTAGGGTCCGTCAGATCTCCCGCTGGATGGAGCAGTAGACGTCGGCGAGCCGGACCAGCGCCTCCAGCCGGGCCAGCCCCCAGCGCCCGTATCTGCGGTTGAGGGCCTCGAACCGGGCGGGCCCGGCCCGGTCCACGGTCTCGGCGGTGCCCAGGGCGACCTCCTGACCGGCGATGGTCAGCCGGAGCAGCCGGGGGTCCGGGTCGGCGACCGGCGGCAGCAGCGGCCGGGCGAACCCGTGGTGGGACGCGACCAGATGGATGACCAGGTCGGTGTCGAGGTCGTCGCGGCCGGCCGTGTGCAGTGCGGCGATGCGGGCCGAGAGCGCTTCGTGCCGCATTCCCTGCGGATAGCCGGAGGCCCGCCGGGCCTTCCCGGACCCGGCCCGGTCGGCCGGGTCCGTACCGGACTTGGCGAGCGGCTCCGGTGCGGCGAGGGCGGCGTCCTCGTCCCCGCCGTGCAGCATCGTCTGGAAGCGCGGGTCCCGCTTGCCCTCGTCGTGCAGGGCGGCCGCGAGGGCGACGGCGGCGATCGTACGGCCGTCCAGGTGAAGATTGCGGGCGTAGAGCCCGGCGGCCGTGGACACTTCGGCCTGGTGTTCGGCGAGGGTCTGCGGCAGACCGGCCGTGGAGGGCCCGTTGAGGACGGCCTGGCCGGCGACGAACAACCGGAGGCCGTTGACGGTGAGGAGACGTCCTCCGCGGGCCAGGGCGCTGAACACCCTGAGGTGCGGGACGTCGTCGGCCGCGCTGCCGGCCAGTTCGGCGAAACGGTCGCGGTAGCGGGCCTCCTGCTCGGCGGTGAAGGGCGCGGTGTCTGCGGCGATGTCGGCGATCAGCCGGTCCACCCGGGAGGCGAGCGCGGGGTCGCAGACGCGCACGGCGGTGGCCAGGGCCGGGCCGATCCGGACGGCGGCCCGCTCGTCCCCGCCGCCCACCAGGTCCGCGATGTCGATGACCGGATCCGTGGCATCGGGGTTCCAGCCGTACGCGTCGCACCCTCCGAAACCCGTCGGCAGGACGATGAGATCGTCGGCTTCGATGGCGTCGGGCGTGACGATCGCGGTGGCCGCGTCGAACCGGTACCGGAGGACCTCCACCCCGGACCCGCCGTCCGGCGGTCCGTCCGAGGGCCCCTCGCCCGGCCCGGGAAAAGCGTCGTCGTCGGAGATCGCGGCGGCGTTCGGGGTACCGGTCAGCCATCGCCGTACGGCGTGCAGCGGCAGTTCGATGCTCTCCTCGGCGGCGGGCGGGAACAGGTTCACCGAGTCGCGCCACTCCTCAGCGGTCCGGCCCGCCTCGCGGGTCCGCCACGCGACGCTGACGACGGGACGGGCGTCCGCGCGGATGCCGTGCAGATATGGGGCCACCGGCTCGTCCACGTCGGGTGCCGGTTCCGTACGCACCCAGGCGTCAAGCGCCGCCGCTTGCACGGGGGTTCTGGCCGGCGGGGATCCGCGCATCGCCTGCCACGCCGTGGCGTCGAGGCCGGCCGTCAGCCGGCGCAGCGCGGCGGGGGAGACGGCCAGCCCGGGGCCGGTCAGCTCGGGGGTCTCGCCGGGGCCGGTCACGACCGGCGGGCAGAGCCCGGCCAGCAGACGCCAGGTGGCGTCGCTCGCGTCGCTCAGACGCCAGGTGGCGTCGCTCGCGTCGCTCTGGGCCAGGGGCACGTCCGCCGTACCGCGGAGCACGACCGCGCGGGCGTCGGTGCGCCGCCCGGCGCGGTTGAGCCGGCCCAGCCGCTGGACCAGGGCCGGGAGCGGGGCCGCTTCGGTGACCAGCGCGTCGAAGTCGAGGTCGGTGCCGACCTCGACGGTCTGTGTGGTCACTACATGGAACGGGCCGCCGTGGCGGGGCTCGTCGCCGGCCTTCGTCCGGTCGTACCAGCGGCCCCGCAGGTACTCCCGGTCCAGGGCGCGGCTCCGCCCGGTCAGCAGCACCTTCTCGCCGGGCAGCAGCTCCAGGACGGCGCGGGCCCGCCCGAGCGTGTTGCAGACGACTCCGACGACCTCGCCGTCGGCGGCCAACTGCCGCGCCCACGCGGCGAGTGAAGCCGCCATCGACTGATCCGGGCCCGCCGCGTCCGTGCCGACCCCGACGGGGTACAGCCGCTTGGCCGACCGCAGCCGCGGGCCCGCCACCGGATGGTGCTCGTCGTCACCGGTGATGCCGTGCGCGTCGGCGCTCCCGCGCCCGGTGACCGCCGACATGGTCACCAGGACGGGGCGCAGGGCCTCGGGCGTCCCGTCCAGCGCGAAGGCGGCGCGGACGCCGGCCGCGAACTCCTCGGCCCCGTGCGCCTCGTCGATGACGATCAGTGAGTCGGTGCCGGTGAGGGCGGCGTCGATCGACCGGCGCCGGGTGCCGGTGCCGGAGCCGCGGAAGAGCAGGCGGCTGCCCACCTGGTCGACCGTACCGACGGCGACGGCGAGCCGGTCGGGGCGCTCCAGCCAGTTCGGCGACCAGGTCACCCCGCCCCGCATCCGGGTCGCCTCCAGCACATCGGTGTCGCCCTCGCGCCACAGCGCCCGCGCGACGCGACCGGTGACCGTGCCCACCGGAACCGTCGGTGGTGTCGGTGCGATCGGGGTTGTCGGCCGGTCGGCGTACGGATCCGACAGCGCGGACCGCAGCGTCCGGGCGAGCCGCACCGCGTGGTCGTACGCCTCGTCGGAGACCAACCGCCGGTCCACGACGTAGAAGATCCGCAGCGGTGCCCGCGAAGGGCGCACCTCGGCTCCGGTCCGGCCGCGTTCCAAGGCGGCGGTGAACACCGCGACATCGAGGACACAGGTCTTGCCGAGCCCGGTCGGCACCGTGACGGCCCGCGGCCAGCCGTCCTTCACCACCCGGTCCACCAGAGCCGTCTGCCACGGAAAGGGCTCGTACCCGTGAATCTCGCGGCAGAAGGCGGTGAAGTCGCCCGGTTCCAGTTCGAGTTCCAGCATGGATCGGACTCTCCTCAGGTGTCGGCGCCCAGTTTCTCAGGCGCCGTCAGGGCTTGTGAAGGTCGATCCGCCCGCGGAGTCGATGTGAGGGGAGTGAACGGAGAGTTGCTCGGAATTACAAGTTAGGAAACTTTACTAACTTCTATTGACGGCCACCTGGACCTTTGCCACGCTCGCTGCACGCGGCTTGGCGCGGCATCCCCGGATGTGACGCGCTCAGTGAGAGATCTGCCCCGGCCGTGGGCCTCGCGATGTCCCGGTGCAGCCGGGCTCCGCGATCGATCTCCCACGCCCGGAGGCAGTCGTGTCCCTGCTCCTGCCCGCCCGCCATCGCCGTCTGTACGGCCTGGTGGCGGCCCTCGCCCTGCTCATCACCCTGTCGGCGTCGTCGTCCGGATTCGCGGCCGGCGACGTGCTGCTGTCCCGCGGCAGGCCGGCCCTCTCGTCGTCCGACGAGAGTTCGTCCCTCAACGCGGCCAAGGCGGTGGACGGCGACACCGCCACCCGCTGGGCCAGCGAGGAGGGCCTCGACCCGCAGTGGATCCGCGTCGACCTCGGCGCCTCCCACACCCTCACCCGCGTGCACCTCGACTGGGAGGCCGCCTACGGCAAGGCCTACCGCGTCGAGGTCTCGCCCGACGGCTCCGCCTGGACCAAGGCGTACTCGACGACCACCGGTGACGGCGGCATCGACGAGGTGACCCTGCCGGCCGCCACCGCCGGCCGCTACATCCGCGTGTACGGCACCGCCCGCGGCACCGCATACGGTTACTCCCTCAAGGAGTTCGAGGTGTACGGCCCGGCCGGCGGCCCGGACACCACCGCGCCCACCGCGCCCGGGAACCCGCGCGTCACCGGCACGACCGCCACCTCCGTCTCCCTCGCCTGGGACGCGTCCACCGACGACGTCGGTGTCACCGGCTACCAGGTGGCACGGGACGGCGCGGTCGTCGCGACCGCGACCGGCACCACGTACACCGACACCGGCCGCACCCAGGGGACGGCCTACACCTACACCGTCAAAGCCGTGGACGCGGCGGGCAACGTCTCCGCCGCGAGCGCTCCGGTGACCGGCACGCCCGGTCAGAGCACCACGTCGTTCACGGTCGTCGCCGCCGGTGACATCGCCGATCCCGGCTGCGCCGCGGGCAACAACTGCGGGGCGGAGAACACCGCCAAGCGCGTCGAGGCCATCAACCCCGACGAGGTACTCACCCTCGGCGACAACCAGTACGACACCGGCAGCCTCAGCGACTTCAAGAAGTACTACGGGACGACCTGGGGCCGGTTCCTCAACAAGACCCATCCGTCGACCGGCAACCACGAGTACGACGACAGCACCCCGGCGGCCGGCTACAAGGGGTACTTCGGCAGCCGTGCCACCCCCGACGGCAAGACCTACTACAGCTGGGACCGGGGCGGCTGGCACTTCGTCGCGCTCGACACCGAGATCTCCATGTCCGCGACCTCCGCGCAGGGCAAGTGGCTGGAGGCGGACCTCACCAAGAACACCAACGGCTGCGTCGCCGCGTACTGGCACCGGCCGCTGTACAGCTCCGGGCCGCAGGCCGACATGGTCAGCAAGCCGGTCTGGCAGATCCTGCGCGCCCACGGCGCCGACCTGATCCTGAACGGCCACGACCACCTCTACGAGCGCTTCGCCCCGCAGAACGCGACGGGCGGCGCCGACTCGGCGGGGGTACGGGAACTGATCGTGGGCACCGGCGGCGCCGACAGCTACGGCTTCGAGAGCGCACAGCCGAACAGCCAGAAGCGGATCACCGACGTCAAGGCCGTCCTGAAGCTGACCCTCACCCCGACCACGTACACCGGGCAGCTGATCCGCGACAACGGCTCGGTGCTCGACACCTTCGGTCCCGTCACCTGCCACTGACACGTTCCGTCACCCACTACTGACACCTCCCGTCACCCGCTACCGACCCACGCTCACGCTCAACTCGCGGCGCATGCCGTGGAACAAGGAGACACCACGTGAAACGACACCTGACGGTGCTCACCGCCGCCATGGTGGCCCTGGCGGCCGGAGCCGGCGCGATGTTCGCCGGTTCCGTGCCCGGCCGGGCCGAAGCCGCCGACCGCGGCAATCCGCACGGCGTCACCGGTGACCTGGCGCACTCGTCGACCCGGGCGATCAGCAAGGCGGAGGCACTCGCCCACCCGGAGCGACTGGTCACCCTCGCCAAGAGCCTGCACACACGAGTGGTCAACGCCCGGCTGCCGCTGACAACCGATCAGGGCGCCCTGTGGCCCAGCGACTCCGACCCGCGCTGGCTCATCAGCTGCAACGAGAGCGACCCGGACAAGCCGGGGCTGCTGCGCACGGAGCTCGCGACCGGCAGGTCCCAGACCATCCTGACCGGCACCGAGAGCTGCGACCCCGTGCGGCGCACCGCCTGGGGAACGATCGTCATCGGTGAGGAGACCGGTGGCGGCCCCGAGGGCGGCCGGCTGTACGAGCTGATCGACCCGCTGCACACCACCGGAGTGACGCTCGACCGGTCCACCGGCCGCTTCAGCGGCGGCACCGGCGCGGCGAACCTCACCGTCCGGCCCGGCGTCGGCCGGATGTCCTACGAGGGCATCTCGGTGCTGCCCAACGGCCTGCTCTACTACGCCGACGAGAACCGTCCCGACAAGGGCGCACCCGGCGGCGCGCTGTTCAAGTTCGTGCCGGACAAGCCGCGGGCGGCGGGCGCCGGCCCCATCCACCGGCTGAGCGACTCGCCGTTCGCGTCCGGCCGGGTCTACGGGCTCCGGCTGGGCCGGTACGAAGGCGGCCGGGACTACGGCCAGGGCACCCAGACCGGCCAGGGCGCCTGGATCCCCGTCCCCGACCGCACCGACCCCGACCTGACCGGGGCCACCGCCGCGCTCCATCTGACCGGCCTGTACCGGCCGGAGGACATGGACCTGGACGGAACCGCGCTCGCCGCGGGGCAGGTCCGTGCCTGCGTCAACGAGACGGGAAACGAGGACGAGGCGCAGAACTGGGGCGAGTCGGTGTGCCTGACCGACGGGACGGTGGCCGCCGCCACCACCAACGCGGCCATCCCGCAGGTCCAGTTGTTCGTCCCGGGCAGCCCGGCGGTCAACATGCCCGACAACATGGCCTTCCGGCCCGGCCGCGGCACCTGGATCGTGCACGAGGACGGTGACACCGAGAGCGATCTGCAGGGCTTCCACGGCAACGACCTGTGGAGCTGTCTGCCGGACGGGTCCGACCCCGACCTGCAGAGCGACGGCTGTATCCGGGTGGCGACCGTCAACGATCCGATGGGCTCCTTCACCGGGGGCGTCTTCGACGCGACCGGGCGCCATCTGTACGTGATCGTCCAGTACAACGTCACCGGCTACGGCGTACTGCTCGACATCAGCGGGTGGAAGTAGCCGATGTACATCTCGGCGAGCAGCAGCACCAGTGCCGCCGACGGCGCCCCGGGCCTGCGCCCGGGGCGCCGGGCCGGGCTGCTGCGTACGGTCCCCGCCAACGTGGTCGCACTCGGCGCCGTCAGCATGGTCACCGATGTCTCCTCGGAGATGGTCAGCGCGGTACTCCCGCTCTACCTGGTGCTCCAACTGGGCCTGAGCCCGCTCGCGTTCGGCATGTTCGACAGCCTGTACACCGGCGCGACCGTCCTCGTACGGCTGGTCGGCGGCCATCTCGCCGACCGCCGCCAGCGCCGCAAACTGGTCGCCGGGATCGGCTACGGGCTGTCGGCGGTGTGCAAACTCGGCCTGCTGGCCGCGGGGACCTCGGTGGGCGCCCTCGGCGGGGTGGTGGCCGCCGACCGGGCAGGCAAGGGCCTGCGCACCGCCCCGCGGGACGCGCTCATCTCCCTCAGTACGCCACCGCAGACCCTCGGACTCGCCTTCGGCGTGCACCGGGCGATGGACACCGTCGGCGCCTTCATCGGACCGCTCGCGGCCTTCGCGGTCCTCGCCGCGACCGGCACCGCCTACGACGCGGTGTTCGTCGTCAGCTTCTGCGTCGCCGCGCTCGGTGTGGTGCTGCTCGTCTCGCTGGTCCGGGACCGGCAGGATCCATCCCCGGACCGGCGGGAGCCCGCGCTGCGCGCCGCGTTCGGACTGCTGCGCGCGGCCGCGTTCCGCCGCACCTGCGTCCTGACCGCCGCACTGGGCCTCGTCACGGTCAGCGACTCCTTCATCTACCTGCTGCTGCAAAGGCGGTTGGGGATCGCCCCGGAGTACTTCCCGCTGCTGCCGCTCGGCACCACCGGCGCCTACCTCCTGCTCGCCGTGCCGCTGGGCCGCATGGCGGACCGTACCGGCAGGTTCCGGATGTTCCTGGGCGGCCATGTGGCGCTGCTCGGCGCGTACGCGATGCTCCTCGGACCCGTCGGCGGACTGTTGGTCCTCATCCCGGCGCTCCTGCTGCACGGGGTGTTCTACGCCGCGACCGACGGCGTGCTGATGGCCGCGGCCGGCCCGCTGCTGCCCGCCGGGCTGCGGACCAGCGGGATGGCCCTGCTGCAGACCGGCCAGGCGGGTGCCCGGGTGGTGTCCTCGATCATCCTCGGCGCGGCCTGGACGGCATGGGGTCCGCGCACCGGGCTCGCGGTGATGGCGGCCGGGCTGGCGGTGTGCCTCCTGGTGGCCAGGTTCGGCTTCCCGGCAGGTGGCGCGGACACAGAGGGCGTCCGCGAACCCGACGCCCGGTCGTACGACGAGGAGACGATCTCATGACCGCTTTCCGGCAGCACGCCCGCTTCCGGCTGCTCGCACCGGTGGTCGCCCTGCTGGTGCTGGGCGGGCTCGGGGTCGGCTACAGCGTCCACGCGGCGCGGCGCGAGGCGGTCCCCGCCTTCCACGGCGAGCCGATCGACACCGTCCGCCCCGGCCAACTGCTGTTCCGGGACACCGCTCCCGGGGCCGGCCACGGCAACATCGCGGCCGTGCCGGCCGGCGGCGCCGGCGCTCCCCGTACGGTCAGCGGGCTGGGCTGCGAGCGCTTCTACAGCGCGGCGGGCACCGGCGTCTGCCTCGTCACCAGCACCGGCGCCGTCCCCAGGACGTACGCGCTGATCGTCGACCGTCAACTGCGCGAGGTCCGCCGGGTGAAGCTGTCGGGCATCCCCAACCGCGCCCGGGTCTCGCCCAGCGGGCGGATGGTCTCCTGGACGGTGTTCGTCCAGGGGGACTCCTACAACCGGGGCGGCTTCTCCACCTGGACCGGAATCCTCGACACCCGGACCGGCTACGCGGTGCTGAACATCGAGGACATCCCGTTGTTCATCGACGGCCGCCGCTACCGGGCGTCCGACGTCAACTTCTGGGGGGTGACCTTCGCGGCGGACGACAACCGCTTCTACGCGACCGTGACGACGAAGGGGAAGACGTACCTCGTCCAGGGCGACTACGGGAAGTGGGAGGCGCACACACTGCGTGAGAACGCCGAGTGCCCTTCCCTGTCGCCGGACGGCACCCGGGTGGTGTTCAAGAAGCGGGTCTCCTCCGACGCGGCGCGGCCCTGGCGGCTCTACGTGCTCGACCTGGCGACGATGCGGGAGACCCCGCTCGCCGAGCCGGCGAGTGTCGACGACCAGGCCGCGTGGTTCGACGAGCACACCGTCATGTACGCCAGATCCCGGGGCAAGGGGGGCTCCGACGTCTGGGCCGTCCCGTCCGACGGGACGGGCCGGCCCCGTGAACTGATTGTCGACGCAGCGTCACCAAGTCGCTGAAGGAAGGGTTCCGGGCACGGACGGTGGCCGTCGTGAGTCGGCCGACGGCCACCGGGACCACGCTGTGCGAAACCTGAGTGGGGGTACAACTCGGACGAGGACTCCCAAGAGCGGGCGTACGGCGGCCTGGAGAGCAAGCGCTGTCACGAAGTTGCGTCAAAAGCGAACCCAGAACGCGGCTCAAGCGTCTGAAGGAGTGAGCACAACGAGCCTGCCGGGCACAGCCGTGGCGGCGCTGGAGAGTCAGGAGCGCGTTATGGAACCGGAGCCGGCCGTTGACGTCAGGAGACGTGTCGTCTGTCCCCGCTGCCACAGAGTGAGATGCATCTGCACCTGACGGGCCCCGTCCGGTGGGTCCCGAGGCCGGGTCGGCCGGTCAGCCGGTCCGCCCCGAAGCGGCTCCCGTTTCGCCGAGGCGGCTCCGGGCGAAGCCGCGGGTCTGCCAGGTACCACCGTCGGAAGTGACCGCGAACGCCTCCGCTCCCGGCAGCTCCTCCAGCCACCCGCGGGCCCGGTCCGCGCCCATCGCGCAGGCGGCGGTGGCCCAGGCGTCGGCGTCGGTCAGGCCGCGGGCGAGCACCGTGACCGAGGCGAGGGCGTCGGCCGGGGGTGCGCCGGTGTGCGGGTCCAGGATGTGGCAACCGCGTTCGGCGGGGCCTGAGGTGGCCACGGCCAGCGTGTGCCGGGCCTCGACGACGGTCACGACGGCACCGGGCCGCAGCGGGTCCGCCACCCCCACCCGCCAGGGACCGCCGTGCAACTGCACATCGCCGCCGCCGTTGACGCAGACGGCGGGCGCGCCCGCTGAGCGCAGCATCGCCGCCGCCCGCTCCACGGCCCACCCCTTGACGAGACCGGTCGGATCGAGCCCTCCCGCGTACCGGGCGCTGAACCAGCCGCCGCTGCGCCGCTCGGCGTCCGCACACAGCCGCAGCACCTCCCGTACCTCCGGCGAGCAGTCGTCGGGGGCGAGCTCGCCGCGGGCCAGCCGGCTGAGCTGGCTGCCGGGCCGGTAGGGCGAGAACTCCTCGTCCACGTGGTGCAGCCAGACCGTGGCCGCGGCCAGCGCGGTACGGGTGCGCGGACCGCTGTCACCACGGACGTCGAACGAGAACACGGTGCCCATCACGTGCTCCACGTGCCGCAGCCGCTCCGGGGCGTCAGCCACCGGACCTGTCCAGTGCGCTCTGCAGGGAGCGGATGTACCCCTCGCTGGTGTACGTCGCGCCGGAGACGGTGTCGATGCCCGCGCTCTGGGCGTCGAGGGCCTCCTGGGTGAGTTGTGGAATGGAGAATTCAGCGATCTCCTGGTCCCGGCCGTTCTCGTCGGGCACCTGGAGCACGGAGACCGCGGTGATCTTCGCGCCGGTCAGGGTGATCCGCACCTGCACCGGTCCGAACCGCGTCTGGATGGTGTCCCCGTCCACGGTCCTGACCCCGCCGGACGCCGAACCAGCCGAACCAGCCGAACCAGCCGAACCAGCCGAACCAGCCGAAGCCGACGGGTCGGACCCTGCCGCAGTGGGGGAGGAGGATCCGGAGTTCGTGTTCTGCTGCGCCACCGACTGCTGTTGCGCGTGCGGTTTCAGGGACAGCAGGAGGACGACTCCGGTCACGGTCGCCGCCGCGCTCAGCACGATGCGGCGCAGGGGATGAGTTCTCATGGCGCTCACAGCTCGAAGGATTCGTGGTGGATGCGGCCGGCGGGCACACCGGCCGCGCGCAGTGCGTCGTACGATTCCCGCGCCATGCCGTCCGGCCCGCACAGGTACACGTCGTGCTGTGCGATGTCGGGCAGTATCGTCCGCAGGCCGGTGGCCGTGATGGCGGCGCGGGTGCAGTCCGCCGCGTTGACGGCGTAGTACAGCCGGGCTCCGCGGGACTGGGCTATCGACTCCAGCTCCGACCGCAGGGCCAGGTCCCCCGGTGTGCGGGCCCGGTACAGCAGGGTCAGCTCGCCGGGACGGGCGGGGAGCGTTTCGAACAGGGCGCGCAGCGGGGTGACACCCACACCGCCCGCGAGCAGCAGCACCTTGGAACGGGTCCGGCGGGCGGCGGTCAGCGCCCCGTACGGGCCCTCCGCCCAGACCCGGGTGCCGGGCCGGAGCAGGGCCAGCGCCGCGCTGTGGTCGCCGGCCGCCTTGACGGTGATGCGCAGCCGGTCCTGGCGGGGGGCGGCCGACAGCGAGTACGGGCTGGAGGTCCACCACAGTCCGCCGGTGAGGAACCGCCAGCGCAGGAACTGGCCCGGCTCGGCGCGCAGTTCGGCCAGCCGGCGCCCCTGGATCAGCACGGAGACGACGCCGGGCGCCTCGCGCACGACGGCCGCGACCCGCAGCCGGTGCCGGACGTTCAACCGGACGGGGACGAGAACGCGGAACCACACCACCAGCGTCGCGACCCCGAGGTACAGCGCGTACCAGGCGTTCCGGGCCGCTGCGTTCCCGGCGAAATCGGCGCCCAGGGCGAGTTGGTGGCCGAAGGCGAGGAAGAGCGCGAGATAGGTCAGGACATGCAGGTAGTACCAGGTCTCGTAGCTGACCCGGCGGCGTACGGCACGCGCGGAGAGAACGCCGACGGCGATGAGGATCAGCGCACCCGCCGTTCCCTTGAGCATCTCCGGATAGTCCAGCACCACGGTCGTGGTCTCCCGCACGATGCTCGTGCGGGCCTGCACCGAGTAGCCCCAGATGATCAGGACGATGTGCGCCAGCAGCAGACAGACGGTGTAGCGCCCGGCCATCGCGTGCCAGCGGGCCACCCGGTCGCTCCCCACGCCGCGTTCCAGGGCGGGCACCCTGGCCATGAGGGCGACCAGGACGGCGCAGCCGTAACCGGTGAGGAGGCCGGCGATCCGGCCCGCGCCGATCAGCCACCCCGCGGGCCCGACGACGGCGGCGGTGTCGTGCCACCACAGCGCCAGCACCGCGACGGCACCCGACGCGGCCAGGGCGAGCACCGGCCCGGCCGGTGACCGGCGGCCGCGCGGCACGGGCGGCCCGGGCTGCGCGGAGCCCCGCCGGGCTGCCCGGTGGCCGTAGGTCGTCGCCACGATGTCCCCTTTCGTCGGCTGACGGCCCACTGTGCCGCCGCAACCTCTGAATCAGCTCTGAACCGGCGGCCCGGGGCAGGTCTCATGGGAAACGCAGAGGTTGGGGCGGCATGCTGGACGGACCATGGACACCCCACCCGCGGCACGCCCGCTGCCCTCCCTCACCCGCCCGGACGGCACCCCGGTCCGGGTCCTCGTCGTGGATGACGAGCCGGACCTGCTGGAGGTCCTCGCCGGAGTCCTGCACTACGAGGGCTGGCAGGTGCGGACCGCCGCCGACGGTGCCTCGGCGCTCACCGCGGCCCGGGACTTCCAGCCGGACGCCGTCGTCCTCGACATCATGCTGCCGGACTTCGACGGGCTCTCCGTGCTGCGCGGACTGCGGGACCGGCAGCCCGGGATCTGTGTGCTCTTCCTGACCGCGCGCGACGCCGTCGAGGACCGGATCGCCGGCCTCACCGCGGGCGGCGACGACTACGTCACCAAACCGTTCAGCCTCGAAGAGGTACTGGCCCGGCTGCGCGGGCTGCTGCGCCGCGCGGGCATGACCCGGCAGCGGCCCGACGGGGCCCTGCTGACCGTCGGCGACCTGGTCATGGACGAGGAGGCGCGGGAGGTGACCCGGGACGGGCGGAACGTCGAACTGTCGCCGACCGAGTTCGAGCTGCTGCGGTATCTGCTGCGCAACCCCCGCCGGGTGCTGAGCAAGGCGCAGATCCTGGACCACGTCTGGTCGTACGACTTCGGCGGCCGGGCCCACATCGTGGAGCTCTACATCAGCTATCTGCGCAAGAAGATCGACGTCGGGCACCCGCCGATGATCCACACCGTGCGGGGCGCCGGATACGTCCTCAAGCCGGGCACCCCGTGATCGGACCGCACACCCTGCGCGCCCGGCTGACCTGCGGGCTGGTGGTGCTGCTCGCGGTCAGCTGCGCGGCCGTCGGCGTCGCCGCGGTGCTCGCGCTGCGGGGCTTTCTCACCGAGCGCCTCGACCAGCAGCTCAGCGACGCGGGCGGCCAGTTCCCGGCGAGCCTGGAGCACGCGGGGGAACACGGCGAACCGGACGCGGACAACCACGCGGACACCCGCCGCCAGTCGCCCGGCACCTTCGGCGCCCGGCTGCTCGCCGGAGTGGTCACCGACGCCGCGGTGGTGCGCTCCGGCACCGACACCACGGTGGAGCTGACCGCGGCAGACAAGGCGGAACTGGCGGCCGTTCCGGTCGACGGCGGGGCCCACGACATCGGGCTGTCGGCACTGCACGGCTACCGGGTCAGGGCCGTGGCAGGCGACGACCAGGACGTACTCGTCACCGGTCTGCCGCTGCGGGGCGTCGAGGAGGCCGTGCGCCGGCTCGAACTGGTCGAGGCGGCGGTCTTCGGCGGGGCCCTGGTGGTGACCGGTGTGGCCGGAGCGCTCTGGGTGCGCTGGTCGCTGCGGCCGTTGCGCAGGGTCGCCGCGACCGCCACGGCCGTGACGCGGCTGCCGCTGGACAGCGGCGAGGTCGCGCTGCCGCTGCGGGTCCCGGACGCGGATCCGCGCAGCGAGGCGGGGCAGGTCGCCACCGCCTTCAACCTCATGCTCGGCCACGTCGGAGACGCCCTGTCCAAGCGGCACACGAGCGAGGAACGGCTGCGCCGGTTCGCGGCCGACGCCAGCCATGAACTGCGTACCCCCGTCGCCTCGGTGCGCGGTCACGCGGAACTGGCCCTGCGCCACCCCGGACCGGTGCCGGCCGAGGTACGGCGGTCGCTGGAGCGGGTGGCCGCGGAGTCCGCGCGGATGGGCGAGATGGTCGACGACCTGTTGCTGCTCGCCCGGCTGGACGCCGGCCGGCCGCTGGAGCGCCGACCGGTGGACCTGACGCGGCTGGTGCTGGACGCGGTGGACGACGCACGGGCCGCCGGCCCCGGTCACCGATGGGTCCTCGATCTGCCGGCGGAGCCCGTCACCGTCCCCGGCGACGCCCACCGGTTGCAGCAGGTGGTGGCGAACCTGCTGGCCAACGCCCGCATCCACACCCCGGACGGGACCGAGGTCGCGGTGCGGCTGCGGACCGTACCGGCAGGCGACGGGACGGTCGAGGTGAGAGTCGCGGACAACGGCCCCGGGGTGCCGGAGGCGGTGCGCGCGACGCTCTTCGAACGTTTCGCGCGCGCCGACCGGCGGCGCCCCGGCGCGGGCAGCGGCGCGGGCCTGGGCCTGGCCATCGTCGCCGCCGTGGTCGAGGCGCACGACGGCACGGTCACCGCCCGCAGCCTGCCGGGCCGGTGCGAGTTCACCGTGCGCCTGCCGCTCGGTGAGGGCGCCGGCGGCGCGCAGGAGGGGTTGGAGGGGGATACGGGGCCGCAGTAGTGTGCGGCCCCGCGGCCGGCTCAGGGCCAGTCTTGGGCCATCGAGCGGTCTTCGCGCGCGATCGACTTGCACAACTGCCGGACGAGGGTGTGCGGGCCGACGTGCTTGGTGGCCAGTTCCAGTGCCCGCTCGATCGCCAAGTCGAACGGATCGCGGAGGATCTCCTCGCGGCGTCGCGGATCGGCGGAGGCGGTGGCGAAGAGCGACGTGACGGTGTTGCCCTCACGGGCGGACCAGGCGTTGAGCAGCCCGATGGTGTAACTCCGGGCGGCGGAGGGTTCGTTCCGGCCGGCCCCGGCGTCCGGGAGCGCGGTCCATTCTCGGCCCTCGGCCCGATGGATCCGCATGAGGAAGGTCACCGCGACCTTGGTCAGGGTGAACAGGGTGTCGTCGTCGAGTTCGAGCAGCAGGTCCACCCTGCCGCGGGCCGTGGCCGTCTCGCCGAGAGCGGCTTCCGCGACGGCGGCCTGGAGCAGTACATCGCCCCGCTGAAGGGCATTCATGTCGAGCACGGAGATCCTTGGGTGTGGGGCCGGGGGACTCGCGGGATGACCGCGCGAGGCGGGCCGTCCAAGTCTGTCACCGGTGACTCGCGCGGCACTGGAATGCGTCTCGGGAAGCGCCGGGCCACCCCTCGAGTTCCGCTGGAGGACCGCCGGAACGCCCGTAAGGAGGATCGGTTTACGGCCAAGATCGGAAGATGCTGATCGACTTCCGGGTGTACATGTTCGATATTTTGGAACACTTGGATCCGATGTGGTGAATCAATTGAATTGAAGATACACCTGACATTATTATTGCCTTCAACTTCGTTGTAATCATCACTGCTGGTCGTCGGGGGACTTCATGCTTGACTTACGTGCGCACCTCCGTCCCGCCGTGAGTCACCGCGACAGCAACCGCAAGCGGATCATCCTCGCCATCATGATCAAACCCGATACGCAGGCGGGTATCGTGCGTCGCACGCTCCTGTCACAGGCCACGGTCTCCACCGCCGTGCGCGATCTGGAGAAGGACGGCATCGTCCGGATGGAGCGCAACTCGGCCGCCCAGGGAAAGGGCGGCCGCGGAGTCCCGGTCTGTCTGCAGAGCGCGGCCAATGTGGCCGTGGGCGTCGACCTGGGCTTCAACCACGTCACCGTGATCGCCCGGCGGGTCGACGAGCAGTACGACCGGGTCAAGGTGCAGCAGAGCACCGACGGGGCCAACCGCGGCCTCGCGCACGTGATTCCGCTCGTCAAGAGGATGATCGAGCAGGCGGTGGCCGAGACGGGCCGCACGTCCGACGACATCATCTCCGTGGGCATCGCCGTGCCCCGGATGATCGATCCCCGGAGCGGGACGTTCGCCGCCCCGGTGCTGCCTCCCTGGAGCGAGGGCGGCGACCCGGCGAAGGAGCTGGCCAGGGCGCTCGGGGTCCGCGTGGTGATGGACAATGACGCCAACCTCGGCGCTCTCGCGGAGCAGACCTACGGCGGGAGCGAACACCTGGAGACCGTCGTCTATGTGAAGGCGTCGACCGGGATCGGATCCGGCCTGATCGTCGGCGGCAACCTGCTGCGGGGCCGCAGCGGTATCGCCGGCGAGCTCGGCCATCTGACCATGGATCCGCACGGGGTGATCTGCAAGTGCGGCGGGCGCGGTTGCCTGGAGACCATCATCGGCGCCGAGTACCTCATCGACCAGGTCAGGAAGTCGCAGTTGGGGAACTCGGCGGACCTGCCCGGCTCTCTCGCGGCGCTCATCGCGAAGGCGCACGCGAACGACGCCGTGTGCGTGCGCGCCCTGCAGGACGCGGGCCGGCTGCTCGGCAGGGCGCTCGCGCAACTCTGCAACCTCTTCAACCCGGACGTCATCGTGCTCGGCGGGCAGCTCGCCGCGGCCAAGGACCTGGTCCTGAAGCCCTGCAGGGAGGCCCTGGAGCGGTTCGCGCTGTCGGGCGCCGTGGACCCGTCGACCGGCTTCGAACTGCGGCTCAGCTCCCTGAAGCAGCGGGCCGAGGCGCTGGGCGCGCTCGTCCTCGGGCTCGACTCGATCCTCGCGGACGAGGAGATCGAGGAGAGCTGACGGGCGCGATCGATTTGAAGTCGGAACGGGAAATCCGGCAACCGGTCGGTTCAATTAATTGAGTCCGCGTCATCGACCCGCGATACGAACCGTTTCCCGTCCTATTCGGCACGGACGGTGGCGCCGTTCCTGACGTGGCACTCCTCGACTGGATGTGCGACAACGCGCGTGGACCGTTGGCGGAATCAGGCAACTGATGATGCATCAGTCCAGGTAGAGTTTCATCTTGCCGCACGGTGTTCCCCGACGTCCAACGGTCCGGGGCCACGCGGCGACTGATGACTGCCGACCCATTGCGGAGACCTGATGTCTTTCCTTTCGCGGAACGAGTGTTCCGATGATCTCTGTGTCCAGTGCGGACCGGGTTCTCCGAGGTCAGCGGAGGACAACGGGCCGGCGGTCTACGAGGCCCCGCTCCTCGCCGATCTCGGCCATGTCCGGGAACTGACCCTGGGGAGTTCCTCCAGCGGCAATGCGGACGCCAACTCACAGTATTATTGGTAGGACTCCGGTGACATCGCAGCACATTCCGACCCGGGACGCGCGATGACCCTGCTGACCCGTTTGCCCGCACAGTGTGCGCCGTACGTGGCCGGCACATTCCCCGTACCCGCCCCCGTCCCGGAATCAGCGGACGCGCACGCCGCGCCGAACGACCCGAGGCACTTCCCGGCGGACTTCCCGGCTGGGTTCCCGGCGCACGGGATGAGCAGGATCTGGCCGGGACTGTCCTCCCTGTGGTCCAGGGGCCCGTGGCGATCGGGCGAGTTACGGGTCGTGAGCTGCCAGGGGGCGGGCCTCGTCACGATGGGGCAGTGTTTCGCCGACGACCGACAGCTCAGGGCGGGACTCGTCCAGGCGGTGGAGAGCGACCGCTGGGAGGCCCTCACCCGATGGCCCGGCAGCTACCTCGTCGTCGTGGCGCGGGACGACGAACTCCTCGCGTTCACCGATCTGGCCGGCCAATTCCCCCTGTACTACTGCCCCGTACCCGGGCGGGTGGGCTTCGGCTCCCAACCCGCCGTCGCGGCAGCGGCGGCGGGCATTCCCGTACGGCCCGACCGCGCCACCCTGGCGGCCCAGATCCTGTGCCCCAGCGCAGGACCCCTGCTCGGGGAGCGGTCCGTCCTCGACGGTGTACACCGGCTCGGTGGTGGCCAGGCGCTGCGGATCGACGCCGCAGGACACCCGGAGACGTGGACGTACGAGCCCCTGATCCCGGACCGCCACGCGTCGCTCGCGGACAGCGCCGAAGCGCTGAGGACAGCGCTGACGGCCGCGGTCGGCGCACGCGTGGACCTGGGGGAACGGCTCACCGCGGATTTCAGCGGCGGTCTGGACTCCACCTCCCTCGCCTTCCTCGCCGCACACCGGACGCCGGCGCCGCTCCCCGTCTTCGTCTACCACCACCCGGACGCTCCCTCAGGGGACCTGGAGTACGCCCAGCGGTTCGCCCGGCTCGACGGGCGGCTGGAGCTGACCGTCCTTCCCGGCTCCCGAAAGACCCTCACGTACCACGGACTGGATCAGGTGCGCGGAGCCGGCGAGCCGGAGGCAGCCGCAGTGCATGGCGCCCGGCTACGACTCCGGCTCGCGGGCATCGCCGCAGGGGGCAGCACGGTCCACCTCGGTGGCGAGGGCGGCGACGCCCTCCTCGTACCGGCCGCCGGCCATCTGGCCGACCTCGCACGCCAGGGCGGACCGCGCACCTTCCTGCGGCACTGCCGCGAGGTGGCGCGAGCCCGCCGCGAAGCGCCCACGGCCGTGGCCGCCCGCGCGCTGCGCCTGTCACGAACTTCCCCGGCCGAAGCGCTGGAACGGCTGGCCGACCGCCTGGAACGGCCGTCGGAGAGCATCCCGCAGTGGCTGGACACCATCGCGTGGTGGCCGGACCCGGGATCCGAGGCCGGCTGGCTGACCGGGGCCATGCGAGGCGAGCTGGCCGGGCTGGCCAGAAGCCGCGCACGGACCGGGACGGTGACACCGGGCCTCGGCGTGGGCGACCGGACGGCCCTCACCGAACTCCGTATCGCGGCGACCGTCCAGCACCAACTGTCGGAAACAGCACGTGGGTTCGCTGTGTGGCCGCAGGCCCCGTTCCTCGACAACGACGTGGTCAGGGCGTGTACGGGACTGCCGTCGTACCGCCGGGCCGACCCCCGCACCGTGAAACCACTGCTCGGAGCCGCGCTGGCCGGTCTGGTGCCGGAACCCGTGCTGACGAGGCGCGGCAAGGGGAACTACACGGCTGAGGACTACCAGGGCGCACGGCTGCACGCGCAGGAGATCAGATCAGTGCTCACCGGCTCGCGACTGGCGGACCTCGGGATCATCGACCCCCGGGCCGTCGTCGGCTCGCTCGACCGGGTGCTGATGGGGATCCGGGCTCCACTGGCTGCGCTGAACCGGCTGCTGAGTGCCGAACTGTGGCTCCGCGGTCTGGACTGACGCCCCCCGCGGACCGACCCACCTTCCTGAGGAGAGGGCACCCATGCCGGACCTGTACATCCCCGAGCACATTCATGACAGCGTCGCCCCGCACGGCGGCAGCGTTCTGCTGAACGCACACTCGGGGCAGTGGTACGCCCTGAACTCCACCGCGCACACGCTCTGGCAGGAGTGGCAGCGTACCGGCGACTTCGATTCCGCCGTCGACGCCATGGCACACCGCTACCCACGGGAGCAGCGCACCCAAGTCCGGTCGGACGCGCAAGAGCTGGCCGCCGGGTTGGCCGCGCGCGGGCTGGTGGTGTCCGGGCAGCCGGGGGAGCGGCGGAGCCCGGGGGAGCCGGCCGAGAAGATCCCGGCCGCACGGACGGCACCACGGTCGCGATCCCATCGGGGGCTTCCCCAGCTGGCGTTCGCCATCGCGCTGCTGCTGCTACGGCTCCCGTTCCGGCTCACCGTCGCGTTGGTCGGGGCCCGGCAGCGATGGTGCCGTGCGGCCGCCACGCAGGAGCAGGCGCTGTGGGCGGTGATCGCGGCCGAGGCCGTGGCACGCCGATTCCCCGGACGGGCCGCCTGCCTCGAACTCTCCCTGAGCGCCGTGGTGACGATGGCACTGCTGGGGCGGCGGCTCGATTGGTGCATCGGCACGGTCGACGATCCCTATCGGTTCCATGCCTGGGCCGAGGTCGATGGAGTTCCCGTCACGCACCCCTCCGATTCCGAGAGAGCTCTTTTCCGGCGCGTCCTTTCCCTTTGACCGGCACAAGCCTTCCTTCGGTCCCACGGTGGCTCCTGCGGTCCCAACTGCAGGAGCGGCGCCATCGTGTGACGGGGTCTCACGCCTGGTCGAGACGGGCGGTGGAACTGGCGCCGATGATGGGGATGACCGGCAGCTCGCCGCCGAGGAGCCGGGCGAGGACGACCTGCCCAACACACCGATCCGCCCGGCCGCGCGTCCCCCGCGACGGCCGGGCGACACGGCTTACGAGCTGCGGCAGAGCATTCCCCTACCGGTCGTCCGTATGACGCTCATCCGCCAGGCGTCGAACGTGACGGACTCGCCGGGCAGGATCAGCATCCCGTCGTCCCCGTCCTGCCACGTCTCGCCGATACGGCGCACCTGGACCGCCGGACCCCCGACACCGGCCATGAACATGGTCGGGTCGATCTCCCATCCCCGCGCGTCGAGCCAGGCCTCGAACGCGGCGGTGTCCTCCGCGTCCGCCCCCCGTGGCCATAGGAATTCCGTCATGCTGTCCCCATCCCCCGTACATCCCCCGTAGCGCTCGTGGACCGAGCACACTGATCCTGTCAGGCGGCACTGACAAGCCGCTAAATTTTCGGTATACGCCGACGGTGACTCCGGACACCCCGACCATGACGGCGCCGTCCGGCACTCACCAGCGGAAGACGGAGAAGTCGACGGGCCGGGGCCGCAGGGCCTGGGTACGGGTGGTCAGATCGCGCAGCCGCCGGGCCATCTCCTCGGCGGGGAGCTGTTTGCGGTCTCCGTGTCCCGGCAGGACCCATTCGAAGCGCAGCCGGCCGGCGGTGCGGGCCAGTGAGGCGGCCAGCGCCTCGATGGAGTACCAGGTGACGCTCTCGGCGACTTCGAGATCCGCCGTGGTGCGGGACCAGTAGAAGCTGTCGCCGCTGAAGCAGTACCGCTCGTCCGCCAGGTACAGCACGCTCCCCAGGGTGTGACCGGGCAGCGGATACGCGGTCACCCCTTCGGCGATCTCGACGGGGTCCGTGCCCCGGATGACGTGATCGGCGTCCGGGGAGGCGTCGAGGTCGCCCTCATGGATCCACAGCCGGGCGCCGAACCGGTCGGCGTACCGCCGGCCGTGGGCCGCGTGGTCGCGGTGGGTGAGCAGTACGTCGGTGACGGGGCCCAGCGCCTCGTACCGCGCGGCCAGTCCGCTGTTCCAGCGCGGGGTGTCGACCATCATCAGCTGCCCGGACGGGCGGAGTAAGAGATACGCGTTGGCGCCCGCGGTGTGCGAGGAGTTGTGCCCGCACAGCTGGACGTCGTCGGTCAGACGCAGCGGGAAGGGGTCGGCCGCCGGGTCCAGGGCGCCGGACGGGTGGCGGATCGACCGGGTGTGGCAGGCGAAGGCGGCGGTGTGCAGCAGGCGGAGCTCCGCCGCGTCGCGGGGCTGCCGCAGCAGCTCCGAGCGACGGCCGACCTCGCCGATCAGTCCCGGCGCGAGCTGGCGGGCGACATCGCAGTTCGTACAGCGGTCGTCCACATACCAACCGCCGTTCGCCGCGGCCCGCTCGGCGTCCGGGCCGGTTCCCCCCGCTCGCGCCGGAGATGACGTCCGTCCGTCGTCCATGATGCGACTCCCTCCAGTGGTGCGGCCGAGGTGCGGCCGGGTGTCCCTGAGGGGTATCCCGCGGCCGGCCGACAGGGGAAGGGGGTCTGGACCTTGTACTTTGCCGGAAAGGGGTCTCTGCGGAGGGCCGGGAACCGTCGTTCGCAGGCCGGTACCCGAGGCTCCGGTCTGCCGTCCGGTCCCACTGTCAGTGCCCTCGGCTAGGTTCGAAGACGCACCCGATCCCACGATGGAGACGTCCATGCGCACTCTGGAACCGCCGGCCGGCCGGCCCACCGCCGACGACGCCGAAACCGGAGATCGGGGATGAGCACCGATCCTGGGATGAGCACCGCCTTCGAGCCGTGGACCTCGACCGCCGGGCCGGTCCACAGCGATCTGCGCGCGGCGAAGGAACGGGTGTACGACGTCAACGGCTTCGTCTGCTCCCGGCCGGTCCCCGAGGCGGAGAGCGCCGATTACGGTGCGCACGAGTTCACCCTGGACGGCGCCTCCGTCAGGTTCCGGGCGGCCAGGACGACCCCGACGAAGATCGGGCAGTTCGTCACCGTGTGGAAGCGGTCCCCGGAGGGGCCCATTCAGCCGTTCGACTCCACGGACCCCGTCGACCTCTTCGTGGTCAGTTCGCGCGAGGATCAGCACTTCGGGCAGTTCGTGTTCCCACGGGAGGTGCTCTGCGAACGGGACGTGGTGTCCAGGAACGGCATCGGCGGGAAACGGGCCTTCCGCGTGTACCCGCCCTGGGTCGCAGCGGTGAACCGCCAGGCCCGCGCCGCTCAGGCCTGGCAGCTGCGGTACTTCCTGCGGATCCCTGCGGACGGGCCCGTCGACGGCGAGCGGGCTCGCGCGCTGTACCACCCGTAGTACGGGGACGGGCCGTGAGCACGGCGGGCGCGTGACCGGCCGGCCACACCGGTGAGGGCGGCCCGGACGAGCCGCTGACGCCGCTGTCCGGCCGGGGTGCAACCAGGCGTCCCGCGGCCTCGTCTCAGTGATCCAGTAGTCGGAGCACTTCCAGGAGGATCGATGAAGGCTTGTGTGCGTCTCGCGATGGCCGGCATGGCCGCGGCGGGACTCGTCGTCACCCTGTCCGGCTCGGCCTCGGCGGTGTTCGGCGGCAAGCCCGCCACGACCGACAAGTACCCCTACCTGATCGCGATCGAGACTCCGGACCTGCAGGAGCTCTGCACCGGGGCACTGATCGCTCCCGACAAGGTGCTCAGCGCGGCGCACTGCTTCGACGACATGGATGTGACCGGCCTGCGCTTCATCGGCGGGCGTACCGATCTGGGCACCGCCAAGGGCAGGTCCGGCACGGGGCGAAGGTGAAGGTCCACCCGGACTACCAGGGTTTCGCGGGTGACTACGACGCCGCGGTCGTCACCCTCGACAAGGCTCTGCCGTACAGGACGATCCCGGTGGCCCGGCCGTCGGACTCCGCCCTCTACGGCTACGGGCGCCCGGCCACCGTCCTGGGCTGGGGACGGACGGGAACCGAGGCAGCCGTGGCGAACGGTGACACGGCCGCCGCGGGTCGCCGGCTGAAGGAGGCGACGCTCAAGCTGGCTCCGATGAGTGACTGCGGCCCGTGGTCCTCCACTTCGGCGGTGAAGATCTGCGGACTGCCCCGTGGTGCCGCGCCGGAGAGCATCTGTCCCGGGGACTCCGGGGGACCGCTGATCGCCGGTGGCCGCGTCATCGGTGTGGTGAGCAGCGGCAACAAATACTGCACCCCGGATACCGCCTACTCCACGTTCTCCCGGGTGAGTTCGGTGGCAGCGGGTCTCGGACTCCTTAAATAGTCTCCTTGAGCAACGACAAAGAGGAATTGCAGGAGAGACCTGACGCGTTCGGCCTCCTGTCCCGCGCGAAGCCGGGGCAGGGGGCAACCTTGGAGAGCCGGTGCGGGTCTTTACCCATGGCCGCGCCGAACCGGTACGGCCGCGCCCCGCATTGGGCCTGCGAGCGAAAGAGGCTGCATGCTCCGCGTTCACTTCACCCCCCACGACCTGCAGAACATTCGTATTGCCCAGCACCCCGACCCGCTGTGGGAACTGGTGTGCAGTGTCTGTCGTCTGCAGACCAGACAGGGGCCGCTTGATTTCGGCCAATGGCGCGGTACGGCATATGACCGGCTGCGCAGAGATCCCGTTGTGAAGGGGGCGCTGCATCTGCTGCGGCTATTGATCCCCGCTTCTGGTTACATTCCGGACTTTCTCACACCGAGCAATACCGGCGGCGAACTGTTCGCCGGCATCGACCAGGTGCGCGGTACTCCCCGGGGACAACTGACCCGTGAATTGACACGGCTTGCCGAGTCCCGGCCGGTCCCGGCCTGGGCCACGACGCTGGGCCGGCCGGGGGACAAGGGGCTCGTCCCGCTCACCAAAGCGCTCGCCACCTACCACCGGGCGCTGCTGCAGCCCTTCTGGCCGCGCATCCGGACCGCGATTGACAACGATATCGGCCGGCGGGCGAGCACGCTGCTGGGCGGCGGCACCCAGGCGCTGCTGGAAGGACTGCGCCCGCTGGCGCGGTGGAACTCCCCGACGCTGGAAGTGGATTACCCGGTCGACCGTGACCTGCACCTGGCGGGGCGCGGGCTGCTGCTGGTGCCCTCGTACTTCTGCTGGGGGCGTCCGACCGCGCTCGCGGACCCGGGCCTGACTCCGGTGCTCGTCTATCCGGTGGCGAAGGTGCCGCTCGACGGCGAGGGCGCGACGGAACAGGGACTGGTGCGCCTGCTGGGCAGGACCCGGGCCGCGGTACTGGCCGAGGTGGCCAACCGGAACGCCCGGACCACCTCGGAGGTCGCCGAGGCCGTCGGCGTCACCCTGCCCAGCGTCAGCTATCAGATCGGGGTGCTGCGGGACGGCGGGCTCGTGGCCAGCCGCCGTGACGGCAAGTACGTTCTGCACACGGCGACCCCGCTGGGCCTCCGGCTGCTCGGCGGGGGTACGCCGGGCCTGGTCGACAGTCCGCTCCCGCGGGGCCCGTTTAGCCTGTGCTCGAAATGATTGCCCGTCCGGCCGCCCCGCCGCATGCTGTCCCCGCACCTGCACCTTGATGGTGCACCGACAACGGCCTCCGCGGTGACGCTCTCCGTGTCCCCTTCGGCCGATGCCGCGGCAGCGCAGGAAACGGCAGTGCATGAAAGGGCTCTCGTACAGTGAATGTGACTACCAGGTCGAGGCTGCCACGGTGGCTTCTGCTCCTCTCCGTCCTGCTGGCGATGGTGGCGGCCACGACGCTCGGCGCGGCCCCGGACGCCCGCGCCGACTATCCGAATCCTGATCCGGGGGACCCGGTCTGCGGGCCCAGTTGGGTGGTGATCTCGGCGTACGGCACCGAGGAGGACACCACACACCAGGGCGCCGGGATGGAATGGGGTTCCAGCGGCGTCAACAGCTGGTTCATCGCAGGGATCGTGCAGTCCCTGCACGACAAGGGCGTCCAGGACCAGGCGATCAAGGTCCGCAACCTCAAGTACCCGGCGTCACTGATCTCCCGCCCGTTGCCCGGCGGCCTGCCGGACTACTGGACGGGTCTGGGCATCGGCCGTGACCGGCTGGCCGGCGAGGTCAACTTCTACGCGGGGTGCGCCAACCATCCCCATCTGATCCTGCTGGGCTACTCGATGGGCGCGCACGTCGTGAAGTCGGCACTGCAGCTGCCCGTCGTGCAGTCCCACGCGGACACCATCGGCGCCGTGCTCACCGTCGCCGACCCGAGCCGCAACAACGGCCAGATCGGCATGGCGCAGGCCGGTGCGATGCTCACCATCAACCCGGACTTCAGCACGGGCACGTCCGCCGTCGCCGACGGCGGCCTGCTGGGGCGGCTGAACGTTCCCGGAGCCTTCGCCGGATTCATCGGCGACGGCCGGTACTTCGACGTGTGCCGCACCGACGACCACGTCTGCAACCGTCCCGGGCCGCCCAGTACGGACGACCTGGTGCAGCAGTTCGCGTACAGCCTTCCCGCACACACCCAGTACGGCGCCGGTGACCACGGCGCGACGGCGAACCGCATGGCGGCCAAGGCGGTGTCCACCGCGGTCAGCTTCGCCGCATCGGGCGGATCGGATCCCAACCCCAACACCCCGTGCGCACCGCACACCGACACCGACCCGATGGGCGCCGCCGCCATCGCGGCGGCCTGCTCCGTCATCGCGCAGGACACCTGGTACACCTGGGGCGGCGGACACAGCGTCTCGCCACCGCAGGCGACGTTCGGCTCGGTCGACCGGTCCGACCCCGTGCGCAGTGCCAACGACCCGTTCCGCAAGGGCTTCGACTGCTCCGGCTACGTCCGCTTCGCCTACTACAAGGCCGCCGGGTACGACATCATCGGTGACCGCACGGCGGACTCGGCCTACCGGGCGCCGTGGTCGGTGCGGTTCGGTCCGCCGATGGGTGAGAGCGTGCTGCGGGCCGGGGACATCGTCTACTTCGGCACCTCCGCGAGCATCCATCACACCGCGGTCTATCTGGGCACCGGGCTGATCGCCGAGGCCCCGCAGTCCAACGAGAAGATCCGGGTGTCACCCATGTCCAACCACCACGACTACATGGGCGCGGTCCGCCCGTCGGGCTCCGGCAGCGGGGGCGGCGGGGGCGTCGGCGGTCCCAACTCCACCTGGGGCACGGACGTCCGCACGCACACCACACCGTCGACGTCGGGGCCGGTGTACACGACGCTCAGCGGTCCGACGGCGATCCGTATCGACTGCCAGAAGCACGCCCAGTCGGTCACGGCCGAGGGCTACACCAATGACGTCTGGTCGCATCTGCCGGACATCGGTGGCAGCTGGGTCTCCAACATCTATGTCCGCGGACCGGCGTGGCTCCCCAACATCCCGGCCTGTGACGGTTCGCCGCCGGGAGCTGGTGCCCACTCCACCTGGGGCACCAATGTCAACATCCGGGCGATCCCCTCGGCCGCCGGCCGGCTGGTGACCACCCTGGCCGGCCCGACGGACATCGACATCTCCTGCCAGAAGCACGCCGAGTCGGTGACGGCGTCGGGCATCACCAACGACGCGTGGAGCTTCCTGCCCAACTACAACGGCTGGGCGTCGAACATCTTCGTCAAGGGCGCCGCCTGGCTGGTCGACGTCCCCACCTGTGGAGGCGGCAGCGGCGGGGCGGTGGGCGGCGATCACATGACGTGGGGCACCAACGTCTACCTGCACACCGCTCCGACGGCCACCAGTGAGCGGGCGGACCTGCTCCCCGGCCCGACCGCGGTGACGATCGACTGCCAGGTGCACGGCCAGTCGGTGACGGCCGAGGGCATCACCAACGACGGCTGGAGCCACCTCGCCGACCGACAGGCGTGGATCTCCAACATCTATGTCAAGGGCGCCGCCTGGCTCGACGGCGTGCCGGCCTGCGACGGTGATCCTGGCAGTCCGGGCGGCGAGACCCACGGCAACACCCGTACGACCTGGGGCACCAACGTGCGCGTCCACCAGGACGCCACCTCCGCGTCGGGGGTGGTCACCACGCTGGCGGGGCCGACCCAGGTGACCGTGGTGTGCCAGAAGCACAGCGAGAGCGTCACCGCCGACGGCTACACCAACGACGGCTGGAGCCGGCTGGCGGACCAGCAGGGCTGGATCAGCAACATCTACATCAAGGGGCCGGCCTGGGACGACTCCCTGCCCACCTGCTGACAACCGGAGCCCGGAGCCCGGAGCCCGAACAACTGACACCGACAACTGATGACTGACAACTGACGACTGACGAACGGCTCACGGACACGGCGGTCGGATCGCCGTGTCCGTGAGCCGTTCCGTCCGGACGTCCGGAGAAGCGGGACTCAGCAGCCCAGGTTGTTGCCGGCCGGGACACCGAGGATCTGGACGAAGCGCTGGTAGGCGTCGATCCGGCTCTGCACCTGGGCGGGGTTGCCGCCGTTGCATTCGATGCTTCCGTTGATGCTGCGGATGGTCTCGCCGAAGCCGGCACCGTTGACCATGGCGTTGTGCGGGGTCATGGTGCCGGGACCGCTCTGGGTGTTCCAGTACCACAGGCCGGTCTTCCAGGCGACGGACGAGTCGTTCTGGACGAGGTTGGGGTTGTGGAGCAGATCGATGCCGAGTGCATCGCCCGCGGCCTTGTAGTTGAAGTTCCAGCTCAGCTGGATCGGACCGCGCCCGTAGTACGCGGCCTGGCCGGCGGGGCAGCCGTAGGACTGGCTCGCGTCGCAGTAGTGGGGGTAGTTGGCGGTGTTCTGCTCGACGATGTAGACGAGTCCGCCGGTCTCGTGGTTGACGTTGGCCAGGAACGCGGCGGCTTCCTGCCGCTTGACGGTGTCGCTCCCGGTGTTGGCGAAGCCGGGGTAGGCGCTGAGGGCCGCGGTCAGGCCGCTGTAGGAGTAGAACGAGTTGCGGCTCGGGAACATCTGGTTGAACTGGGACTCGCTGACCGGGAAGCCACTCTGGCCGGGCGGTGTGGTCGGCGATCCGCCGCAGGTGTACGGCTCCCAGTACCAGGTGCTGATGACCGGGTCGTAGCCGGGATTGTCGTGCTCGGCCCGGTACGCGTTGCCGTCGGTGTACTTGACGACGTCACCGGTGACGTAGGCCCGGCCCGCGACCCACGCGGGGTAGTCGCACGATCCGGTGCCGCCGGTGGTGCCGCCGGAGCCACCCGTACTGCCGCAGGCACCCTGATCGGCCCAGACCGCGGCGTTGCCGGGGGTCTCGTTCTGGGTCCACCACTTCGCGGACCAGTTGTGACCGTTGTAGGACGCGGACAGGCCGCCGGTGTACACCGTGGAGGCGTTCCACGCGGTCGTACACTGCGCGGCGGAAGCGGTGGAGGCCAGCGGTACGAGGACCGCCAGTCCGACCGCGACGATCAGAGCGGTGAGGAACGCCATGATCCGTTTTCTTGACACGGGGCCACTCCTAGTGGGGGATCGAGTGGGGATAGCCCTGCACTCAACCCGATTGGTCTGGACCTGTCAAGGTCTGGACCAATAGTGCGCGAGGTCCGAGCCGTTCGCCAACGAGCCGCCCCCAACGAGCCGCCGCCGGGGAACCGTTGGCGGCGGCTGCGATAGCCTCCTGGGCAGTGACGGCCGTGACCGCCGTGACGGTGGCAGTGACGGCAGGACGATCGACGGGACCGGAGCATGGCGTCAGAGGGCAGTGCGCGGCATCCGGCGGGCCGAACGGCGTTGGTCATCAAGGTGCCGGAGGCGGAATCCCTGGTGGGGGAGTGGCGACGGCGGTTCGACCCCGCCGCGGCGACCGGGGTCCCGGCGCATGTGTCGGTGCTCTACCCGTTCCTGGACCACGCGCGGATCGATGCTCCCGCCATCGAGGCCCTGCGGGAGTCGCTGGGCGCTCACGCCCCGTTCGAGCTGAGCTTCCGCCACTGCGGACGCTTTCCCGCGATGCTCCATCTCGTCCCCGAACCGGACGGCCCCCTCCGGACGCTCACCCGTGGCGTCGTCGACCGCTGGCCGGAGGCACAGCCGTACGGCGGCCGGTACTCCGACGCGGCACCCCATCTGACCGTCGCCTACAGCCCGGATCCGGGCGTGTTCGACACGATCGAGAGCGCTCTGACGGCCGGGCTTCCCTTCACGACCCGCGTCGCCGCGGTGCAGCTCGTGGTCTGGGACGGCGCCCACTGGCATGACGCGGAGACGTTCCCGCTGCGCGGCTGAGCAGCAGGACCGGATCCGGCCGCTGGGCCGTACGGGTCACTCCGTCAGACAGGGGCAGGACGTCACGCTCTCCAGATTCACCGGGCAGCCGTTGTCCGGACCTCTGACGCAGGCACCATCTCCGCAGCACGAGCAGTTGCCGCAGTAGGTCGACAGCAGCCGCGGCTGCCGGGACATCTGGACCGGGCCGTTCACATCACGTTGTTCTTCCACAGTGGACTGGATACCACCGGCGGCCACGTTCCGCCCGTCGTCGGTCCGGTGCGCGTCGGCGTGCCGGATGACGGAGGCGGCGTGATCCTGGAGCCGTGACCGGGGAGGAGTCCCAGCGGACGCCGACCTGGCCGCGTACCCACTCGGAGACCCAGGAGACCGGTATGGACGCGCGGGCGCAGGACCTCTCCGATCAACTGGTCGCCAAGTGGACCTCGGCCCAGGGGGTGGAGACCACCACCGCCGGAGCGGTGGTGGTGAACGGCCTGCTGCGATACGGGCCGCTCGGCCCGGAGACGGCCGGGGAACTGCTCGGCTGGCCCTCCGAGCGGGTGATCGAGCGCTTTCGCGAGATGAACTTCGCTCTCGAGACCGACGACCGCGGCCTCATCGTCGGCGCCGGCGTCTCCCTCGACGCGGGCCGGCCGCACACCATGGAACTCCAGGGGCGCCTCGTGCACGGCTGGTGTGCCATGGACGTGCTGATGTTCCCGCTGGTCCTCAAGGAGGAGCGGAGCGCCGTCGCCTCCCGCTGTCAGGCCGGCGGCGGTGCCGTCACCCTGACGGTCACGCCTGACGGGGTGCGCGACGTCGTCCCCGCGGAGGCCGCCGTGACGCTCGCGCCCGCCACCGGAGGGGACATCCGCGAGGTCTTCTGCGACCGCGTCAACTTCTACGCGTCGCCGGCGCTCGCGAAGGAGGCCACCGCACGCGACCCCGACCTGGCGGCCTGCACGGTCGAGGAGGCGTGGGCGGTCGGCAAGCGGCTGGCCGGCCTGTTCTGAACCGCCCGGCCTGCGGTCCGCCCGCACGATCCTCACCCGTGGACGAGGGGTGCGGTCAGGACGAACCCGCCAGTTCCACCAGGTGCTGGGCCACCGCCCGGGCGCCTTCGTCGCCGATGAGGATGGTGTAGTGGTTGGTGGCCGCCAGCTTCAGCGGGGTGACGTTCGGGTGGTCCAGGCCGGCCGCGGCCAGCCGCTCCTCGTCGTACAGCCCCTGCGGCTCGTCCATCAGACCGCGCTCCGCCCACAACAGCCGGGCACGGCCGGGCAGATGGTGGACGGCGGCCAGGACGTCCTCGGAGAACAGGTCGACACCGTCGGTGCGCACCGCCTCGATCCGGCAGGAGGACCGCAGTTCCGGCTCCTGCCCGACCAGGTCGCGCTGGAGATAGGCGTCCACCCAGGGCTCCCAGGGGGAGCCGAACGCCGGATGCGCCTGCCAGAAGGACCGGTAGGTGGCGCGGTCCGGGAAGGCCATCGACAGCCGGCTCATGGCCGGTCCGATGACAGCCGCGATCAGCTCGTCGGGTTCCAGCTCCAGCGGTGCCGGGAAGCCGACCGCGCCGTCCACCAGCAGCAGGGAGGGGAACCGGTCCGGGTGGCGTACCGCGGCCACGGCCGCCACGAAGGCGCCCATGGAGTGTCCGGCCAGCACCACGCGCCGCGCACCGACCGCCGCCATCAGAGCCGCCGCGTCATCGGCGTGGCGGGCGATCCCGTACGGTCCCGGCACCGCGGCGCTGCCCGCCCGCCCGCGCAGATCGGGGGCGAGCAGGGTGACGCGGCCCGCCAGATGATGGGCCACCCGCGCCCAGGACAGGGCGTTGCCGGTGATCCCGTGCAGCGCCAGCACCACCGGCGCGTCCGGCACGACCGCCGGCCAGCGCAGTACGGCGAGCTCCCCTCCCTCGACGGGGACGGTGAACTCCTCGAACGTTTCCGACTCGACGGCGGGGACTGGATTCTGCGTCATGACGCGGGCATCTCTTTCCGTTCGGCGGACTCGGCCTCTGTCATGGTGCGCCCGGTGGCCCGTGAGGACCAGGCGACGTGAACCCCCTGAGAGGTCGCGCCCTTCGAGCGCTGTTCGTATTCAGCGCCGACGCAGGTCGTATCGTACGGGTGGTGCCGCGCGTCGTTCCGGGCGCGCCGGGGAATGATTCCCCTAGCATGAAGCCGAGTTGAAAGCCCGATCCTCTTTCCCGTCCGCCCTGTTCTGTCACCGTATGCATCAACCGGGGCCTGATGACGGCCTCCGTTTTCGAGTTTCGAGTTCGCGTTTCGATTTCGAGAGGAGGGGCAACGTGAACCAACGAGGATCGGTGCTCCTGGAATGGCTCACCAACAAACTCGGGCCCAAGCATTCCGTTCCCGCACCCGGCGGACCGCCGCCGATGGAGGGGAACACGCGCTCCACGGAGGAGAACCTCCGGTTCACGGCGGACTTCACCTCGCAGGAGCAGTGGGTCGCCGGGCATTCATGGGCGTATCCGGACGGCGGGCCGGTGAATCCGGGGGACGACAAACTCGATCACCTCGTGACCGATGCCGACTACTGCCGCAGCGGATCGTTCCGGGCGACCCGCCGGTCCGACGGCAACTGGAACACCGGACTGCTGACCACCGAAGGCAGTGCGGAGGAATTCACCCTCCGTACCGGCGACATTCTGGAGACCCGGGTCCGGCTGCCCGAGGCGATCGGGGCCTGGCCGGCGATCTGGACGTGGCGGGACGGCGGAAACGAGATCGACGTATTCGAATACCATCCCGACAATCCGCATCTGCTGGAATTGTCGAACCATGTCAGGGGCGCCCACCGCTCCTACACCGACGCGTCGATCCATCCCGGCGCCTGGGTGGATCTGAAGGTCGAGTTCCGTGCGAGATCCGTTATCTGGTGGGTCAACGGCACCCGGGCCTTCGCCGACGGGAAGGGCGTGGGCCGCAACTGGCACGCCTACGTGATCGTGAACCTCTCGGTGTGCGGCGGCAGATACCACCCGGCGCCGGAGGCGGACGTGACGGCCATGTCGTACGAGGTCGACCACCTGCGCGTCCGTGCGTCCGCGCGCCCCTGAACGACCTGGGGATGTCGACGGAGATGGCAATGGCGTCCCGGTGAGTACGTGATCCGCAGATCCGCCGGCCCCCGAAAACACGTTGCCGGGCGGTCGGCGGGTGGGGGAGGCTTCCGGTCATGTCCGACAACGATCCAAGCAGTTCACAAGGGGTGGCCGGCCTGTTCTCCCACGGGAGACTGGTAGCGATCCCGCGCAAGACCGTCCGCCGCGAGCAGCTGCTCGTCCACCTCACGGAGACCCTGTTCGAGCGGGACCGGGAGTACACCGAGCGAGAGGTCAACGAGGCGCTCCACACGGTGCACGAAGACAGCTCGGCGCTGCGCCGGTATCTGGTGGAGGGCGGCCTGCTGGCCCGGACGAGGGACGGCGCGAGCTACCGGCGCGTCCACTGACCGGATGCGGGGCCCCCTGGCTGCGAGTGGGTGCGGCTGGGCACGCGTACGGCCATGCCGTGTCGCCCGGCGTCTACTGGCTGCAGACCGGGACGGTGAACGCCCGCGTCACCGGATTCCTGGTGACGCGGGCGAGACCACTGGGCTCGGGACCGACTGAAGGGCGCTGCTGTCAGGCGCGTTCCGCCGTGAGGGCCGCCAGTTCGCGGTCGACGGCGAGTTGGTGCTCATCGGCGTCCTCCCGGGCCTTCTTGGGGCTCCATCGTCCGGACATCACGAAGATGAACGGAAGGAAGAGCACCTGGCCGCCGACGCAGATCCACCACCAGGTGCGCCACTGACCGGGGCCGTCCTTGGCGGCCTTCTGCACCTTGGGGCCGTACTCCTGCAGCAACCGCAGCTGGGGCTGGGCCTTCTGGACCACCGCGAGGTCGGCGGGTCCGACCTCCTTCACCGCGCGCGCCGTGAGGTCCGGCGGGATGGCGGTCGGCGGGAATTTGCCGAGTTCGGCGAACAGCTCCTGGTGCGCGCCGACCACGGCGAGGGCCGGACCCGCCTGGACCTGGGCCGCCTGTACTTCGGCACCGTGGTCGACCAGCGGGGTGACGGCCGTGACGAGGACCGGGATGAAGGCGGCGGAGACCGCGACGACGGCCCGGATGATCCAGCCCCAGATCGCCAGACCGGTGGCCGTGGCGGCCGGGTTGTGCTTCTCCACCGTCTCGGTGAAGCTCGCCATCCACGGTGCGTAGGCGAACCCGGCGAAGGCGCCGATGCCGACGAACAGCCAGGCGAAGGTGTAGTAGTCGGTGCCCGGATGCGTGGCGCGCATCGCGAACGCGGCGGTGACCACGATCGAGCCGAGCGCCCCGACGACCATGAACGGCTTGCGCACCCGGAGCCGGTCCGACAGCAGGCCGGCCACCACCAGGGCCACGGCGTTCGCGGCCCAGTACCAGTTGGCCACCGCGTTGGCGCGCTGCTCGGTGTAGCTGAAGACGGTCGCGAAGAACACGACGAAGTTCCCGACCGCGGCGAAGTACAGCAACAGGTAGACGCTGATGGCGAACGCCGAGCCGACCACGTCCAGCCGGAGCATCTGGCGCCAGTGCCCCTGCTGGACGGCCTGCGGGTCCATGCCCTTGGCGCGGACCTCGACCAGGGCGCGGTCGCGCAGACTGACCATGATCTGGTCGCGGAGCGCGGGCGAGAGCTCGCGCAGTGCGAACAGCGCGATGACGAAGACGACGAGTCCGGAGGCGCCGGAGTACCGCAGTTCGTCCTGCCAGCTGGCTGTGTCCAGGGTGTGGCTGGTGACCGTGGTGACGACGAGGCTGCCGATCACCGGGCCCATCGTCCAGTACCCCATGGCGGTGGCCCGCCCGAGCTGCGGGGAGAAGTCACGGATCAGCGCGGGGGTGGCGACCAGGACGACACCCTCGATGAAGCTCACACAGGTGAAGAGCGCCAGGTACATGCCCTTGGAGGAGGCGTTGGGCAGTCCGAACAGGACGAGCAGCGCGGCGATCAGCAGCCCGTAGACGACCATGTTGGCCCGCCCCCAGCGGTCCGCGAGGCCGGCGGCCAGTGATGCGAAGGCTCCCACCGCGTTGCCGACGACCGAGACCCAGATGAAGTAGCTGTAGGTCATGTGGAAGTGCGCGATGATCGAAGTGGCGACCGCGTACTGGATGTACAGCATGTAGTACAGGACAACGGTGGTCACGACGACGATCGCCAGGTACGCCATACGGCGGCCGGTGGCGGGATAGTGCGCGAGGTCGCGGTGCCACAGGCGGGCGGCGAGGCCGGGCCGGGGTCTGGCGGGCGGTTCGGGGACGGCGTTGGCTTCGTCGTGCAACGACGGGGGCGTGGCCATGCGGCTCCTCCTATACGGATGTGCCGAGCGGAGCGCCTTCGGGGGGCGTGGCCAGAGGGTAGTACCGACCAGTCGGTACGGCCTAGATGTGTGCACGAAGGATTCGAACCCGTTCGACACGGCGCGACGGGATCGTCGAGCGCCGTGTTCCGGCCGGTGAGGAGTTCAGCTCTCCGGACTGCCGACCCGGCCCCTGAGGAACGGGGCCAGGGAGTCCTGGAGTCGCTGGTCATGGGCCGCCGAGAGGCCGGTGGCCGGGGTGTCGTCCGCCGGGGCGTCGGCCGGCGGGTCGGTCAGAACTGCCAGAGCACGCCGTGGTTGGCGATCGTCATGACCAGCAGGATGCCGAGGTCGGCGACGCCGAGGGCCAGGCCGATCAGGGCGCGGCCGCGGCGCTGGGTGCCCTTGGCGAGCGCGGTGCAGGCCAGCGCGATGGCGCAGGGGCCGAGCACGAGGTTGAGGACGAGCAGGCCGGGCAGGCCGAGCAGGAACGAGGCGACGGCCATGCCGTCGGCGTCCTTGCGCTCCCGGGTCGACTGCGTGGTGGGCGTGGTGGGCGAGGCGAGCTGGGTGTTGACGGCGTTCATGGTGTTTCCCCCTTGCTAATTGGTGTGGAACCGGGTGGTTCTGCTGGTCAGCGGTGGTTCCGGACGCGGGCGATGCCCTCGCGGACGCCGAAGGCCAGCAGCCAGGCGACGATCAGGGCCGACGCGACGGTGAAGACCGAGAGCGAGGTGTGGGCGGCGGCGCCCATCAGGATGCCCATGGCCATGAGGAGTACGACGAGGCTCATCTGCGGTCCCTCCTTGGGGAGTTGGGTAGTTCGGGTAACAACTGTTCACTGAGTGAGAGTCTACCCTGGCAAATTTCGGAGAACAGATGTTTACTGAATGACATGAGTCACACCCTCGGCGTCCGACAGGCCCGTAAGCAGCAGACCCGCCAGGCCCTCCTGGATGCCGCGCTGGGCCTGCTGGAGCACCAGAATCTGAGCAGTCTCGGGCTGCGCGAGGTCACCCGCGCGGTGGGCGTTTCGCCCACCGCGTTCTACCGGCACTTCCAGGACCTGTCGGATCTCGGGGTCGCCCTGGTCGAGGAGTCGCTCGGCAGCCTGCATTCGGCGATCCAGGCGGCGATGGCCGAGCAGCGGGATCCTGACCGGCTGATCGACCGCACGGTGGAGATCATCGCCGGCCATGTCCTCGACCACCGGCCGCACATCCGCTTCATCGCCCGCGAACGGCACGGCGGCGTCCGTCCGGTGCGCGAGGCGATCGCCACCCAGCTGACGCACTTCGCCGACGAGGTGGCCGCCGGCCTCGCTCTGCAGCCCGTCTCCGACGGCTGGTCGGACGACGACGTGCGGATGCTCGCCGAGCTCTACGTGGACCACATGGTGACCACCGCGTCCCAGTTCCTGGAGGCGACGCCGGAGGACGAGGAGCGCATCACCTCCACCGCACGCCGCCAGCTGCGGGTCATCAGCCTCGGCCGGCGGCATTGGCTCGACTCCTGAAGCGGTCCGCAACCTGGTGTTCTTCGTCAGGAATACCTATATTTGTGGTATATAGCCCAGCGCCTGCCCCCATGGCTTCGGCTCCAGTGCCCACAGGCCGGCGGTACGGCGGCCCGGGCGGACTGGAGGTTTGTCATGCGTAAGGTCGCCGACTGCCGGGACATGCCCAGCGAATCCGGTTGCACGCTGACCATCGCCGGCGAGGAGGATGAGGTCGTACGCGCGGCGTCCGAGCATGCCGCGTCGGTCCACGGACACGCGGACACCCCGGAGCTGCGCGAGATGGTCCGCGGAAGCCTGAAGGACGAAGCCCCGCAACACGTCTGAACGAGCGGACGTCTGAACGCGTGGGCCGGCCCGAAGCCGTGGCCCGTCCGAACCCGGGGTCGAGGTCCCGCTCCACCAGTACTGCCGGACTCCGCCGCACTGACCTGCGGCGGAGCCTCCGTATGTCCGCTTCATGGTGACGGGTGATTAGACCGCATGGGTTACGCATGGTTTCCGGATTTGCGGACAGATGCGCGGAGGGACGCCGTCCGGTTGGCCGCTCGTGTGCTGCGGACGCCGGATGGTCGCCTTAGTGTCGGATAACAGACCGTCACAAGACCGCACAGCCCAACACGAACTGCAGGAGCCTTCATGCCGGAGCTGTTCATCGGCGGCCAGTGGACCGCCGCCTCCGACGGGCAGGTGCGCGAGATCCGTTGTCCGGCGGACGGCAAGCTGGTCGCCACCGTCGACGAGGCGGGTCCCCAGGACGCCGCGGCCGCGGTGGGCGCCGCACGTGAGGCGTTCGACAACGGGCCCTGGCCCGGCACACCGGCCGCCCAGCGTGGCCGGCTGCTGCTGCGGGTCGCCGACCTGCTCGAGCGCGACAAGGCCGCCTTCGCCCGCGCCGAATCCCTGGACACCGGGAAGCGGCTGGTCGAGAGCGAATACGACATGGACGACATCGCCAACTGCTTCCGGTACTTCGGCAATCTGGCCGCCTCGGGCGGCACCGACCGGGTCATCGACACCGGCAACCCGGAGACGGACAGCAGGGTGGTGCACGAGCCGGTCGGCGTCTGCTCCCTGATCACCCCGTGGAACTACCCGCTGCTGCAGACCGCGTGGAAGGTGGCCCCCGCGCTCGCGGCCGGCAACACCTTCGTGCTCAAGCCCAGCGAGCTGACCCCGCACACCGCCATCCTCCTGATGGGGCTGCTCAAGGAGGCCGGGCTGCCCGACGGCGTCGCCAACCTGGTGCTCGGCGCCGGGGCCGTCGCGGGAGCGCCGCTCAGCACGGACGAGCGCGTCGACCTGGTGTCCTTCACCGGCGGGCTGATCACCGGACGGCGCATCATGGCCGCCGCCGCGCCCACCGTGAAGAAGATCGCCCTGGAACTGGGCGGCAAGAACCCCAACATCGTCTTCGCCGACGCCGAGTTCGACACCGCGGTCGACTTCGCCCTGATGGCGGTGTTCCTGCACTCCGGGCAGGTCTGCTCGGCCGGCGCCCGGCTGCTGGTCCAGGACGAGCTGCACGACAGGTTCGTGGACGAGCTGGTGCGACGGGCCCAGGAGATCCGGCTCGGCGGCCCCTTCGACAAGGATGCCCGCACCGGCCCGCTGATCTCCGCCGCGCACCGCGACAAGGTCGAGGCGTATGTCGCGGCCGGCCTGGCGGAAGGGGCGGTGCTCCGCTGCGGCGGTGCGCGACCCGAGGACCCGGCGCTGGCCAACGGCTACTACTACCCGCCGACGGTGCTGGACGAGTGCACCCCTGGCATGTCCGTGGTCCGCGATGAATCGTTCGGCCCGGTGCTGACCGTCGAGCGGTTCCGTGACGAGGCCGAGGCGGTCGCGCTCGCCAATGACACCGTCTACGGACTGGCCGGAGCGGTCTGGACGCAGGACGGCGAACGTGCGCACCGGGTGGCCGCCCGGCTGCGCGTCGGAACCGTATGGATCAACGACTTCCATCCCTATGTGCCACAGGCTGAATGGGGCGGTATGAAGCAGTCCGGCGTCGGCCGTGAACTGGGCCCGGCCGGACTGGCCGAGTACCAGGAGGCCAAGCACATCTGGCGCAACACCGCGGCGCGTCCGCAGCGGTGGTTCGAATGAGCGCCCCCGGCCCGGCCCCCGAGCCGGTGAGCGGCGAGGTCGACAACGACGCGGCGCTCACCGAGCTCGGCTACAAGCCAGGACTCAAGCGCACGCTCGGCAACTTCCACACCTTCGCCGCCGGGATCAGCTACATCTCCATCCTGACCGGCACCTTCCAGCTGTTCTACTTCGGTGTCAGCTTCGGCGGGCCCGCCTACTGGTGGTCCTGGCCGATGGTCTTCATCGGCCAGCTGATGGTGGCGCTGTGCTTCTGCGAACTCGCGGCGCGCTTCCCCGTCGCGGGCTCGGTCTACAACTGGGCCAAGCAGACCGGCGGCCCGCACATCGGCTGGCTGGCCGGCTGGATGATGACGGTCGCGACCATGGTGTCGCTGGCCGCCGTGGCCCTGGCCTACCAGCTGACGCTCCCGCAGATCTCCAGCTGGTTCCAGATCATCGGCGACGGCACCGGCAAGTACGACGCGGCCGCCAACGCCGTACTGCTGGGCACGATCCTGATCATCTTCACCACCGTGGTGAACGCCTTCGGAGTGAAGCTGATGGCCACCATCAACTCCACCGGGGTCTTCATCGAGCTGATCGCCGCGGTCGTCCTGGTGATCCTGCTCGCCGCGCACATCACCCGCGGCCCGAGCGCCATCATGCACACCAACGGGCTCGGCCAGGGGCAGACGCTCGGCTACTTCGGCGCGTTCCTCACCGCCTCGCTCGCCTCGGCGTACGTGATGTACGGCTTCGACACCGCGTCCTCGCTCGGCGAGGAGTCCATCGACCCGGCCAGCAACGCCCCGCGGGCCATCCTGCGGGCGCTCATCGCCTCGTTCATCCTCGGCGGTCTGATCCTGCTCTTCGCGCTGCTGGCCACCCCGGACCTGCACGCCAAGGAACTCTCCGTGGACGGGCTCCAGTACGTGGTGAAGGCCACGCTCGGCGAGACGATCGGCCAGGCGGTGCTGTGGTGCGTCGTCATCGCCATCACCGTGTGCGCGCTGTCCGTGCAGACCGCGGGGCTGCGACTGGCCTTCGCGATGGCCCGGGACAACAACCTGCCGGCCGGCCACAAGCTGGCCAAGCTGCACCCCCGGTTCCAGACGCCGGTGCTGGCCACCTGTGTGATCGGGATCGTGGCGATCGCCATCCTGGTCGTCAACATCAACCAGCCGCAGATCTTCTCGGTGGTCACCAGCATCGCCATCATCATGATCTACGTCGCCTATCTGCTGGTCACCATGCCCATGCTGGTACAGCGGCTGCGCAGGAAGTGGAAACCGTCGACGGACCACTTCTCGCTCGGCCGGTGGGGCCTGCCGGTCAACATCCTGGCCGTGCTCTGGGGCATCGGGATGACCGTCAACCTGCTGTGGCCGCGCGCCGAGGTCTACAACGCCACCGGTCCCCAGCACTGGTACCTGCGCTGGGGCGGTGTCCTGTTCGTCAGCGTCGTCGCGGTCGGCGGCTTCGCCTACTACTGGTTCGTCCAGCGCAAGAAGACCGGCGTTCTCGCCGAACACGCCTTCGGCGCGGAGCCCGCACCGATCCACGGCGGGCCCTGACACGGGCCGCCCTGACCCGGGCCGTACGACCGGACCGTGGGACCGCACCGTGAGCACGCACTGTGAAACGAGGAAGAACTGACATGGACGAGTTCGACTATGTCGTGGTCGGTGGCGGAACGGCCGGCGCCGTGGTGGCCGCCCGGCTGACCGAGGACCCGAGCGTCAGCGTCTGCGTGCTGGAGGCCGGGCCTTCCGACGTCGGTGACGACAACATCCTGCGACTCGACAAGTGGATGGGGCTGCTGGAGTCCGGCTACGACTGGGACTACCCGGTGGAGCCGCAGGAGAACGGCAACAGCTTCATGCGGCACGCCCGCGCGAAGGTGCTCGGCGGCTGCTCCTCGCACAACTCCTGCATCGCCTTCTGGGCACCTGCGGAGGACCTCGACGAGTGGGGCGCGCTGGGCTGCACCGGCTGGAGCGCCGCGGAGTGCTTCCCGCTCTACCGGCGGCTGGAGACCAACGACGCGCCCGGCGACCACCACGGCCGCTCGGGCCCGGTCACCATCCGCAGCGTCCCGCCGAACGACCCGTGCGGCACGGCACTGCTGGAGGCCTGTGCGGCGGCCGGCATCCCCACCACACCGTTCAACACCGGCACCACCGTGGTGCGCGGCGCGCACTGGTTCCAGATCAACGCCCGTGAGGACGGCACCCGCTCCTCGGCGTCGGTGTCCTATCTGCACCCGATCCTCGGCAAGCGGCCCAACCTCGAGGTCCGCACCGGTCTGCAGGCCAAGCGGCTGCTGTTCGACGCCGACAAGCGCTGCACGGGCGTGGAGTACCTGGCGCCCGACACCATCCACTCGCTGGCGGTCGGGGCGCGGCGCGAGGTGATCGTGGCCTGCGGTGCCATCGACTCGCCCAAGCTGCTGATGCTGTCGGGCATCGGCCCGGCCGGGCACCTCAAGGACTCCGGTGTGGACGTCCTCGCCGATTCCCCCGGAGTCGGCTCCCACCTCCAGGACCACCCGGAGGGCCTGGTCATGTGGGAGGCGAAGCGGCCCATGGTCGCCACGTCCACCCAGTGGTGGGAGATCGGCATCTTCACCGACACCCAGGAGGGCCTGGACCGGCCGGACCTGATGTTCCACTACGGCCAGGTGCCGTTCGACCTGAACACGTACCGCTACGGCTACCCGACGACCGAGAACGCCTTCTGTCTCACCCCGAACGTCACCCGGGCCCGGTCGATGGGCACCGTCCGGCTGCGGACCCGCGACTTCCGGGACAAGCCGCGGGTCGACCCGCGGTACTTCACCGACGAGCACGACGTGCGGGTGATGACCCACGGGCTGCGCCTCGCGCGGGAGATCGTCGCGCAGTCCCCGATGGCCGACTGGGCCGGTGCGGAACTGGCCCCCGGTCCCGCGGCCACGTCCGACGAGGAACTGCTGGACTACATCCGCAAGACCCACAACACGGTCTACCACCCGGCGGGCACCGTACGGATGGGTGCGGTCGACGACCCCGAGTCGCCGCTCGATCCGCAACTGCGGGTCAAGGGCGTCACCGGGCTGCGGGTGGCGGACGCCTCGGTGATGCCGTTCCTGCCGGCCGTCAACCCGTGCATCACGACGATGATGATCGGCGAGAAGTGCGCCGACATGATCAAGTCGGCCTGATCCCCGGCGGTCGCCACCCCCCGGCACCTGTCGTCGCCGTCGCGTGACCGCGCTGTCAGGGGTCGGGGGAGGTGATCGCCCGCGCGGCGCTCACCTCCTGGCGGAGCGGGGCGAGGACCCCCTCCTCGTCCCCCGCCAGCTCGGCGCGGACCTCGATCAGCCGGTCCGAGCTCCGTACGCCGACCGCCAGTTCCCGCAGGTGGAGCGCGACCGCTTCGACCTCGGCGGGCGCGGGGTCCGGCGCGCCGTGGTTGACGCGGACCCGGGCGGCGGTCGTCGCGTCGACGATCCGCTCGACCGCGACGACCAGCGGCCACCAGGCGGCGGCCCGGTTTCCGGTGGGCGGCGGTTCGGTCAGCGCGCGCTGGAACTCCGTGCGCACGGTGGACAGATCACGGTAGAGGCGGCGTCGTTGCCGGGTGCGTGAGGCGTGGTCGGTGGCAGGTCCGAAGGCGGTCTCCACATAGTGCGCGGTGTCTTCGACGGCACTGGCGAGCCGGTCCCCGATACGGGTCTGCCAGCTCTCGGGCCACAGCAGATACCCCGCGATCAACGCGATGCCGCACCCGATGAGGCTGTCGACGAGGCGCGGGACCACCAGCGCGAACCCCTGGTGGTTGAGAACGTCGGAGAGCAGCAGGATCACCGGGGTGATGGCCGCCGTCTGGTAGGCGTACCCCTTCGCCGACGCGGCCGGGATCAGCGCCGCGAGCAGCACGAGCGCCAGCACGTCCCACCAGCCGCGCGGCACCTGGCTCAGCACGGCCGCCGCGGTGACCAGGCCCACCGCCGTACCGAGTGCGCGCAGCACGGCGCGGGAGAAGACCGAACCGAAGTCGGGCTTGAGGACGAAGGTGACGGTGAGCGCGACCCAGTAGGAGCGGGGCACGGCGATCAGTGAGACCAGGCCCTGGGCGATCCCGATGCAGAGCGCGAGCCGCAGACCGTAGCGCCAGGACCCCTCGGAGAGCAGCACGTTACGGGTCGCACGGCGGACCCGGATGCGCAGCGCGGCCGGCAGGCCGAGGCGGTCGTCGACGTTGTACGGGTCGGGGTCCGTCTCGTACACGACGGTGGCGGCGTGGCGGAGCGCGACGTCGACGGCGAGTTCGGAGGGTACGGGCGGAGCACTCGCCGAGGGGCGGGTGCCGGGTGCCGGGCGGGCGGGTCCGTCCGCGCCGGGTGGTCCGGCGTCCGGCCGCCCCGTAGTGCCCGTCTCGACCGCGTCGGCCAGGTCCCGTACGGCGGCGGGAATCCCGGCGGGCAGCGGTGCGCCGTGCAGATGGGCGGCGGGCGCCGCCTCGACGAGCGGGATCAGCACGTTGAGCGCGGACAGGAGCCGTACGAACGGGCCGCTGCGACCGTGGGCTCGGGCGCGCCGGGCGAGGATCAGGTCGTACGACGTGTCGAGGGCCTGGGTGACCGCCTGCCGCTTGGCGTCGTAGGTGTCCTTGCCCGCCGCTTCGAGGAGATCCGCGACCGCGCGGTAGGCGGCTCCGACGGCGGCGCGCTCGGGTTCCTGTCTGCGGAACGGCCAGGCGAGCAGGGCGAGGAACAGCACGAACAGGCCGCCGCAGGCGAGCAGCAGCGGGGCCTTCCACCACGGCCCCGGCAACGGGAGCCCGGCCCCGATCACCGAGTTCAGCAGAAGCAGCAACCCCGATACGGAGGCCACCGCGCCGATGGTCGACATCATCCCGGAGACGAGCGCGATCAGTGTCAGGGCGCCGACCGCCAGCCAGCCGTGACCGAAGACGATGGTGCCGAACATGACGCCGAGGGCACCGAAGAGCTGTGGCACGGCGATGTTGAAGACCCGCATGCGGTAGGCGTCGGCGGTGTCGCCGATGACCCCGGACAGGGCTCCCATCGACACCAGCGCCCCGTACGCAGGCTGTCCGGCGGCCAGGCCCACGGCGAGCGGCGCCGCCATGGCGATGCCGGCGCGGCCGACGGCGGGCCAGGGGATGGGAGCGGTCTGCGGAGTGAGTGTCCTGACCAGCCAGGCGGGCGGGGCGAGGCGGCTTTGCATGGGCCCATTATCGGTGTCCGGGCTCGGGGGCTGCCGGGGGCTCCGCGGGGCCAGTCGTGCGCGAGGAGGGCGGCCGGCAGCCGGTGCGGTCTGCGCGGCGCGGCAGTCGGTGCGGTCCGGGCGGTCCGGGCCGTTTGCGGG
Source organism: Streptomyces sp. RKAG293 (assembly GCF_023701745.1). Lineage (NCBI taxonomy): Bacteria > Bacillati > Actinomycetota > Actinomycetes > Kitasatosporales > Streptomycetaceae > Streptomyces > Streptomyces sp. RKAG293. The sequence goes on along the minus strand of NZ_JAJOZB010000001.1, from coordinate 969,554 downwards.
ATGCCGGGGGGAAGTCCGGCATCCCGCTCGGGTCAGTGACCACCGGCTCCCGGTGCGGTGGCCACCAGCGCGGACCACTCGCGGTCGTACTGGCCGGGCACTATGCGCCCGGCCTGGTGCCACTGCAGGGCGAGCGCGGCATAGATCGGAGGCCCGTCCACAAGAAGAACCGATTCTTCGGCCGTGCCGTCGCCTGTCCTCCGCCGCCGGCCGGTCGGAACCCCGGCCTCCTGGATCGCTGTCACGCCCGACCAACGACCTCGCACCGGACAGGCAATCCCCCTCGGCCGCCCTTCACCCCACCGAGTGCACGAGGCGCCGTGAGCATGATGCACCGGCACGCCCCTCGTACGGGTGATCGATGTCCGGGCCGGGTCAGCCGCTGTCCGGCCGCGGCCGGCCGGCGCGGCCGACGGCGTGCAGCGACCCGAGGAGGGCGAGGGAGTCGGCGTTCGCACTGCCCGGCTCGGCGGTACCGACCAGCAGATACTGCCCGGGCGCACTCTGGACGTCGAAGCTCTGGTACGCCAGCTCGATCCGGCCGACGTCCGGATGGTTGAAGACCTTGCTCCTGCTGCCCAGACGGCTGACGTCGTGGTGGTGCCACAGCGCGGCGAACTCCTCGCTGTCGGCGAGGAGTTCGGCGACGACCGCGGCGATCCCGGGGTCACTCCGGTCGTAACCCGCGGCCAGCCGCAGCGCCTCGACCGAGTCGCTCGCGACGGACTGCCAGTCGGCGAAGAGTTCGCGGGCGGCGGGATCGTGGAAGAGCGAGCGGATCATGTCGCGAGGGTCGGTCAGCGGTGACAGCAGAGCGTCGGCCAGTGCGTTCGAAGCGAGGATCTCCAGACGGCGGTTGGTGACGTAGGCGACGGCCGAGGGAAAGGCGTCCATCAGTTGGAGCAGGGCGGGATCCACCAGGTCGGGACTGCCGGCGGGTACCGCCTTCGGCACGAGACCGGCGAGCCGGTACGCGTGCCAGCAGGCGTCGGCGTCCAGCCGCAGAGCCCGCGCGATGGCGTCGATGACCTGACCGGACGGGTTCCGCTCCCGGCCCTGCTCCAGACGGGCGTAGTAATCGGCGCTCACCCCGGCCAGGACGGCGACCTCCTCGCGCCGCAGTCCGGCGACCCGACGCGCTCCGGAGGACGGAATCCCCACGTCAGCGGGTTTGAGCCGGGAGCGGCGAGCCCGCAGGAATTCACCCAGTTCATGACCGCTCATCCATGCATCGTACGTCGCCCGATCCTGGGAGTGGCGCACCCAGGAAGCCTCGTCCTGCCCTGTCGGCGGGATGTGGCGCATGCTCGGAACCGCGGTGGACCGCGCCCACCGCGCCGCCGAACCGCCGAATGACACAGGAACGAAGGAACGAAGCAGCGATGGTAACGAAGCAGCAGGTGGAAGCGTGGGTCGAGAGCTACGTGCGGGCCTGGAGCACCGGCGCGGCGAAGGACATCAAGGCCCTCTTCACAGCGGACGCGGAGTACCACGAATGGCCGTACGCGACCGATTGGAACGGACGTGACGAGATCGTCGAGGGGTGGCTCGGCCGGGAGCCGTGGCAGCAGGGCGGCTGGACGTTCGAGTGGTCCCTTCTCATGATCAACGGAGACACGGCGGCCATCCGGGGCACCGGCGTCTACAAGGAACTCGGCACCTTCTCCAACCTCTGGACCGTGACCTTCGACAACCGCGGCAAGTGCACCGTGTTCCGCATGTGGAACAACGAGGTGTGACGCCCGATGTCTGACGCCTGGTCTGACGCCTGGTCAGGCGTCTGGTCAGGCGACGCGGCTGATGCGGCGGACGGCGAGCCAGAGCAGCAGGGCGGCCAGCGCGATGAAGATGCCGGTTTCGATGCCCTGGAACGCCCAGAAGCGGTCACCGGGCTGGAAGCGCTGCCAGTTGTAGGCGCCGCGCCCCAGACCCATCTGGCTCAGACAGCTGTCGGCGTCGGGGAGTCCCGGGGCCGCCTTGGTCCCGACCGACGGACACCCCACCTGGCTGTTGCTCATGACGGCTCTGCCGCCGGCGTCCCGCACGCCCATGGAGGACACCCAGTTGCTCAGGGACGGGTTCGGCTGCAGGTTGCCGCTGACCGCGTAGGTGAGGTTGCGCGGGGCCATGTAGTGCATTCTGGCGAGGAGTTCGATGCCGATGCGGACCACGAGGAACCCGCCGAGAGTCACCGCCATGGCGGGCATCACCTTGCGCCAGACGGTGCCGGCGAAGATACCCAGTGCCACCGCGAACAGGGTGTAGCCGATCGGCGCGATGCCCTGCACATCGAAGAAGATGTAGGTGAACCGCCCGTTGCCGATGGTGGCCAGAGGTTCCGACCACCAGGAGACGCCCAGCGCGTACACGACGGCGAGGAGCGTCGTGGCCCCGCCGATCAGGCCGAACTTGGCCACTGCCCAGTGCCGACGGCTGACTCCCTGCGTCCACACCAGCCGGTGGGTGCCGTGCTCGACCTCCCGGGCGACCAGCGGGGCGCCGAAGAACAGCCCGACCAGGAGCGGCAGAGCCACGAACAGCACGCTGATGAAGGGCATGGCGGCGAACTGATTGGAGAACTCGGTGCTGAGCTTGTGACAGTCGTTGTGGGAGACGAGCTCGGCCGAACCCAGCTTGGACAGACAGGCGGCCAGGCCGGAGCTCTTGATGGAGTGGTGCATCCGCAGCCCGGTGGGCACCACGAGGGCGGCGAGCAGCGCGAGGGCGATGACGGTGAACAGGGCCTGCTTGCGGTGCTGGCGCCAGGTGAGCCAGATCATGCGGTCACATCCATCGAGGTGCGGGCCGGGCGGGCGGCGGCGGTGAGATAGGCCAGGACGAGGTCTTCGAGGGTCACTTCGTGCTCGGACCACGCGAGGTCGTCGAGCGGGCGGCCCTGGGTGCGCACGAGCAGAGTGGACTGCCGGTCGGTGTGGCTGGCGCGGACGACCTTCGCCGGACCGGGGATCGCGTCGGTCCCGGTGCGCGGGCCGACCCACGTCCGGTGCTCGGCGAGCAGATCGTCGACGGGGCCGGCCAGTTGGACCTGAGCCGTCTGCAACACGATCAGGTAGTCGCAGGTGCGTTCCAGGTCGGTCAGCAGATGCGAGGAGAGCAGGACCGTGGTGTCGGTCTCGCCGACCGCGCCCATCAGCGTCTGCATGAACTCATGGCGCGCCAGCGGGTCGAGACTGGCGATCGGCTCGTCGAGCAGCAGCAGGCGGGGCCGCTTGGCGAGCGCCAGGGCCAGCGCGACCTGGGCGCGCTGCCCACCGGACAGTTTGCCGACCGGCTTGTCCGGCGGGAGGTCGAGCTGGGCGAGCCGGTCGCGGGCGAGGGCGGCGTCCCAGCGGCGGTTGAGCTTGCCGCCCATGGTGATCAGGTCGGTGGTGGTGAAGTCCTCGTAGAGCGGGGTGTCCTGGGCGACGAAGCCGATGTCGGCCAGCACCGAGGGGTTGTCGCGCGGGTCCTGGCCGAAGACCCGTACCTGTCCGGAATCCGGCCGCAACAGGCCGACGGCCAGGTGCAGCAAGGTGGACTTGCCCGCACCGTTCGGTCCGACCAGTGCGGCGATCCGCCCGGCCGGCAGCTGCAGTGAGCAGTCGCGCAGCGCCCAGGTACGCCCGTAGCGCTTGCCCAGGGCGTCCGTTTCCAACGCCGTGTCCGTCATGTGTGCTCCCACTTCGCTCATGAGATGTCCTTGGGTGCCGGGCCGTCGAGGGTGGCGCGCAGGGTGGTGTCGATCAGGGCGGCGATGTCGTCGCGGGGCAGGCCGGCGGCCTGCGCCTTGCGAAGCCAGATCACCAGGTCCTCGCGCAGGTCGGCCTGGTTGACCAGCGACGGTCCTGCCAGCGTGCGCACGATGAAGGTGCCCACGCCGGGGCGGCCCTCCGCCAGACCCTCGATCTCCAGTTCCCGGTACGCCTTCAGGACGGTGTTCGGGTTGATCGCCAGCGACTGGGCCACCGCCCGCACCTTGGGCAGCTGGTCGCCCGGCTCCAGCAGTCCGACCCGTAGCGACTGCTTCACCTGGAGTACCAGCTGCATGTAGGTGGCCACCCGCGAGCGGCCGTCGAGCACGAACTCGATCACCAGTGTTCTCCTATTGTCCTACGACAGTAAGACAGGATCCTCAGGGCACTTCGCACTGTCAAGGCCCAACAACCGGAAGGGCGGACCTCGTTGATCCGCCGAAGGACTTCGGCGGCGCGGTGCGGTCGCGTCGCCCCTGGTCGCCGGTGGTGTCGCAGGCCGGGCCCGGGCGGTGCAGTGTGGAACGCAGCCACCGTGAGGAGAGCGATGATGTCGGCGAACGGCGATGTACGGGTGCGTCGGATCTACGAGGAGCCGGCGCCGGACGACGGTGCCCGGGTGCTGGTCGACCGGCTCTGGCCGCGTGGGCTGACCAAGGCCAGGGCGGCCCTCGACGAGTGGTGCAAGCAGGTGGCCCCGTCGGCGGAGTTGCGTCAGTGGTACGGCCACGACCCGGAGCTGTTCACGGAGTTCGGCCGGCGATACCGCGCCGAACTGGAGGAACCCGAACGGGCGGCCGCGCTGGCGCACCTGCGCGAGCTCGCGGGGGAGGGGCGTCCGCTGACGCTGCTCACGGCGACCAAGCGCCCGGAGATCAGTGAGGCCGAGGTGCTGGCCGGGCTGCTGGGCGGCCGAACCCGCTGATCCGCGGGAGGCTTCCTGATCTGCGGGGCCCATCGATCGGGCCCTGATCTGCGGGGCCCCCGGGTCTGCGGGGGACTCCCTGATCCGCTGGAGAACGTCCGAAGGGCCGGAAGGCGGCGTATGCGGGAGGAGGGGTCGGGTGTAGCGTGTGCTTACACGTGTAACTCAGGGGGTCGCGGGCCGGCCCGGGGCAGGAGAATCATGAAGCTCAACGTCCATGAACGCGGTGACGGCGACAAGGTCGCGCTGCTCATCCACGGCGGCATGTCGGACTACCGCACCTGGCACGCCGTCGAGGACGATCTGATCGCCCGCGGCTACCGCGTCATCGCTCCCGACCTGCGCGGACACGGCCTCAGCCCGCGGGGCGAGTACCGGCCCGAGCTGCTGGCCGACGACCTGGTGGAGAACCTGCCGACCGGCGCGGACCTCGCCATCGGCCACTCGCTCGGCGGTCTGTCCCTCGCGCTCGCCGCCGACCGGCTGCGGCCGGCCCGCGCGGTCTACTCGGACCCGGGCTTCCGGCTGGAGAACATGCCTCCGAACGCGTCGGCGTTCATGCTGGCCATGGTCGCGAACGCGACCGGCGACAGCGTGCGCGCGATGAATCCGCGCTGGTCGGACGCCGATGTCGCGGCCGAGCTGGCGGGGTTCGCCCTCTTCGACCGTGACTTCTTCGCGCTCACCGAGAAGGGCACGGCCCTCGGATACCTGCCGGCGAGCGCCGTCGTGCCGTCGCTGGTGCAGCTCGCCGATCCCAGCCTGTGCATCAGCCCGGAGAACGCCGAGGAGCTGCTGGCCAACGGGTTCGAGATCCGTACGGTCAAGGGCGCCGGGCACTGCATCCACCGTGACGACTTCGCCGGCTTCATGGCGTCGCTCGACGGCTGGATCTGACCGCGACCGGGGACCGTGGATCGGTGGTGAACGGGCCGGGGAGCGGTGCCGGCCCGTTCACCAGCACACCCTGACCCGGTTCCGGTTCCTGTTCCGGCTCGGGTTCCGGCTCCGGTCTCAGTGCACGGAGAGACCGCCGTCGACGAAGATCGCCTGCCCGGTGACGTAGGCCGACGCGCGGCTCGCCAGGAACACCGCGGCGCCCGCGAAGTCCTCGGCCAGGCCGTTGCGCCCCACCATCGTGCGGGCGGCGAGCGCCGCGACCTTCTCGGGGTCCGACGACAGCCGTTCGTTGAGCGGCGTCATCACGAACCCCGGTACGAGCGTGTTGCACGTGACGCCGGACGGTGACCACGCCTCGGCCTGTGACCGGGCCAGCGACTCCAGCGCCCCCTTGGAGACGCCGTAGGCGCCGCTCTGGACGAACGCCCGGTGGGCCTGCTGGGAGGTGATGTGGATGATCCGCCCGAAGCCCCGCTCGGCCATCCCGGGACCGAACCGCTGCCCCAGCAGGAAGGGGGCCTTGAGGTTCACGGCCATCGTGGTGTCCCACACCGCGTCGTCGAGCTCGCTCATCGGCGGCCGCAGATTGATGCCCGCGCAGTTGACGAGGATGTCGGGTTCCCCGAACACCGCGGCCGCCTCGTCGGCCGCCGTTCGGACTCCGTCGCCGGTACTCAGGTCGGCGCTCACCCAGGCCGCCCGGCAGCCGTCGGCCGCCAGCTCGCCGACCGTGGCGGTGAGCTCCTTCTCGCGGCGCGCCACGATCACGACGCTCGCTCCCGCCCGGGCCAGTGACCCGGTGATGGCCCGGCCGATGCCGGAGCTGCCGCCGGTCACCACGGCCACGCGGCCGTCCAGCGAGAACAGGTCGGAGAGATATCCCTGCGAGATCATCCCAGCACCCTAGATCGCGCACCCGCGAGGGTGACGCCCGGGGCGGTTTCGATCGGGCGCGGTGCAGTCCGGTGGGGGAGCGGGGAAAGGTCTCTAGGGTGTGAGGCATGACGGGGAAGTGTCAGATCTGCGGGGAGCCGATCGAGGCCGGTGGGCGGTCCGGCAGGGCCGCGGTGTACTGCTCCCAGGCGTGCCGGCAGCGCGCCTACCGGGAGCGGCGGCAGCCGGCCGGGGTCCCGGCCGAGGAGCTGGTCACGGATATCGGGGACCGGGTGCGGCGACTGCGGCTGGCTCCCGCACTCGCGTTCCACGCCGACGTCGAGTCGCTTTCGGCGGCGTTCGCACAGCTCCGGCGGGTGGCCCGCCAGGCGCGCGAGGAGTCCGCCACGCCAACCCCGACACCGGACCCGACCCCGACACCCGACCCGGCTCCGACGGCTCCCGCCGCGGCCGCCGAAAACGTCACACCCGACCGCGTGACGATTCTCGGTGAGGACGGCTTCGCCGCGCTCACCGAGGAGCACCGGCGGGAGCTGCGGGTGCACTGCTACCGCCTGCTCGGTTCGTACGACGAGGCCGAGGACCTCACGCAGGAGGCGTTCCTGCGGGCCTGGCGGGCCCGCGAGACGCTCGCCGACGTCGGCAATCCACGGGCCTGGCTCTACCGGATCGCCACCAACGCCTGTCTGGACTTCCTGCGCAGGCACAACCGGCGCCCGACCACATACGAGCCGGTGCCGGGCATGGACTCCGGTGACGGGCCCCCGCCGCCGCGGCTGCCGTGGCTCCAGCCGTTCCCCGACGACCAGCTGCCCGAGACGCCCGCACCCCAGCACGAGCCGGACGAGCAGGCGGTGGCGAGCGAGACCCTGGAGCTGGTCTTCCTGACCGCGATCCAGCAGCTTCCGCCACGGCAGCGGGCGGCCGTGATCCTGCGCGACGTCGCCGGATGGTCCGCCCAGGAGGCCGCCGACCTGCTGGGCGGCAGCCTGGCCTCGGCGAACAGCGCCGTCCAGCGGGGCAGGTCGGCGCTGCGCGAGGCGCTGCCGGGGCGGCGCGAGGACTGGACCGCGGCGGAGCCGAGCGCCGAGGACATGGCGCTGCTGCAGGGCTACATGGAGGCCGCCGCCCGCTGCGACATCGACGCGATGACGGAGCTGGTACGAGCGGACGCGGTGCTCACCATGCCCCCGAACCCCTTCTGGTTCACCACCCGCGAGGCGCTCTTCGCGTTCGTCCGGCCGAACCTGGATCCGGCGTCGCCGATGTTCGCCGGGTACTGGAGGCACCTGCCCGTGCGCGCCAACGGCCAGCTCGCGGTCGCCGGCTATCTGCAGCGGCCCGGCACCAGCGTCTTCCGGGCCCAGCTGATCGACGTCCTGCGGGTGGAGGAGGGGCGGATCGCCGAGATCACCACGTTCGAGCCGCACCTGTTCACCGCGTTCGGGCTGCCGATGACGCTCTGACGAGCCGGCGACCGACGGGGCGGCGACTGACGAGCCGGCGACCGATGAGTTTCCGCGTCGGGTACGTCGTATGGGGTGACGGGCGCACGGAGCGCCCCTGACCGAGGGATTGAGAACCATGCTGAAGAACAAGGTCGCGGTGGTCTACGGCGGAGCCGGCTCGCTGGGTTCGGGAGTCGCCGAGGCGTACGCGGAGGCCGGCGCGCGGGTGTTCCTCGTCGGCCGTACGGAGGCCACGCTGAAGAAGGCCGCCGCGGAGGCCGGCGCCGAGTACGACGTGCTCGACGCCCAGGACGAACAGGCCGTCGAGGCCCACGCGGCCTCGGTGGTCGAGCGGGCCGGCCGGCTGGACGTCTCGGTCAACCTCGTGCCCAGGGGGGACTTCCAGGGCGTGCCGCTCATGGACATGACGCTCGAGGACTACACCCGGCCGGTCGTGCGGGGCATCGCCTGCCAGTTCATCACCGCGCGGGCGGCCGCCCGCCGGATGGTGCCGCAGGGCTCGGGCGTGATCCTGTCGCTGAACAGCGGGTCCGCCAACGGCAGCCCGATGATGGGCGGCACCGCCGCGGCCGATGGCGCGCTGGACGCGCTGATCCGCCAGTTCGCCCAGGAGATCGGTCCGGCCGGAGTCCGCGTCTGCGGGATCTGGACCGCCGGAGTCGCCGACAGTCTGACACCGGAGAAGCTGGCCGCGGCGGGCGCCACCGGTATGGACGAGGCCGCCGTGCAGGGGCTCGTCGGACATCTGGACAGCATGCGGATGACGAAGCGCTCGCCGCGGATCGCCGACATCGCCGCGCTGGCGACGTTCCTCGCCTCCGACGCCGGGATCTCCATCACCGGCACCTGGGTCAACGCCACCGCCGGAATGTTCCCCAGCTGACCTCCGCTGACGGACCTCCCTCTGGCGGACCTCCCGCAGCAGGCCCCTCGCCGTCCGCGACGGCGGGGGTCAGAGGTGGTTCCGGCAGGGCAGACCTGTCCCGTGGGCGAAGCACCGCCGGCCCGCACGGTGGTGGTGACCGTGCGGGCCGGCGGACGGACGCACCCGTCAGGAGTGGGCGGCTCCCCGGGCCGAGACGGCGACGTACTGCACGCGCATCGGATGGCCCGGCTCGGTGGCGGGACCCGCGGGGGCTCCGAGCGCGGCGGGGAGGTTGCCGCCGACGGCCACGTTCAGGATCAGGAACAGGCCGTGGTGCACGGCGTCGTCCCAGGTCCTGGGATCCATCTGAGCCGCTGTGACCTTGTGGTACTCGCGTCCGTCGAGGTACCAGCGCACCTGTTCCGCACCGGCGGTGAGGTCGACCTCCACCGCGTAGGAGTGGAATCCCGTCCGGCAGTCGGGGCAGGACCGGTCCCCCGATCCCAGCCCCTGCGGCTCCTTGCAGGGGCCGCCTTCGAGCGTGCCGCAGTGCATCGTCCCGAAGACGGAGTCACGGCCGCTGACGTTCTCCATGACGTCGAGCTCACCGATCGCGGGCCAGCCGGTGTAGCCGTTGCGCAGTCCGGAGCCCAGGGTCCAGAAGGCCGGCCAGTAGCCGGCCGCCGCCGGTCCGGTGACGTCGGGCAGCGCGATCGACGCCTCGATCCGCAGTACCCCGCCGGGCGGTGGGGCGTAGTCGGAGCGCTTGGACTCGATACGGCCCGAGGACCACTGGCCGTTCTGCAGCCGGGGCACGATCTCCAGCGCGCCCTTCCCGTCCAGCCGGACGTTGTCCGTCGAGTCGGTCATCGTCTCGATCTCCCCGGTTCCCCACTGGGCGGCCGGGCAGCCGGGATAGCAGGTGCCGAGGTCGTACTGCCACTTCGAGGCCGACGGGCGGCTGCCGGCCGGTCCGTCGAAGTCGTCCCTGAGGAGCTCGGTCCACCGGCCGGAAGGCACCGCGGCGCGGTCGGGGAGACCGCCCGCGTCCGTCAGCAGCCGCTCCAGCCGGGGTGTCAGTACGGTGGCGGCGACGTTGGTCAGATGTGCGTCGTCCCGGTACAGCAGGATCCGTTCCAGTACCGCCGGGCAGGTGGCACCCGCTCCGGGACACAGCACGGAGTTCACCTCGACGGCCCGCACGCCCGGGACACGGCCGGCCGCGATCGATGCCGCGAGCGGATCGGGCCATTGCGCGGCGGCACGGTCGAACGCGCAGGTGTCCGGGTCCTTGGTGTGTCCGGAGACGCAGGCCGGGATGTCCGTCCCGGGGATCGGGGTGTCCTGGATGTAGACGATCGGCACCCCGAGGGCGCGCAGCGGCGACAGGGTCTTCTCCCAGGCCGCGGTGAGGAGCTTCCGGTCGTCGGTGTAGCGGTTGAGGGACCCGACGACGATGAGTCTGGGCTTCGGACCCTGGCGCAGCCGGGCCAGGCTGTCCGCGCGCCAGGTGTCGCACTCGGTGTACGTTCTGCCCAACTGGGGGTTCCGCACCGTCAGTTGTGGCAGCGGGCAGCCCTGCTTCACCAGTTCCTGCAGCGCCCAGCCGCGTTGGGCCGCGATGCCCAGCAGCGGGGAGAACCACTGGCCGGCGTGCGAGTCCCCGAGCAGGACGATCCGGTCCGGGCTCGCGGTCGCGCCGAACAGGCAGGGCGGGCTGGTGGTCGCGGTGGGCGCCACCTCGCACGCGCCGTCCGGCGGGAAGTCCTTGCGGGCCTGGACGGCGCCCGGCACCGGTGGGCCGTTCTCGAGCGGGGTACCGGTCCGCAGCAGCAGCGACCTGCCGTCGGCCGCGCCCGGCGGCAGTCCCTTCAGGTCGAACGCCGGAGCCGACGCGAGCAGGTTCATCGTTCCGGTGCCGACCACCAGCGCCAGGACCACCGGCAGGACGACCGCCGCGATCCCCAGCGCGAGTCCGCGCCGCGGGAATTCGGAGACGGTCCTGCTGCGGCGCAGCGGCTGTTCGACCCAGCGCATGGTCGCGAGGGCGGGCAGCGCGGACGCCACGGTCAACGCCGCCCTGGCGGGCCAGCCGAGCGTTCCCAGCCGGGCTTCGGCGAGGACGAGGACCGGCCAGTGCCACAGGTAGAGGGTGTAGGAGAGGCGGCCGATCGCCCGCGGTATCCGGCCGCTCAGGATCCGGCCGACACCGTATGCGGTCGCCCCTTCCGCCGCGTCCGCGTCGCCGGTCCCCGCCAGGATGACCGCGGCGGTGGCGAGCGTCGGCACGAGCGCCGCGTATCCGGGGTACGGGGTGGCGCCGTCGTAGCGCACCACGCACCACACGATGGCCGAAGCTCCGGCCCACCCGGCCACCAGACGAATGAGGGACAGCCCCCGCAACCGGTGCCATGGCGTCAGTGCCAGCAGCGCCCCGACCCCGAACTGCCAGGCGCGGGACGGTGTTCCGAGGTACGCCAGCGAGACGGAGGTGTGTGTCCAGTGCAGTGCCAGGAGGAACGAGCCGAGCGTCAGCAGCGCGGTGACCGCGAACACGGCCGACCGCACGGCCCGGCCCCGGCGGGACGTCCTGAGCACCGCGAAGACGATCAGGGCGAGCAGCGGACCCCAGAACAGATAGAACTGCTCCTCCACGGCGAGCGACCAGAAGTGCAGCAGCGGGCTCGGATCGCGTCCCGCGGCCAGGTAGTCGGTCTGCTCGGAGACGAAGCGCCAGTTGGCCGTCGACAGTGCGGCGGCCAGTACGTCGTACTCCAGGTCGGTACGGCGCAGTGGGACGGTGAGCCAGGCGGCGGCCAGCGCGGTCGCGCCGAGGACCACGGCCGCCGAGGGCAGCAGCCTGCGGGCCCGGCGGGAGAAGAACTCCCCGAGCCGGATGCGGCCGGTCGTGGCCGCCTCACGGATCAGCAGCCCGGTGATCAGGTAACCGGAGATGACGAAGAAGATGTCCACACCGACGAACCCGCCGGTCAGGCCGGGCAGTTCGGCGTGGAAGGCGAGCACCGCGAGGACCGCCGCGGCGCGCAGGCCCTCGATGTCGGGGCGGAAGCCGGGAGCGGGGGGCCTGGAGCCGGTCGGGCCGGCCTTCCGGAATCGGTCTCGTGCGGAGCCCGGCCCAGGGGTCGGACGGCTGGAAATGTTTTCGGTTTCCGGATGCCGGTCCGGAACCGTGGTGGAAGGCATGGGTGTGATGGCCTTTCAGCTCAGCCAGGGAAGCATGGGACTGACCCATCCGGAGGCGAGCAGCGCGGTGAGCAGGAGCAGTGAGGTGGCGGCCAGCGCTTCGGGCCAGCGCCGGGGCAGCATGCCGGGGCGGCCCGGGCGGGCGGCCCGTAGAGCCCTGGGCCCGGCCTTCACGGGACGCAGTTCGGCGATCAGATCGCGGACCAGCGGGAGGCCGATCTGGCACTGCACCAGGAGGTACAGGCCGAGACCCCAGTTGGGCCACCATCCGTTGCGGGCGACGGAGAGGGCGAGACCGGCCGCCGCCGCGCCGATGGATCCGCAGAGCCAGGCGAGCGAGATCAGCACGACTTTGCGTGCCATGCCGCTGGGCTTCACCCGTCCGGCGCCGGTCGGCACCCAGGCGGCGCTGTGACCGCGCAGCGTGTGCAGGAACGCGGCCGCGGCGGCGACACTCGTCAGGACGTTGGCGCGGATGACCTCGACCCGCCACCGGGTGTGGCTGATCCGGGGCAGCAGCACATGCCAGAGCCACAGCGGCGCGAGCAGCGGCAGGACGTGCCAGGGACGGATCTGGTCCGGGTACCAGAACATCATCACCAGCGGCGGCAGCGGCGCGGCGAACGTGTTCACCGCGGCGGTCAGATAGCCGACGATGCCCTCGTAGAAGCACAGGCGCATCCGCCAGGGCGCGCCCATGCGCTGGAGGTCGGAGTTCCTGATCAGGTGCAGGTTGCCCATCGCCCAGCGGTACTGCTGGTTCACGAAGGACGAGAGATTGTCCGGCGAGGTGCCCTTGGCGACCAGCACCGGGACGTAGAGGGTGCGGAACCCCCGCTCGTAGAGGGCGAGTCCGGTGTACAGGTCCTCGCTGTGGTCGAGCTTGGCGAACCCGCCGGCCGCGTCGATCGCGGTGCGCCGGTAGACCGCGTTGCTGCCGCAGCAGATGGCCGCGTCACTGGCGTCCCGGGAGGGCTGGATCCACCGGAAGAACCACTCCTGGGCGGAGCCCGCGGCGCGCTGGATCCAGTCCATCGACTCGTCGGTGTCGAAGCACTGCGGGCTCTGGACGATGCCGATGCCGGGGTCGGCGAAGTACGGCACCAGGTGGTGCAGGAAGTCCGGCCGGGGAGCGAAGTCCGCGTCCAGGATGGCGATGTACTGCCCGCTGCTCACGGTGAGCGCGTGATTGAGGTTGCCGGCCTTCTTGAGGTGCCCCCGGTCCGGCCGGACGACGTACCGGTAGCCGTGCGCGGCCGCCAGAGCGGCCACTTCGGAACGGTCCGCGTCGTCCAGCACCCAGACGGTCAGCGCCCCGGCCCAGTCGACGGCCGCCACGGCCCGGTAGGCGTTCTCGAGGACGGCGAGCGGCTCACCACAGGTCGGCAGATAGAGGTCGACGTCCGGCAGTTCGGCCGGCTGCCAGGCCTTGGTCAGCACTTCGTGCGAGTGCCTGGTCAACCGCCGCTGGCGCAGGCTGTTGACCGACGAGAGCGCCAGTGCCACCAGATTGAGCACGAGGACGGCGAGGAAGGCCCACAGGGCCGGGGTTCGCAGCGCGAAGGTGAACATGGTCGCCGCCGTGAACACGAAGGCGAGTGAGGTGCAGATCAGGACCCAGCGGCGCTGCGGTCCGAAGTACCAGTAGAGCTCGTGATCCGACGGTGGTTGCGGCAGATGGTCGACGGTCAAGTGTCCCCCCACGGGCGCATGATGGACGATCCAGTGATCACCCTACTCGCAAAGGTATAGACCACTGGCGCCTCCAGCCACGGACCGGGACAGGCGTCGACATATTCATGGTGACGACAAGATTCCGCGACAGTCCTGTCATCCTCCGTTCCTCTGGGAGCGAGGTCAGGGGCCGTCCGGCAGGCTCACTCCGCGCTCCCGGGCTCTCCTCCCGCCAGTCCGCGCGCCCAGTCGGCGAGTTCGTCGAAGTCCGCCGCGAGGAGTCCGACGCTCGGTTCGATACGCAGAAGGAGGGACGGCGCGGAGTGGTGAGCGGTGACGTACTCGCGGTCCGGGACCCGGATCTCGTCGTCGATCCACGCGAACGGCCGGCCGGCGGCGTACCTGACGATGTCGTGGGTCTTGAAGTACGTGCCGTCGTCGCGTCGGGCGTGGAGCTCAGGCCAGTCGATGGCGGGAAGTTCCGGCAGACCGAGGCGCGGGCTGATCCAGCGGTTGGCCTGCGCGCCCCACGTCGTCGCCCACACCAGGTCGAACGGCAGCGCCATCAGCAGCGGGCCATGGGCGGGGTTGAGCCACACCCGCAGCGGCTTCTGCCAGGGCAGGTCCCAGCCGGAGGGCCGCGTCCGGTGCGTGGTGTAGCCGTCCGGTCGCTGGTGGGGCCGTGCCGCGAACGGGTTGAGGGGGCCGTCCACATCGATGAGGAGGAGGGGCTTCGCGGTCACGCTGACTCCTTGCCGGCTGGGTGCGGTGAGCGGCCGGTGTGCGAGGCCGGTGGACCTCCTCCCTCCGGAAAGCGGACGCCCGACTCAGCTACCCGGTCCCGGAGGGCACCAACCCATCGGTCCCGGACCGGGGGACGGATCCCCGGATCCAGGACCGGTCGTGATCAGGCCGAGCGCGAGCCGGGAACCGGTCAGGAGGACATGACCCGCCGGGGCGGCCGAACGTGCACCGCCGACCCGCACGAGAGGCGGGTCGGCGGTGCGTCCGGTCGGTGCTTCAGCCGGTCAGAGGAGCGACCTCTGGGCCGAGCGGGTGCCGTGCGCGGTCGCCGCGGCCCAGAAGCCGCACTGGTGATCCGCGGCGAAGGCGGTGGACGTACGGTCGGCCACGGGGTTCAGGGTGAGGACCGTGTGCCGGGGGCCGGCCGGCGGCCACGGTGTCTGTCCGGCCACGCCGGGGTTGCCGGAGCGGGCGAACGCGGCCCAGTAGCGCTTCATCCGGTTGCCGAGGTCGACCTGGACACCGGTCAGCGGGCGGTCGCCCATGGTGAAGTCGTAGAGGTAGGCGAGTTCGGCGCTGTGCGCGTTGGCCATGTCCACTCCCGGGACCTGCGCCCCGTACAGCGTCGGTGAGTCCGGGTCGTCGAACTCGTAGACGTACGTGGGCACCTGGCCGGCGAAGGTGTCCGCCGTCCAGTAGGTGTGGCAGGCGAAGGTGGAGTCGGTGAGCAGCGCGGACATCGCGAGGTACGGGCTGGCGTATCCGGCCAGCGGATAGCGTGCCAGCACCTGTGAGGCCGCCGGCCCGTACGTGGCCGTGATCTGGTCCGTGTACTGCTGCGCGGTCAGGTACGGCTGGGTCAGCGCGACGAAGAGCCTGCTCTCGGCGCGGTTGCCGCCGATCAGGACAGGCACCTTGTTCCAGGCCCCGGCGGCGATCGCCTCGGAGGGCTGTGCGGGCAGCAGGAGATCACCGAAAGCGGGCCCGCTCGTCGGCAGCGTGACGGCGGCCGCCGTCAGCCGGTCCGCCGGGGCGGCCCGCAGACAGGCGGCGCTCACCTTCGGGTCGGGGCAGCCGGCCGCGGCGGCGTAGCTCCGGGCCGCGGTCTCGGCCTGGGCGCGGTCGGGTGCGGCCAGCAGCGTGCACGGACCGCTCTGCAGGATGGCGCGGGAGAACAGCCCGGCGGCCTGCGGTGCGGCGAGCAGCGAGCAGACCGAGCCGCTGCCCGCGGACTGCCCCGAGATCGTGATGTTGCCCGGTGCGCCGCCGAACGTCGCGATGTTGCGCTGGGTCCACCGCAGGGCGGCGAGCTGGTCCATCAGCCCCCAGGACCCGGAACGCAGCGCGTTCTGCCGCGCCAGTTCCGGCAGCGCCAGATAACCGAGCTGACCGAGGCGGTAGTTGATGCTGACCACCACGGTATGAGTGAGGTCGGCCATGGTGCGGCCACCGAACTGGGTCCCGGTGCCCTGGCTGTAGCCGCCCCCGTGCATCCAGAAGACCACCGGCAGATCCGCTCCCTGGCGCGCGTCCCGGGGGCGGTACACGTCGAGGTAGAGGCAGTTCTCGCTGACGGCCTGCGGGTCCCGCAGCCCGAACGGTGAGAACTGCAGGCACGCGGGTGCCTGGGTCGTCGCGTCCCGCACCCCGGTCCACCGGGCCGGCCGCTCCGGCGCCCGGAACCGCAGGTCGCCGACGGGCGGCGCCGCGTACGGGATGCCGAGGAACTCCTGCGCCCCGTCATGGGCCTGCCCCCGCAGGACGCCGTCGGAGACCGCCACCACCGGCGGGCTCACTGACGCTCCGGCGGTCGGCGCGGCGGAAGCGGGCAGCGCCTGGAGGAACAGGGCGGCCAGCGCGAACAGAACCACGAGATGAAGGGGCCGTCGGGTGCGGGCCCCGGACCTTGCGGCGCGGTCGGTCACGGGCGCAGCCCGGCGAGCAGGGCGGTGGCCGCCGCGAAGTCGGCCGGGCCGCTGTTCCAGTCGGCGTTCATGGGGGCGATGGAGACCTTGTCGGCGTTCACGGCCGCCACGTCGGAGCCCTTCGCGGGAGCGAGCGGGTCGAAGGACACCGTGACCTTCCACGTGCCGTCGCCCGCGTCGGTGTAGTGCGGGGTGAGCACCGTCTGGGCGTCCTGGAAGGTGAGGGAGACACCGCGCGCGGTGCCGGTGCCGTCCGCGCCGACGATGGGGTGGTTGACGTTCAGTCCGACACCGTCGGGCAGCAGGTGCCCGGACTTCGCGCGGGCCTGCAGCCGGTCGATGAGCTTGACGGTGAAGTCGGCGGTGACGCGCATGGCGTTGAGGGTGGGCCCGGGGGCGGGCACCGAGAAACTGCCGGTGCTCACCGCGATCGCGGGGATGCCTCGTTCGAGGGCGGCGATGGCGCCACCGACGGTGCCGGAGTGGGTGGCGAAGCCCGCGACGTTGGTCCCGAAGTTGGTGCCCGAGATCACCAGGTCCGGGGCCCGGTCGGCGAACACCTGGGAGAGTCCGAAGGCCACCGCGTCGCCCGGGGTGCCGTCCACGGCCCACACCCGGGCCTCGGGGTGCTGCACCACGACGCTGGTCGCGCTCATCATCTTCGTCCCGGCGCCGCTCTGGTTCTGCAGCGGGGCGACGATGGTGACCTGATGGCCGGCGGCGGTCAGCCGGTCGTACTCGGCCCGGATACCGGGCGCGTTGTAGCCGTCGTCGTTGGTGAGCAGGATGCGCAGCGGGCCGGAGGACGCGGCGGGCTGGGCCGCGGCTGCGGGCAGCGTCACAGATGCGGCGGACAAACACAGCAGCAGGGCGGCCGATGACAGCACGTGCTGACGTCTCACGATGTTGCTCCTTTGTGTCGGGGCAGCGGTGGGACCGGCGGGTGGCGGACCGGTGGACGGTCCGCGACCCGCCGGAGTTCTTGTCGGGATCAGCTCTCCGGGGATCCGGCGGACGGCGCGGAGACCGGGGACGGGGGTGATGCCGGGGATGCCGGAGTGAGCGCCGGCAGCCGGATTGTCGGGTGGGCCGGGTCGGCCCGGTCAGCGGACGCTGCGGATGGGGAGGATCGCCAGCGCGCCCAGCAGCGACAGGGCGCCGCCGACCAGGAACAGCGGGGTGTAGCCGCCGAGGGTGGTGACGATCGCGGACGCGACGAACGGGGCGATGATCTGCGGCCCCGCGTTGGCGATGTTGAGCACGCCCATGTCCCGGGCGGCGTCCTCCGCCCTGGGCAGGACGAGCGTGACCAGCGCGGTGTCGACCGCCATGAAGCAGCCGAAGGCCAGACCGTTGAGCGCGCTGAAGACGATCATCCCGGTCCAGGTGGGGCTGATCACGGGGACCGCCATGACCAGTCCCGCGAGGGCGGCCGAGACGGCGACGAACACCTTGCGACGGTTCCAGCGGTCGGAGAGCAGACCGCCGACCACGGTCGAGACCGCCATCGCGACCATCGACACCGGAGTGAGGATCGCCATCGCCGCGGCCGGTTCCAGACCGGCGGGCAGCGCGATGTGATCGTCCAGGATGTACAGCTGGTATCCGGCGACCGAGAAGTATCCCAGCACCATCAGGGCGCGGCCGATGAAGGCCCACCGGAAGTCGTGATGGGACAGCGCCGACAGGAAGGCGGCCAGCTGTTCGCGGCGCGGTACGGCCGGTGCGGGCTCGTGCCGGGGCACGTCGCGGCAGAGCGTCGTCAGCAGCACCGCGGCACCGGCGACGAGCACGCCGAACACCAGGTAGCCGGTGCGCAGATGGTGCGCGGTCTGCGAGCCGATCAGCACGCCGACCGTGCCGCCGATCGGCAGCGCCAGCCCGACGAGTGCGGACGCCGTTCCACGGCGGGCGGCGGGAATGCGGTCGGGCACCACGGCGGTGACCGCGGCCTGGTAGACGTTCATCGTCGCCTGCACCAGGCACCAGCCGATGCCCACCAGCAGCGCGGTGTGCACACTGCCGATGAACGCCAGGCCCGCCAGTGAGGCGAAGGCACCGCCCAGGATCCAGGGGTTGCGCCGGCCGGTCCGGTCCGACAGCGCGCCCGCGATCGGGTTGAAAGCGGTGGCGAAGACCGCGCTGATGCCGCCCACCACGCCCAGGATGGCGACCTTGTGGGCGGGATCGATCGCCTCGATCTGGGTCGGCAGCAGAACAGCGCCGACACCCATGTACACCGCCAGCATGGAGGCGTTGGCCACCAGCAGCAGCGTGAGGAGTCCACGGTGTCGTGGCGTCTCCGGTGCGGGGCGGGTGGTCGGCTGGAGTACTTCGGTCGCGGTCACGGCGTCCTCCGGAGTCCGAGGGCCGCGGCCGGGGCGCGGCGGGTGCTGAGGGCGTACATGTCGACTCCTTGAGGGACGGAGCGGTGGCGTGGGACGGGAGCGGGGGAGGGTGAAGCGGCCCGGGTTCGAGCGGTGGTGGCGGGTGACCCGGGCTGTGCGGGCACGTCATCGCTGTGACTAGTTACACGTGTTATCCAACGCGGTAAGCACTGTGTAGCACCCTTCCGCTCCCCGCACCAGATCTGTTTCCGAACCGCGATACGGATCGTGATGATCGGTCGGCTCGGGATATATGCACGTGTAACTAATCTGGTTCCGGGGCGGTGCGGACGCGAGGCGCCGTGGTGAGGTGGGCCGGGGAATCCGTGCTCCCCGTCCGGGTGGGCCTGGGATTCCATGCTTTTCGTCCGTGCGGACGCTGATGCCGTGCCGCCTCGGGGTCGGCGGGGGACGGTTCCATGTGTATCGTCTTCGTTGCGACGGTCAAAAATGCGCAATGCCTACCGGCGGCGCGAGACCGCCCGGGAGCCGGGTGCACCCCAGACGCGAACGCGCGGGGACACCCTCGGCCCGCACCACCCCGTACCCGATCGCTCCGCTTCCCATCGCGCGGCGTCCCACTTGCCCCGCACCGGGGGGCCGCCACGATCCGGCCGCGCGGCGGTGATGCCCCCTGCGCACATCCTGCACGGACCCCAGAGCACATCCCGCATCCCCGCGTACAGCCGTCCCCTCGCCGCATGCCCCGGGCCCGTCCGCCCGGTGAGCCGACCGTGAAAGGCCGATCATGCAGAACGCGACTCACCTGTCCGAACCGCCGCCGCCTCCACCACCCGTGGCGCCGCCGCGGCACCATCTCCCCGCCATCCCGCCCCGGGGCGCCCTGGTGGCGGGCATCACCCTGCTGTTGCTGGCCGCAGGCATCGGACTGATGCTCCGCGGTGACCGGCCCCCGTTCTTCGAAGGCCTCGACGAGCGCTGGCTGGTGTGGACGACCGGGGCGCGTACGGGTACGGCCTCCGACCTGGCCCGCGATCTCGACCGGCTGGGCGGGCCGTTGGGCCTCGTCCTCCCCTTCGGCCTGATCGGCTGCCTGTGTGTGTACGGGCGTTGGAGGTCGGCGGTGTTCGTCTTCACGTCCGCCGTCCTCGCGAACATCCTGGTGATTCTGCCGCTGAAGCAGGTGGTCGACCGTCCACGTCCGCCCCGGCCGTGGGTGCTGGTGAACAGCGGCTCGTTCCCGTCCGGCGAGGTCTTCACCGCGACGACGCTGGTGATCGCGGTCGCCGTGGTCGCGTTCCGCCCCCGCGCGCGGCGCTGGTGGTGGCTGATCGGCGGCTCCTATGTCGCCGCGATGATGTGGAGCCGTACCTGGCTGCACGCGCAGTGGCTCAGCGACACCGTCGCCGGGCTCCTGGCCGGCGCCGGAACGGGCCTGCTGCTCTGGCTGGCCTTCGCGCCGCTGCTCAGGGGGGAAGCGGTGCGCGCGGCCGCCGACCGGCTGTGGGAGTGACGGCAGGACCGCCCGGTGCGCCGCGGCAGACCCGCTACCTTGGCGGCGGGGGCGGCCGGGCACTGGACGACAGGGCGTGGGGCGGCCGGGCACGTGGTGGTCGGGCATGTGTCAGCCGGGCACGTGGTGGCCCGGCACGGGGCAGTCGGCCACGTGGTGGCCGCGCAACGACACCGTACGACCTTGAGGAGACGTAGCGCTGTGCGAGAGCTCGCTTTGGGGATCGCTCTGGGTTTCAGCGCCGGCATCAGTCCGGGACCGCTGCTCGCGCTGGTGCTGTCCGGGACGCTGCGGGGCGGTCTGGGCATCGGGTTGAGGGTCGCCGCGGTTCCGCTGCTCACCGACCTGCCGGTGATCGTGTCGGCCGTGACGGTACTGGCGATGCTGCCGGACTCGGCGATCTCGATGGGCGGCGTCGTCGGAGGGATCTTCCTCCTGTACCTGGCGCTGTCCACGCTGCGCGAGGCCCGGACCGCGCAACTGCCCAGCCGTGACGGGTCGGATGCCGGGGACCAGGCGAAGCGGGCCCTGTGGCAGGGGGCGCTGGCCAATCTCCTCAGCCCGCACCCGTGGATGTTCTGGCTCACCACGGGTGC
The DNA here is from genome assembly GCF_023701745.1 of Streptomyces sp. RKAG293. Lineage (NCBI taxonomy): Bacteria > Bacillati > Actinomycetota > Actinomycetes > Kitasatosporales > Streptomycetaceae > Streptomyces > Streptomyces sp. RKAG293. Next base: position 948,745 of record NZ_JAJOZB010000001.1, on the reverse strand, counting down.
GCCGCTGCTCGTCGCGGCCTGGCGGCACGGGTCACTGGAGGCCGGGTCGTTCCTGTTCGGGTTCTACCTCCTGCTGGTGGGCAGCAAGGCGTCGCTGGCCCTCGTCATCGCCCGCGCCCGGCACCGGATCGGAACGCGGGGCTTCCGCTGGACGCTCGCCGGCTCCGGCGTCCTGCTGATGGCCGCTTCCGGGCTGCTGCTGGCGGAGTTCGGACCCGGGCTGGTCGCCGCGTTCCGGTCGACGGCCGACTCGTGAACCCCGGCGAGCTGCTCCAGACGACCGTTCCGGATGAAGGCCCGGAACGCTCAGGAGACAGCGGGGTGTCGCCCCCGCTGATGTGTGACCCGGTGTGCTGGTCATGACGGCTGGTCATGACGGCTGGTCATGATGTGAGTTCACGACGGAGGGCGCGGGCGATTTCGTCGGCCCGGTCGGCCTGCACACACTCCTGCTCGGGGCGTTGGAGCAGGCCGAACACGTGGGGGCCCCGCAGTTCCCGGGGCAGATCCGCCATCCTCGGCACGATGTGGAAGTGGACGTGGGCGAAGCCCTCGGCCTCGGCGAACTGTATGACGTAGGTCTTCGTGCACCCCGTCACCCGGTGCAGGGCCCGGGAGAGCCTGACCTGCCAGGTTCCGAGTGCGGCGGCCTCCGCGTCGGTGAGGTCGTGCACCGCGGTGACGTGGCGGCGGGGCAGGAGCACCAGCCAGCCGGGTAACGCTGTGTCGAGGGCGTGGACCACTCGCCAGTGCTCGTCGGCGACGATGCGCTCGCGCGGCGGCAGGTCATCGAACCGGGACTCCTTGCCGCACGCGTAGCAGTTCGGTATCAGCATGCCCCTGAGCCTAGGGTCGGCCCTCAGGCCGGGGGGCGATGTTCGGACAGGGCGGCGATCCGGTTCGGGACTCCCGGAACAGCCGAAACTGCTGAGCGGACTGCCGAGCCGGCTACCGAGCGGACCACCGGGCCTCGGCGTCGCGGCGGAACAGGGCCGTCCACAGGAAGGGCTCGCCGAAGTACGGGGACTCGGGCGGTTCGTCGTGCATGCGGCGCAGTTCGATCTCTGTCAGGTCGGAGAAGATCCAGCGCAGGGACTCCGGGGTGTAGGCGAGTCCGCCCTGGAGGCCGGATTCGCGGTAGAAGTCCGTGTCGGGGAGTTCGGAGCCCATGCCGGCTTCACCCGCCGCGAAGCAGGTGAGGGCGAGATGCCCGCCGGGGGCGAGGGCGCGGTCGAGGAGGGCGAGGTAGCTGATGCGGCGGTGGGGCGGCAGGTGGTGGAAACAGCCCGAGTCGTAGATGAGGTCGTAGGGGCCGTTCAGTTCGGTATCCGTGAGGGCGAAGGCGTCGGCGCAGTGGAACCGGATGTCGGCTCCCGCCTCGCGGGCGCGGTCCTCGGCCCAGGTGATGGCGGCGGGGGAGAGGTCGACGGCGTCCACCTCGAAGCCCAGCGAGGCGAGGTGGAGCGCGTTGCGGCCGGGGCCGCAGCCCAGATCGAGCGCGCGGCCCGGAGCGATCAGGCCTCGGTCGAGGTAGGAGGCCAGGCTCTCGTCCGGCCTCGCCACGAAGAACGGCACCGGCCTTGAACGGTCCGCGTAGAAGCCGTCCCACCAGTCGGCCGCGCCGGCCGTCCAGCGATCGGCCCCCGGCGCGAACAGGCCGTCGAGGAGCTGCAGAACGTCGTCGACCGTACGGATGTTCCGGTCCATCCGGACCCCCCTTCGCGAAGGGCAATCCTATGCCAGAAACCGACGAAAGACCAGGTCGGGCAGGGTATGGAGGAGGTGCTGAGGGGTGATCTGCGGGCCCGCGCGGCGGGCCTGGCGCGCCTCACCCCAGACCCCGCGCACTCGCCCGTCCACACCTCCGCCCAAGGCCGTGAGGGAGGCATTTCCCGTCACCCTCAGGTTGCTCTTCCTGTCGGTCCGGGCGGAGTTCCGGCGCGGGCGGCGGGTCAGTGCACGGTTCCGGCGTAGCGCTGGACGAACCCGGTGCCGGTGCCCGCCGTGACGGTGACGTCGTAGCGGCCGTCGTCCAGCGGCCAGGCGAGGGTGGTGCGGGAGCCGGGGGCCACCGTGACGGTCTGCGCGGTGCCGGCGTGGTCGTTCGGGGTGATGGTGAAGGTGACTCCGGTCAGGCCGTCGTTGACCAGGTTCAGGACGAGGGATTCACCGGGGGACGCCGTCACCGACGGCACCGCGGCGGCGTTCTGGCCGGCGCGGACGACGGTCCCGGCGAAGCGGCGGACGAAGCCGTCGGGGCCGTGCACGCTGAAGTCGTAGCGTGCGTCGGCCGCCGACGTGACCCACGTGTACGCCTTCGAGCCGCCCGGGGCGACCGTGAACGGGGTGCCGGCGAAGGGGTGAGTGATGTTCGGGTACACGGTGTAGTGGAAGCCGGCCGTCCCGGCGTTGGTCATGGTGCAGGTGAGTACACCGGTCGCGCGGTCGACCGCGAGGTCGGCGCCCGGGGCGTAGGGCAGTCTGCGATGCGGCCGCGCCGCGGTCTCCTGCGCGGGCACGTACTGGGTGCCGGCGGCCGGCAGGGCGACGGCGGGGAGTTTCGCTCCGGCGTCGGCCTTGGCCATCAGCGCGACGGTGTCGGGCAGTTCGGGGATCGTGTAGTCCGGGTCGGTGAAGTCGAAGCAACTGGTGAGGTCGCCGCACACCGTCCGGCGCCAGGCGCTGATGTTCGGCTCCTGGACGCCCGTCACCTTCTCCAGGAAGCGCAGTACGGAGGTGTGGTCGGAGACCTGCGAATTGACGTATCCGCCACGCGACCAGGGGGAGGCCACCCACAGCGGCACCCGGCTGCCCAGCCCGACCGGCCGGCCCTGGGCGAACTCTTCGGGGGTGCCGGCCTCGGGGGTGGGCGGGATCATGTGGTCGAAGTAGCCGTCGTTCTCGTCGTACATCACCAGGAACACGGTCTCCTTCCACAGCTGCGGATTCGACATCAGCGACTGCAGGGCGGAGTTGACCCACCAGGCGCCGTAGTCCGGGCTGGCGGTGGGGTGTTCGCAGTACACGTAGGGCGCGACCAGCCAGGAGACGGTGGGCAGCGAGCCGTCCTTGCAGTGCTGGTCGAAGACGGTGAGATCGAACTTCGTCATCGCGTTGACGTACCGCGGGTCGTTCTTGGGAAAGGTGTGGAACTGCCGGAAGTACGCGAGCGCGCTGTCGCCGTAGTCCCCGGTCAGATCGTCCTCGGTCGGATTGTGGTAGACCCGCCAGCTGACCTTGGCGGCCTCCAGCCGTTCCGCGTAGGTCGTCCAGTCGGCGACGGGATTGTCCGCGCTCGCCGTGTTGTCGGTCCATGGGCCGGTGGTGCCGTCCCGGCCCGGTCCCGAGGTACCGCTCCACAGATAGAGCCGGTTCGGGATCGTGGGGCCTGCCAGTGAGCAGAAGTACGCGTCGCAGAGGGTGAACGCGTCGGCCAGCGCGTACTGGTACGGGATGTCCGCGCGGGTGAAGTAGCCCATGGTGCGCTCGCCCTTGGCGGCGATCCACGCGTTCATCGCGCCGCTGTTGACGGCCTGGTGGCCGGTGGACCAGTCGTGCGGGAGGCCGGCGGCGTTCTGCGCGTTGTACTTCGACGTGTCCATCCGGTACGGGAGCATGACGCCGCCGTCGGTGCGGGCCGGGTCGGGCTGGCGGAAGACGTCGCCGCCGCCGGGGAACTGCAGGGCCTGCTTGTCGCCGAAGCCGCGGACGCCGTTGAGGGTGCCGAAGTAGTGGTCGAAGGAGCGGTTCTCCTGCATCAGGATGACCACGTGCTTCACGTCGGCCACGGTGCCGGTGGGAGCCGCGGCGGCGTCCTGGGCGGAGAGGCCGACCATGGTGGCCGCGCCGGCGGCGCCGGCCGACAGGAAGGTGCGGCGGCTGAGCGGAGTCATCGATCGGCCTTTCGGAGTGGCGAGGGTGGCGATGGCAGCGGCGGCGTCGCAGAGCCGCACAGGAGCGGCGGCGCTCGCGCCCGCATTTCGGCAGGGGCCGGTCGGGTTGACGACCCATCAGTGATCCACGGCTGGCGTGGAGTATTCCATGCGGGTCCCATGAAAGGAATTCTGGAAAAGGTTCTGGATTTGGTGTCGAAAACGGGGCGCCGCCATTGCGGCTGATTATCCGACCGGAGTTCCCTCGTGATAGCCGGCGGTGAGGCGGAACGGGGCGTGCAGCGCATCGCCGACCTGCCGGCCGGCAAGAGCTTCGCCGATTGCGTGCCGAATCCGGCTCATCGGACGGCGAAACTGCTGCGCCCGGCCGAGCGGGGACGTGCCGCGGTGTGGCGGATCGGGTCGGCTCGCGCGGACTTGGGCGCGCGACTGGCCGACACTGTCGGCCAGGAACTGGCTGAATTGTGACAGTCTGGAGTCATCCGGGATGGGTAGATGGGTTAATGCAGGGCGATTCGGACGATAGTTGGTCCATCGGAACACGGTGGGTGACGCGGCGCCAACCTATGTGGTGCGCTGTCCGGATCAGCTCTGGAATGACCCCCGGTGACCGCGCTTGCGGGACGTTTGGGCTTCGGCCCAACCACCATCGGTCTTCAGTCCCATGAAAGCGCTCATGCGAATGCACCGCACCTCCCTCGCCCTGGCCGGATCCGTTCTGCTGGCCACCGGCGCCGCGTGCCTCCTCCCCACCGCAGCACAGGCGGGGGCCGCCGTCACCGTTCCGTGTTCGGAAACCGCGCTCATCGCCGCGGTGAACGCGGCCAACACGGCCGGTGGCGGGACCATCACCCTGACGAAGGGCTGCACCTACACGCTCACCTCCGCCCACGGCAATGACGGCGTCAACGGCCCCGACGGCCTGCCGATCATCACCACGCCGATCGCCTTCTCGGGGAACGCCAACACGATCACCAGGTCGGCGACGGCCGCCGCGTTCCGGATCGTCCAGGTCGCCGCGTCCGGTGGCCTGGCCCTCAACGCGGTCACCCTCAGCGGCGGCAACGCGACGACCGCGGGCCACAACCACGGTGGCGGTGTTCTCAACTTCGGCGCGGTGACGCTGACCGGGAGTGCGATCAACAGCAACACGGCGGGCGGTCTCGGCGGTGCGATCTACAGCAGTGGCGCGGCCGCGGCGGCCACGTTCACCAGCAGCACGGTCAGGAGCAACACCGCGAACCAGGCGGCCGGCATCGCGAGCGCCGGAGCGACGCTCACCATGACCAGCTCAGTGGTCACCCTCAACACGGCAGCCACCCAGCCCGGCGGGATCCACTCCTCCGGAACCTCCACCATGACCACCACCTCGGTGACGGCCAACACCCCGACCAACTGCATCGGCAGCCCACAACCGGTCACCGGCTGCGTCGGCTGACCCCTTCAGCCACCTGAGCCGGATCCCAACCGCGCTCCGGCGAACCGGGCCGTCCGCCACCGCGGGCGGCCCGACCCCGCGGCCCGACCCCGCTCCCGCACCCACGCCCCCGTACCGCAATCCCGTGGTCGTCCGTCATCGGTCATCGGTGGTCGGCCGGTGGCAGGCGATGGACCGCGGAGGGGGACTGGGGGCGCTGTCCGCCGCCGCTCGCGATCATGCGGACCTGTCCCGCGTCACTGATCTCGGCACGGATGATCTTGCTTGCGTCGACATAGATCGGATATCCGCCCGACCCGATCGCGGTCGTCGCGAAAACCTCGACGACCTGCTGGGCGGGTGCGCCGTCCACCGGGAGGGGGTTGGTGAAGGTGAGCTCGAAGCCCGCGCGCTCGGACATGGCGTACTCCCAACGGTGAGCGATACTTCGACGCTACGACCGCCGCCGGTGGCACGCGACCGCAGCCCGTCGCCGGTTCACGCCGGGGCCGGTCATACAGTGGCTACGGCTTGTATTCCTGCCACTTCGTGACGGCTGCTTTGGGATTCCATGCCGAATTCGACGTGTGAGTGGCCAAACAGCGGTATTCCTTTCCCAGGTACGACACCCGGTCATTCTCCGAATACTGCTTCTTGACTTTCCAGTCCGAGAATCCTGCTGCCATGCGAGAGCGCCCCTTCACTGGACCGGCTCACTGCCGACCTACCTGGATCTTCCCACGGCGATCCGGCACGCCCCTCCAGCTCACCGGTCCCCGGCCGGCGGAACCACCCGGATTCAGCGGTCGCCCGGGCCGGGCCGGTCGGCCGTGGCCGGTTGGTTCTGCTGGCCTGGGACCCTTCCGTTGCCGCCGGGGATGTACTGGTCCGCCTGGGACTGGAACATGCGGTGGTAGCGGCCGGCCTCGTCGGCCAGGAGTTCCTGGTGGGTGCCCTGTTCCACCAGGAGGCCTTCGTGGAGGACGTAGATCAGGTCGGCGTGCTGGACGGCCGCCATGCGGTGGGTCACCAGGACGACCGTGGTGGTCGGTGAGCGGAGCCGGCGGATCTTCTCGAAGCAGGCGATCTCCGCCTCGGGATCCAGCGCCGAAGTCGGCTCGTCGACGATGATCAGCGATGCGTCGCGATACCAGGTACGGCTGAGCCCGATGGTCTGCCACTGGCCGCCGGACAGTTCCGATCCGCCGCGGAACTGCAGGGCCAGGAGGGTCTTCATGCCGTGGGGGAGGGCGTTGATGACCGCGTCCGCGCCGGAGAACGCGGCCGCCGCGGCCAGCTGCTCCGGCTCCGGGGTCCGTGCGGGCTTGCCGATCGCCAGATTGGTCTCCGCGGTGAACGGCCACCTCGCGAAGGACTGGTCGAGCAGCGCGATGTGGGAGAAGACCTGATCGCGGTCGGCCTCCGCCAGATCGACCTTGTCCCACACGATCCGGCCGGCCTGCGCCTTGTGGAGGCCGGCGAGCAGCTTCACCAGGGTGCTCTTGCCGGATCCGTTCGTTCCCACCAGCGCCACCACACTCCCGGCGGAGATGGTGAGCGAGATGTCGTCGAGGGCGGGCCGCTCACGATCCGGATACCGGTAGGTGACGTGCTCGAAGCGGATCTCGGCCGGGTGCCGGGGCACCGGAACGCCGCCGACGGGAATGGCGCGGGCGGTGGCTTCGAGGATGTACCGGTCCAGGTCGCCCGCGTACAGGGACTCCTCATGCAGCCGGTTGACGGATCCGACGAGCGCGCCGAGATTCGCCGATCCGGTCCGTACCGCCATGACCGCGGTACCGGCGACCGCCATGCTCATCCGGCCCGACAGCAGCAACCACGCCAGCGTGACGTACGCCAGCAACGACGCGGCGCCCGACAGCGAGGCGGCCAGGAGCTCGGTGGCGGCCTTCTCCTTGGCCAGCCGGGTCTGCTCCGCCTCCGCGGTCCTGGCCATCTGCCCGAAGTGCCGCAGCAGGAAGCTCCCGACGCCGTGCACGCGGGTCTCCTGGGCGGCGCTGCGCCCGGTGATCGATTCTCCGATGACCCGGGCCGCACGCTCGTGCTCGATCCAGGCCATGGTGGAGGCATAGCGGCGCTGGGCCACATGCAGGGCGCCCCACCCGCGCGGCGCCGCGATCAGCATCAGCAGGAACAGGAGCACCGGGTGCAGCACGGTGAGCACCCCGGCCGCGGCGACGAGAGAGAACGTGCCGTTCAGCGTCGCCACCATGGCGCTGATCATCTGGCGGGAGGACTGGGCGCCGAACTGCGCGGAGTCCAGCAGCTTGCGGAACGCCCCGTCCTCGACGGCCTCCAGCTCCACCCGCTCGGCGTGCCGCAGATACTCCTGGGTGGCCAGCCGTTCGACCTTCGGCTCCAGCCGGCCGGTGCTGGCCGTCGACAGGGACGCCGCCACCGCGCTGGTCACGGCGATGACCATGCCCACGATCAGCGCCGGCACCGCCGCGTGCACCCGCGCGACCGTGTCCCCGCTCCCGAACAGCGACTGCAGCACCTCGTTGGTGACCAGCAGTCCGACGGCGTGGGCCGCACCCTGGTAGATCTCGGCCAGGACCATCGTCAGCATGGCGGTCCGGTCGGCCCGCCAGGCCAGCCGTACGGTCCTGCCGACCAGCCGCGGTGCCGAGCGGGCCATGGACAGCGCCGAGTGCTCCAGCATCGTGTACTCGTGCCGGGCCCATCCGTAGTCATAGCGCAGCGCCCCGCCGAACAACAGCTGCTCGCTGTCGGACACGGCCGTCTCGACGGGCTGCGGCCTGCGGAACCACCTCCTCATCGCCACACCGCCCAGGCGTCTGCCGAGCGGGTGTGCGGCGTCGTGCGGCCGGGGCAGCGGCAAGGGAGTACGGCGCGAGTCATGGCGGCGTCCTTCGACGGTCTCGACGATTCGGACTGCGCACAGCACCTGCTGATGCCGTGAGAAGGCCCGGAAGCATCTAGACCTGCCCACCTCCGGTCCGCATCAGCGCTCGGCGAACCGTTGGACGGAAGCACGCCCGGAGCGCGGGCGGGCGCGCGCGATGCGGGGCGCAGCGGAACGGGCGCGGGTACCGCCGCAGGAGGCAGGAGGGCAGGAACAGCCGTGGCCCGACTGCGTCACCGCAGGCTTCGCCGCCACCTGATCTCACCGTCGTGCCATGTGCCGGTGGGCGTCAGTCCGCACGCTGCGGCGACGGCGGCCGACGCCCGGTGGTCCGGATGGACATGGGCGACGAGGGTGAAGGGGCCGTCGACGGGTTGGCCCGCCAGCCAGGCGACCAGGCCCAGCGCCGCCTCCGTGGCGATGCCGCGCCCTTGCCACGGGGTGCCGACGACCCAGGCGATCTCGGCGGTCAGGCCGTCCCCGGAAGGGCCGATCGTCGCCTGGGCCGTGCCCGCCAGGGAGGTCTCCTCGCGCAGCCGGATCACCCAGTTGCACCACGAGACGGCAGGGTCGGGTGCGCCCGCGACCATGCGTTCATAGCGGGCGCGCAGGTCCCGCGGGGTGTCCGGGGTGCCCCCGATGAAGGTGTGCAGGGCCGGGTCGGACAGCGCGGCGGCCATCTCCTCGGCGTGGTCCACGCGGAGTGGCAGCAGTTCCAGCCGCTCGGTGCCGATGGCCGCGGTCCTGATCGTGGGATTCACCGTCCTGGCTTCCGGTCCCGGTCGGCGCGCGCGGCCGAACTGTCCATCCGCTGATGGTGCCTGATGCTGCCGGCCGGAGGAACCGATTTATTCGGATGGGAATCCGGGCCTGTTCGGCGTTGAATCGGTCCGGTAACCCGAGACGACCCGAGGTAACCCGAACCGGTGCGTTCTTCCAGCGGTTCTGAAGGAGAAATGCGATGCAATACACCCGCCTGGGTGCATCAGGACTCGTCGTGTCCCGGCTGGGGCTCGGCATGATGAGTTACGGCGACACGAGCCGGCGCGCCTGGCACCTCTCCGAGGACGAGGCGGAGCCGATCGTGCGGCATGCGGTGGAGCAGGGAGTGACGCTGTTCGACACCGCCGACATGTACGACAGAGGTGCCAGCGAAGTGGTCACCGGGCGGCTGCTCGCACGGCTCTTCGACGACCGTGACGACTATGTCCTCGCCACCAAGGTGTACTACCCGATGAGCGGGAAACCGGGTGACCGGGGTCTGTCGCGCAAGCACATCCTCGCCTCGGTGGACGGCTCCCTGCGCCGTCTCGGTACCGACCACATCGACCTCTATCAGATCCATCGCTGGGACCACAAGACGCCCATCGAGGAGACGATGGACGCGCTCGACACCGTCGTGCGGGCCGGGAAGGTCCGCTACATCGGCGCATCGAGCATGTACGCATGGCAGTTCGCCAAGGCGCAGCACACCGCCGTGCTCGCCGGTGGCACGCGCTTCGTGTCCATGCAGAACCACTACAACCTCGTCTACCGCGAGGAGGAACGGGAGATGATCCCGCTCTGCCTCGACCAGGGCGTCGGCGTCCTGCCGTACAGCCCGCTCGCGCGCGGGCTCCTCGCGGGCGGCCGGGGTCGCGGCGGCGAGCGCACCACCACACGCGGCGGCGCCGATCCGCTCGCCGACCGGCTCTACACGGAAGCCGACTTCGACGTCGTCGACACGCTCCGTTCGGTCGCCTCGGAGCTCGGTCTGCCACCGGCCCGGGTCGCCCTCGCCTGGCTGCTGAACAAGGAGGGCGTGAGCGCCCCGATCGTCGGTGCGACCAAACTCGCCCACCTCCAGGACGCCGTCGGGGCACTGGACGTCACCCTCTCACCGGCACACATGGCGCGCCTGGAGGCGGACTACAGGCCGCACCCGGTGATGGGGCCGGAGTAGCGGCACGCTCGAACCGTGGGCGAGGACCGCGGGTGGAACCGTGGGCAAGAGCCGCGGGCCGAAACGCCGTCCTGGAACGGCGCTTGAGCGGGCCGCATCGCCTATGGACGGACGGCGCACGGTCGGGCACCGTGGGTGATCGCATATCCGGCGCCGGGTGTTCGCTCACCGGTGCACGGGCATGCCCTGTCATCCATCCGGTATCAGGAAACTGGGGTCCTTCGTGAGACACGTGACCAAGGTCTTAGCCGCACTCTCGTCCGCGGCGCTGCTGTCGCTCGGCGCTGCCAACTCCGCCCAGGCGGACAGCCCCGACAACGGCTTCTTCAACAAGCTGACCAACCTGAACTCCGGCATGTGCGCCGCGGTGGGCAACAACTCCACCCAGCCCGGCGCCGGCCTGATCCAGTTCCCGTGTGACAACAAGTACAACAAGCAGTTCTCGTCGGGCTGGGCGGGTACCAGCGCCTACTTCCTCCGGGTCCGGTCGACCGGTCAGTGCGTCACCCCGCAGGGCCCGGCCAACCACGCCCTCGTCGTCCAGTCGTACTGTTCCAACAACGACGCGCAGGTGTGGGTCGCCGAGTCGCTCGGCAACGACAGTTACCGGCTCAGGAACCGCTCCAGCGGCCTGTGCCTGACGGCGGCCTGGGGTATGACCAACAGCGGTCAGCCCCTCGACCAGTCCACCTGCGGTGGATTCAACGGCCAGGCCTGGCGCTTCTCCGCGATGCACAACTGATCGCGTGATCCAGAACTTCCGGGCAGCGGGCTGACTCCTTCGCCGGCCGCTCAGGGGTCGCCCGCACTCCCTTCCCGGGGACGGAATGCCGCGGGACGGCCCGAACCGCCCCCGCCCAGCACGTACGCGACTCCGGCGCAGTTCGCGCGCCCGGGCAGCGCGCGCGCCGGGCGGGGGCTCTCGCTTGTCGTCCGGGCTGCGCACCGTGGGCCGGGAGAATCAGGCCAGGGCAGGTCAGGTCAGTTCAGGCCAGGCCGGATCAGGTCAGCGCCGGGTAGAGGGCGCCCACGCCCCCGGCGAAGCCCGCCTGTACCTGGCGGCTGAGGTCGTCGGCGAGGATCTCGTACGCATCCGCCTCGATGCCGTCGATCGCGAGGGCGGCGACAGCGGCGGGGTCCATCTTCGGAGCGGTGACCGTCGCGGCCATCTCGGTGTCCATGAATCCGACGTGCAGTCCGGCGACCCGGATGTTCTGCTCGGCGAGCTGGACCCGGAGGGCGTTGGTCATCGACCAGGCGGCCGACTTCGCGGCCGAGTACCCGCCGACGGTGGGCAGCGAGATCCACGACAGGACGGACAGGATGTTCAGGATCGTCCCGCCGCCGTTGGCCGCGATCCCCGGTGCGAAGGCACGGATCATCGACAGGGAACCGAAGTAGTGCGTATCCATTTCCAGCTGCAGGTCGCTGAGGTCGCCGGTGAGCAGATCGGCCCCGGTGGAGGACCCCGCGTTGTTGATGAGCAGGGTCACCGCGCCGGCCGCCTTGGCGGCTGCCGCGACCGACTCGGGGTCGGTGACGTCAAGGCTGATCGGGATCACGCCGGGCACGTCGATGGTGTCGGGGTTGCGCGCTCCGGCGTAGACGGTGGCGCCGCGGGCCACGAGCTCGGTGGCCAGCAGCCGGCCGAGGCCGCGATTGGCGCCGGTGACCAGGGCGGTCTGTTCGGAGATGATCATGGCGGAACTCTTCTCATGGAGCCTCGGACCAAGCTTGCAAATTGCAAGCTTGCACAAAGAAAGCTAACATGGGGGCTTGCGGCTTGCAAGCTGCAAGTCGCAGAAGGCAGTGAAGAGGCAGTGAATGGGGAACCCGGTATGAACAGCACAGATCTCGCCTCCGGGCCCTGCCCCCTGGGCCGCGCCGCCGGCATCCTCGGCGACCGCTGGACGCTGCTGATCATGCGGAACGCCACGCTCGGCGCGACGCGCTTCGAGCAGTTCCGTACCGGTCTGGGGATCGCGGACAACATCCTGTCCAACCGGCTGGGCAAGCTGGTCGACGCCGGGGTCCTCACCAAGGAGCCCTACGAGGACGGCAACCGGATCCGCTCGCACTACCGGATCACGCAGGCGGGAGTCGCCCTGCGCCCCGTCCTGGAAGCGCTCGCCGCATGGGGCCACACCTACGCGAATCCGGCGGAGCCCACGATCGCCGTGCGGATCGTGCACCTAGCCTGTGGCCGGCCGACCGCCGACGGAAGCTACTGCGACGTCTGCGACACCGCGATCACCAACGAGGACGCCGCCTGGGTCATGCCCTGGGTGTCGGAGGAGCCCATCCCCCTGGCCACCGCCGCCGCGACCGCCGCACCTGACGGAAGCTGACCACCCACTGCCGGAAGCTGACAACCCACTGCGGACGGCTGGGAATCCGGCACCGCTCGGCCTCGGACAGGCTGCCCGTCCGGGGTCTTGGCGGAACCGCTCGGCGCGTGCCGATGCTGGAGACGGTCGCTCTCGATGTCGAGGTCGGGGATGTACCCGTCGAACCACTTCGGGTGGTATCAGATCTTCGCGCGGATGATCGCCATGAACGCGGGCACCAGGGTGAGCCGGACCACGAAGGCGTCCAGGAAGACACCGGCGGCGAAGCTGAAGCCGACGGCCTTCACGATCGGGTCGTCGGTGAACATGAACGCCACGAAGATGCTGAACATGATGAGCGCTGCCGCGGTCACCACGCGCGCCGCGAGGCCGGTGCCGCGCTCGACGGCCTTGAGCGCGTCCCCGTTCTTGGTGAAGTCCCCCTTGATGCGGGACACGACGAACACTTCGTAGTCGCTGGAGAGCCCGAAGATGATCGCGAGCATCAGGATCGGCGGGAAGCTGATGGTCTGGCTCGGCGTGATGCCGAACAGATGCTCTCCCCAGCCCCACTGGAACATCGCGACCTGCGCCCCGAACGCCGCGGCCCCGGAGAGCAGGAACCCGCTGACGGGCCCGGAACCGCTCAGCGGCGCGGGATGTTTCATAGCCTGGGAGAACCACTCCCTGGCGACCGCTCGTCTTGGTCGCCCTCGGCCGGAAATCACGACGTCGACGAACGCAATCTTCTAGTAGGATCCAGCGCCGATCGGTGCACGCCGGTGTCGGGGACGGCAGTGGCGGTACGACGACTTCCGTCCGGGAGGGCCCATGAGCGCCGACACGGTCGCAGCGCGGCAGTCGTGGGGGGAGTTCGGGCGACGGCTGCGCACGCTGCGCAGGTCGGCCGGGCTGACCCAGCGTCAACTGGCGCTGCGTGTGGGGTATCACCACACGCTGATCAGCAAGCTGGAGGGCGGCGTGCGGGAGCCGCCCGCCGGGCTGCCGCTGCGACTCGACTCGTTACTCGGAAGCCGTGGTGAGCTCCTCGCGATCCTCGCCGACCGGCCGGACGTCCACCACAGCGCGCCGATGCTGCCCGCGACGCTGTTCTCGACCACCCCCCGCGGTGCTGCCGAACCGGCCCCGCCGCAGCCCGTCGACCACTGGCCCACCCGGCTGTTGTCCTGCCCGCTGCACGGCGGCGGCGACTGCGAGGTGCCACCGCTCGCCGACGCGCTCACACTCCTGACCGCCGCCGACGGCGACCACGGGCGGACGGCGATGTGGCCCGGCACCGACGCCGACGCCATGCACGCGCTGACCGCTCTGATCGTCGGGTACACCCAGGACGGGCTGGAGAGCGTCTCCACGGAAACCGTCGGCTCGGTCGAGCGGGTGCTGCGCGTCGTGGTGCGGTGGGCCGAGACGCTGAACGGGCGCGGGACGCTGCCGGTGCCGCAGCTGCGGCTCGCCGCGGAATGCGCGCAGATAGCGGGCTGGCTCCGGGTGGAGCGAGGGCAGCGGATCCTCGGGATGGCCTGGTTCACGAGGGGTCTGACCTGGGCGGACGTCGCCGATGACGTGGTGGCCCGGGCCACCTTGCTGTGCGACGTCTGCACGCTGGTCCGCCTCGACGGGGACGGCGCGTCCGCGCTGGCCTACGCACAGGAGCTGGAGGCGGTGGACCCGCGCCGGGCGTGGATGGTGGCCATGTCGCATCTGCACCAGGCGCGGGCGCGGGCGCTGGGCGGCGACCTCGCGGAGTGCCGCAAGCGCGTCGTCCTCTCCCGCCGGGCGCTGGACCGCCTCGACGGGCGGGACTTCCTCGAGGCGCCCTGGCTCGCCGGCGCCACCGGCCGCCTGCAGGTGGAGGCGTCGATCGGCGGGACGCTGCGCGACGCCGCCGCGATCACCGGGGACCTGTGGGTCGCCCGGCAGGCCGTCAAGGCCACCGAGGCGTCACTCAGCTGTCTGCCCGCCACGCATCGGCCGACCGTTCTGCTGCTCACACTGCGACTCGCCGACGCGTTCGTGTGCTCCGGACAGCTGGACGCCGCCGTGGCCGCCGCCGCGCCGGTGATCCCGGAGGCGGTCGCCGCGGACCGGACCAGTGTGAACCGCGAGCTCGACGGATTCCGGACGAGGCTCACGACGCGATACCCCGGCGCGCGGGAGGCCCGGAGCCTGCTGGAGCAACTGCCCTACCGGGTCTGAGGGTTGGCAGGACTGCCGTGCCGAGTCTGCAGGTTGACAGGTGAGTTCACCTTCGGCGGTCCCCTTCCGTCCTCGGTTCGGTGTCCGCTGAGCGGTGCCGTCGAGCTCGCGGGTTGCCGGAAGTTGCCGGATGTTGCCGGAGTTGGACTAGTCCATTGACGGGGTCATGGCGCGATGTGAACGTTTCGCTCGCTCACTCGAAACACGTAAGTCCCCCCTCGCTCACCGGCCCGGGCCGATCGTCCGGCCGTCGAGTGGAGGGCTTCGTGGTCGAGGCATGCCCCTAGTCAAGGAGCCCCCCATGAAACGCAGAGCAGTGACGGCCGGGACAACCCTGGCCGTCCTCGCCGGGATGATGGTCGCCACCAGCGGCCCGCCGGCCGCCGCGGCCCCCGCCCCGACCGTCTCCCCAGGGCCGCTGGCGCTGGCGGTGTCGGCGGCCGACCGGGCCGCCGCCAGCGGCCTCGACACGCTGGTGAACGGGCCGGGCGAGAGCTACGAACGGCGTCAGGTGACGCCCTGGGTCAACGGCCTCTACTCGGTCGCCTACGAGCGCACCTACCGTGGCCTGCCGGTGGTCGGCGGGGACGCGGTGGTCCTGGCCGACGGCCAGGGCCGGGTGCAGGCGTCACAGTCCGCCGACTCGACGCGCATCAACGTGCCGACCACGGCGACCGTCACGGCCGGCACCGCCGAGGCCACCGCCCGCCGCCAGCTCACCGCGGTGGACAAGGTCGACTCGCACCGCCTCGTCGTGCGGGTCAAGGACGGCCACGACGCGCTGGCCTGGGAGACGGTCCTCACCGGCCGCACCGCCAAGGCCCCGAGCCATCTGCACGTCTTCGTGAACGCGACCACCGGGGCGGTGCTCGACCACTACGACGACGTCAAGGCCGGCAACGGCAACAGCCAGTGGAACGGCCCGAGCCCGCTGACCATCGCCACCACCAACTCGGGCGGCAGCTACTCGCTGCGCGACCCGGGGCGCCCCGGCCTGACCTGCGCCGACTACACGACCGGCAGCGTCTTCACCAAGTCCAGCGACACGTGGGGCACCGGCAGCGCCACCTCCAAGGAGACCGGCTGCGTCGACGTGATGTGGGCGGCGCAGCACGAGTGGGACATGCTGCGCGACTGGCTGGGCCGCAACGGGCACAACGGCAACGGCGGCAGCTGGCCGGTGAAGGTCGGCCTCAACGACGTCAACGCCTACTGGGACGGCTCCTCGGTCTCCATCGGCCACAACACGGCCAACCAGTGGATCGGCGCGATGGACGTCGTGGGCCATGAGTTCGGCCACGGCATCGACCAGTTCACCCCCGGCGGGACCAGCACCGAGGCGGGACTGGGCGAGGCGACCGGCGACATCATGGGCGCCCTCACCGAGGCGTACACCAACGAGCCCTCCCCGTACGACAGCCCGGACTACACGGTCGGCGAGACCATCAACCTCACCGGCAGCGGCCCGATCCGCATCATGTACAACCCGTCCCAGATCGGCGACCCCAACTGTTACAGCTCCTCGATACCCAGCACCGAGGAGCACGCGGCGGCCGGGCCGCTGAACCACTGGTTCTATCTGCTGGCCGAGGGCTCCAACCCCGGCGGCGGCAAGCCGACCAGCCCGACCTGCAACAACTCCACGGTCACCGGTGTCGGCATCCAGCAGGCCGGCAAGGTCTTCTACGGCGGGATGCTGCTCAAGACCAGCGGTATGACCTACAAGCGGTACCGCACCACCACACTGACCGCGGCCAAGAACCTCGACCCCAGCTGTGTCCTGTTCACCAGGACCAAGGCCGCCTGGGACGCCATCACCATCCCCGCGCAGAGCGGCGAACCCACCTGTACCCCCAGCGGCAACAGTGACTACTCGATGTCGCTGAGCCCGACCGCCGGATCCGTACAGCAGGGTGCCTCGGCCAACGCCACGGTCAACACCACCATCACCTCGGGCAGCGCGCAGACCGTGAACCTGACGGCGTCCGGCGCCCCGAGCGGTGTGACGGTCGGGTTCACCCCGGCGTCGGTGCAGTCCGGCGCCTCCTCGACCATGAAGGTCACCGTCGGGTCGGCGGTCGCCGTTGGCTCGTACGTCATCACCGTGACCGGCAGCGGAACCCAGAGCCACACCGCGCAGTACACCCTCACCGTCACTCCGGGCGGGACCAATCCCGGCGGCACCGCGCCGGACATCAGCGTGGCGAACGTCCAGGCGCACCTGGCGCAGCTGTACACGATCGCCCAGCAGAACGGCGGCACCCGGCAGGCCGGCACCAGCGGCTACACGGCGTCGCTGGCCTACGTCAAGGGCAAGCTGCAGGCGGCGGGTTACAGCGTCACCGAGCAGTCCTGCACCGGCTGCACCAACCGCGGCAACAACCTGATCGCGGACTGGCCGGGCGGGCCCACCGACCAGGTCGTCATGTTCGGCGCGCACCTGGACAGCGTGTCGGCCGGCCCCGGCATCAACGACAACGGTTCCGGCTCGTCCTCGCTGCTGGAGAACGCCCTCGTCCTGGCCCAGCAGAACCCCACCATGGCCAAGCACGTCCGCTTCGCCTGGTGGAACGGCGAGGAACAGGGCATGCAGGGCTCGCAGTTCTATGTGAGTCAGCTCGGCTCCACGCAGCGCAGCGCCATCAAGGCGTACTACAACTTCGACATGGTCGGCTCGACCAACGCCGGCTACTTCATCAACAACATCACCTCGTCCGCGGCGGCCCCGATGAAGGAGTACTGGGACTCGCTGAACCTCCGTCCTGAGGAGAACATCGAGGGCCAGGGACGCTCCGACGACTACTCCTTCCAGCAGGCGGGGATTCCCACCTCCGCCTACGCCACCGGCGCCGACGCCATCAAGACCGCGGCCCAGGCCACCAAGTGGGGCGGCACGGCCAACCGGTCGTACGACTCCTGCTACCACCAGTCCTGTGACACCACCGCGAACATCAACGCGACGGCGCTCGACCGCAGTGCCGACGGTGTCGCCTACACGCTGTGGAAGACCGCGGTCGGCACCACGGCCCCGGCCAACGACTTCTCGGTCGCGGTGAACCCCGTCTCCGGCAGCGTCCAGCCGGGCGGCACCACCACCGCGACGGTCTCCACCGCCACCACCAGCGGCAGCGCCCAGACCGTCAACCTGACGGCGTCCGGCGCTCCGACCGGTGTGAACGTCTCGTTCGCCCCGGCGTCCGTACAGTCCGGGTCCTCCGCGACCATGACCGTGGCCGTCGGAGCGTCGGTGACCGCGGGCACCTACACCGTGACCGTCACCGGCACGGGGACCGCCACCCACAGCACCACCTACTCGCTGACGGTCACCGGTGGAGGCGGCGGCTGCACGGGTACGACCTGGGACCCGAACGCCATCTACGTCGGTGGCAACCAGGTCAGCTGGAAGGGCCACAACTGGCGGGCCAAGTGGTGGACCACCGGAGAGGAGCCCGGTACCACCGGCCAGTGGGGCGTCTGGCAGGACCTCGGCGCCTGCTGAACGAAGCCCTGCTGAACGAAGCTCTGCCCTCGAAGCCGTGGCCCGCGTCCAAGCCTCACGGACGCGGGCCGCGGCGGGCGGTCACCAGCGGCCGGAACCGCTGGTGACCGCCGACCCGCTACAGCTGGAACGCGTGCTCCGAGCAGCAGGGTTCGCGGCGCAGTTGGCGGCTGACGTCGAGCCAGTCGGTCCGGTCCGTGGTGCGCCGCTGGGCGAGGCTGGTGCCGAACTCACCGACGAGGTCGTCCTGGCGGTACACGATGCCGTCGCGCATCACCCAGGTCGTGCGGACCAGGTCGTCGAAGTTCTGGAACGGATTCCCGTCGATCACCGCGAGATCGGCGAGCTTGCCCGCTTCGAGCGTTCCGAGATCGTCACCCACACCGAACAGCTCGGCCGGCGCCGCGGTCGCGGTCCGCAGTGCCTGGGCAGGGGTGAGGCCGCCCGCGTAGTGCAGTGCCCGCAGACCGAGATGCAGGTGGAGGCCGATCGGGGTCAGGGGCGCGTCGGTGCCCAGGGCGAGAGCGCCGTCGGCGGCAAGGATGCGCTGGTAGACGGCCGTTTCCATGGCGATGGTGCGTCTGGCCGCCTCGCTCGGCGGGGTGGCCGCCTGGCTCTCGACGAGTGCGGCGTCCCAGGGCGGCATGAGTGTGGTGACCCGGGGGTCCTCGGCCAGTGAGGGATCGTCACCGAGCAGGGCGAGAGCGCTGAACGGCGTGATGATGATTTTGAAGTCACCACCCCGGTACGTCTCGTGGACGTCCTGGTAGGAGTGGCCGGTGGGGGACAGGGCGCGCCCGTACTCCGATCGCTGGGTGGCCTGCAGATGGGTGGTGAGGTCCTGGCCGACGTTGGCTCCCGGTGACAGGAGGTGGCTGCCGGCCATGACGCCGAGCTTGTCGTGGGCGGTGCGGGCGGCCTCCCGCATGATCCAGCTGGGGGCGCGGACATAGGTCTTGACGAAGTCGTAGTCGAGGTCGACCGCCCGCTGCAGGGAGCGCTTCACCCCGGCCTCGGTGCGGTGCGCCCGGCTCATGCTGTAGGCGACCCGGCTGCCGTCGAGCAGTTCGCCGGTCGTGAACAGCCGGGGTCCGGCCGTCCGTCCGGCCGCGACGGACTCCCGGATCCGTACCGCCTCATGGGCGAAGCCGCCGAGTGAGACGTTCGTGGTGACCCCGTAGGCGAGCATCAGACTGGTCTGCCGGCCGCCGTAGGTGTACTGCCACGGATGGGTGTGGGCGTCCCACAGGCCGGGAACGACCGTGGACCGGGACGCGTCGATCAGCTTCTCCCCGGACCTGGCCGGGCCCGGGCGGTGCGGTTCGACGGCCCGGATGCGATTCCCGCCGATCACGATGTCGACGTCCTCGCGGACCGTCTCCCCGGCACCGTCCCACAGCCGCCCGGCGTGCACCCGGGTCACCTCGTTCCGGGCGGGCAGCCGGCGGCTGTACTCCAGCGGCACCCGCACGGTGCGCCGGCCCGTGCCGTCCCGTTCGACCAGCCGCAGCTGACCGCTCGCCTCGTAGAGCAGCCTGCGCGAGTCACCCGACCAGGAGGGGTGGTCGGCCGCCTCGTCGGTGATGCGGCGCGGCTCGCCCGCCGGTGAGCCGTCCGGGCCGACCGGCATGACCCACAGGGCGGACTCCATGATGAACGCCATCGCGGTACCGTCCGGCGACCAGACGGGGCCGGCGTTGCCGCGGTCCGACAGGGAGGCGTGCGGCATCGGCAGATGCGCGGTCCACTTACCGGTGCCGCTGTCGACCACCCGGATGATGTTGTACCCCTCGCGGAACCGCTGGTTGAGGCGGTTGCGGTCGCAGAAGGCGAGAAAGCGGCCGTCGGGGGACCAACTGGGACGTCCCGGAATGCCGTTCGCGCCGAGCGGCGCGACGAGCGTCCTCTCCGTCCCCGCGGCGAGATCGCGGACGATCAGGTTGCCGGTGGTGTCCTGGCAGGCGAGCCTGGCACCGTCCGGGGAGAGCACGGGGTTGAGCCGGCCACCGGTCGACAGCACCTCGTCCTTCCCGCCGTCGAGCCAGTGCCGGTGAACGCTGATCAGGCCGTTCCCCTGAGCGCCGCCTTCGTACGAGTAGAGGACGCTGCGCCCGTCCGGTGCCCAGGACGGCATCTGCACATAGGCGGACGGGGTCGCCTGGACGAGCTTGCGCGGGCGGCCGCCGATCGGCAGCACCCACAGGGCGTTGAGGGCGGCGAAGGCGACGGAACCGCCGTCGGGGGAGAGCGCGGGAAGGTGGACTCCGCGCACCGGGCGGGCGGTGGTCGAGCCGAAGTCGTACGTCTTCCTGCGGTATTCCGGCCGCGGTACGTCCAGTGCGGCGGTGAACGGGATCTCCTCGGCCGCGGACCCGGCGGGGGTCCTTCCCGGCCGGCGGGACCGCAGGTGGCCGTCGGCCACGTAGAGGAGTTCACCGTCCGCGGTCCAGCACGGCGGCAGCGGGGCGACGTCCTCGTCCTCGGTGACGGGCGCACCGTCCACCATCAGCACGGAACTCGGCGCGAAGGCATACAGAACCGTCTCCGCGACCTGGACATAGGCCACCCGGCCGTCCGCGGAGACCGCGGGGGAGGAGAGCAGTCCCGAGGTCGTGGTCCGGACGACCGTCACGGCTCCGCCCCGGGCGGGGACCGAGGCGAGGGTGTGGGCGCCCTTGCTTCCGGCCCGCACGAACAGGACTTCGTCACCGTTCGGATGCCAGGCCGGGTCGAAGTCCTCGACGCCGGTGTCGTTTGTGAGCCGGGTCAGCTCGCCGGAACGCACGTCCACGGTCCAGATCCGGTACGAGGCGCCGGCCGTCGGATCTCCGCCACGCTCCGACGAGAAGGCGATACGGGTGCCGTCCGGCGACCAGGCGACGCCCCGGTCGTCCCACGGCCCTGACGTCAACTGGCGCAGCCGGGAGCCGTCCGGCTCCATCGTCCACAGATGGAATCCGCCGCCCTGGTAAGCACAGACCGCGATCTGCGAGCCGTCCGGCGACCAGGCGGGGCGGGTCGGCTCCAGCTCGGGCGTGGTCAGCGCGGTCGCGGTGCCGCCCCTGCGCGGCAGCGACCACAACACCCCCTGGACCTCGACGATCAACCGGTCGCCGGCGGGGGAGGCGGTCACCGAAGCGTTGGTTCCTGCCGTGAAACGGAGGGTCCGGGTCGCCCCCGCGTGCGGGGACCGCTCGGTGGTGGGGCTCGGCAGCGGGGAAGCGAGGGCGTTCCCCGCGGGGAGCGACAGGGCGGCGACACCGAGTCCGCCGACTCCGGCTCTGACAAAACCTCTACGGGATAACTCGTTGAACTGATCCATGGGGAAGAACATAAACCAGGGGGCTGACCACGCACGGGCGGCGTGAACGGCGCGTTCCGCGCCTGACGTACCGGGAGAAACCGGGCTCCACAAACGGAATCCGAGCGTCGGTTCTCGGACAGGTGTAGTCCTCACCCCGGGCACACGGGTCGTCGCACCGTGGTCCGGTACCCCCCGATCGGGGCCTTCAATGGGGAGGGTTGCGAGGTATCTCCGCCCTGTTCACAGATGTGCAGGCGGGGCTTGATCATGACCTTGCAGGGTACTGGCCGGTATCGGGATACTCGGCCGCACCAACTGGCACGGACGGGCAATCCTTGCTGTTCCGCCCGTTCGTGACCGCACATCCTGCGGGCCCGCTGTCGACCAGGCGGGCCCACCCCCCACAGGAGGCACTGAGTTGAAGCACCGTCGGATAACCAGGCGTCGTATCGCCATCGCCGGGACGAGCGCCGCCGCCGTCGTCGCAGCGGGCGTTCTCCTTCCCCACGCCAACGCCGCCCAGCCGACCGCACCGTCCCCCAAGGCATTCGCCCCCGCCGCCGCGGCCCAGCTCGCGGGCGACCTCACCTCCCGTCTGGGTGACCGCACCGCGGGCTCGTACTACGACGCGAAGACCAAGCAGCTCGTCGTCAACGTTCTGGACGCGAC
Source organism: Streptomyces sp. RKAG293 (assembly GCF_023701745.1). Taxonomy (NCBI): domain Bacteria; kingdom Bacillati; phylum Actinomycetota; class Actinomycetes; order Kitasatosporales; family Streptomycetaceae; genus Streptomyces; species Streptomyces sp. RKAG293. Next base: position 926,590 of record NZ_JAJOZB010000001.1, on the reverse strand, counting down.
CGCCGACCAGAAGGTGCAGGACGCCGGAGCCGTCGCCCGGACCGTCCAGCACACCATGGCCGAACTGCACCGCTCGGCACAGACCCTGGGGGCGCAGCCCCGCATCCCGGGCACCGCGTGGTCCATCGACTCCCGCACCAACCAGGTGGTGGTGACCGCGGACAGCACCGTGAAGGGTGCGCAGCTGGACAGCCTCACCAAGAGCGTCAAGGCGCTCGGCGGCACCGCGCAACTGCACCGCTCCGCGGGCCGCTTCAAGCCGTTCGTCGCCGGCGGGGACGCGATCTTCGCCGACGGTGCACGCTGCTCCCTCGGCTTCAACGTGGTCAAGGACGGTCAGCCCTACTTCCTGACCGCGGGTCACTGCGGTGTGGCGTTCAAGAGCTGGTCAGGATCGTCCGGTGGCCAGGAGATCGGCAACGTCGAGGCCGCCACCTTCCCCGGCCATGACTTCGCGCTGGTCAAGTACACCGACACGAGCGTGGCCCACCCGAGCTCCGTGGACCTGTACAACGGCAGCACGCAGGCGATCACCAAGGCCGGCGATCCGACGGTCGGCCAGACGGTGCAGCGCAGCGGCAGCACCACCCAGGTGCACGACGGCACGGTCACCGGACTCGACGCCACCGTCAACTACCAGGAAGGATCGGTCACCGGACTGATCCAGACCAACGTCTGCGCCGAGCCCGGCGACAGCGGCGGCGCGCTCTTCTCGGGCGACACCGCGGTCGGCCTCACCTCCGGCGGCAGCGGCGACTGCACCAACGGCGGGGAGACGTTCTTCCAGCCGGTGACGGCCGCGCTCACCGAGTACGGCGCGCAGATCGGCTGATACCCGTCAGTGCGTGATCGAGGGGCGGACCTCCCGGAGGTCCGCCCTTCTTCCATGCCGTCCGGCAGGGCCCCTGGGTCTGAGGGCTTGACCCGTCCCGGAGCGCAGGAGGCTAGTGCCGCGCGGTCGCCGCGTCGATGAGTGTCGCGGCGACCGTCTTCGCCATGTCGGCGGCACCGGGGTTGCGGTCCATCCTGGCGGCGACGCCCGCGCCGTCGTAGAGCAGCACCAGCCGGCTCGCCAGCTGCTCCGGCTCGGGGGCGCCGGCGTCCCGGGCGAGGTCGGTGAACAGCGAGCGGACCCAGCCGCGGTACGTGTCGGTGGCCTGCATGACGGGGCTGTCGGGGCCGACCTCCGCACTGGCGTTGAGGAAGGCGCAGCCGCGGTATGTCGGCTCGGCGAACGCCTCGCCGAGTGCGTCGAAGACGGCCAGCAGCTTCTCCCGCGGCGCGTCGTGGCGGTCGACGGCCGCCGTCACCCGGCGGCGGCGGATCTCGTGCCGGCCGGCCAGATAGGCGGTGATCAGCCCGTCCTTGTTCCCGTACGCGCTGTAGAGGGTCGCTTTGGCGACACCGGCGCGTTCGATCACCCGGTCGATGCCGACGACATGGATGCCCTCCTCGTAGAAGAGCTCGTTGGCGGCGGCCAGCAGACGCTCACGTGCGGTGGGGCGCCCCGCGGCGGCGGGCCGGTCTGCGATCGCTTTCGTAGCCATGACTTGACAGTACCAGACCGGTCTGTCTACCGTAAGGACCACTAGACAGACCGGTCTGATCGGACCGGCTCCCGCTAGGCGAAAGAAGCCCTCCGTGTCCCTGCCGCCGACGTTCCCCGTGACCGACCCTTTCGTCCGCAGAAGCCGGCGGCTCGGCTCGGGTGCCGCCTTCTACCTCCAGGCGTCGATCGTGGTGGCCTTCCTCGCCGCCTCCAGCGCCCCCACCCCTCTCTACGCCGTCTACCAGGGCGAATGGGGCTTCTCACCGATCACCACGACGATGGTCTTCGGTATCTACGCCCTCGCCGTGCTCGCCGCGCTGCTCACCGTCGGGTCGCTCTCCGATCACATGGGGCGCCGTCCGGTCCTGCTCGCGGCGATCGTGCTGCAGGTCGTCGCGATGGTCGTCATGACCACGGCGGGCGGGGTGCCCGAGCTGATGATCGCCCGGGTCGTCCAGGGTCTGTCGACCGGCGCGGCCGTCGGCGCGGTCGGGGCGGGGATGCTCGACCTCGACAAGGCCAAGGGCACCATCGCGAACGCGATCGCCCCCATGACCGGCACCGCCACCGGGGCGCTCGCCTCCGGCCTGCTGGTCCAGTTCCTGCCCGCGCCCACGCACCTCGTCTACCTGACCCTCCTCACCGTGTTCATCCTGCAGGGAATCGGTGTCGCTCTCATGCGCGAGACCTCCGAGCCCAAGCCGGGCGCGCTCGCCTCGCTGCGCCCCCGCTTCGGTGTCCCGAAGGCGGCCCGCGGACCGCTGCTGGTGGCCGCCCCGGTCCTGGTCGCCGTCTGGGCGCTCGCCGGGCTCTACGGCTCCGTCATCCCCGCGGTCATCCGCAGCGTGGTCGGCTCGGACTCGCTGCTGCTCGGCGGCCTGGCGCTGTTCGCCCTCGCCGGAAGCGGCGCGGTGTCGGTACTGCTGCTCCGCAACGTCGCCCCGGGCCGGGTGATGCTGCTCGGCACCGTCGCCCTCATCGTGGGCGTCGGCCTCACCCTGCTCGCGGTCGACCACAATTCGGCCACCGGCTTCTTCATCGGAACGGTCATCGCGGGCGTCGGCTTCGGCGGCGGTTTCCAGGGCGCGATCCGCACCATCGTCCCGCTGGCCGCACCGCACGAGCGGTCCGGGCTGCTGTCCACCATCTACGTGCTGTCGTACCTGGCCATGGGCCTGCCCGCGGTGATCGGCGGCTTCCTGGTCGTGTACGGCGGGGGACTGCTGCCGACGACCCGGGAGTACGGGATCGCCGTGATGGCGCTCGGCGCGCTCGCGCTGCTGGGACTGGCGATACCGCGCCGCGGAACGGTGACCACGGAGTCCGTCGTGGTGAGCAGCAGCGTCCCCGCACCGCTGAAGGCCGCCGTCCGGGAAGCGGAGTACGCGAAGCGCTAGGGCCTGTCCGGCCGATCACGAACGGCCCCCGGAGGACGTCCGGGCGCCGATGACGAAGGCCCTGCCACCCCGCCGCAGCGGGAGGGCAGGGCCTTTCGGCGGTGGGGGCCGCCGTCAGATGGTGGCCGTGTCGATGACGAAGCGGTACCGGACGTCACTGGCGACGACACGCTCGTACGCCTCGTTGATCCGGTCGGCGGAGATCACCTCGATCTCGGCGCCCAGGCCGTGCTCGGCACAGAAGTCCAGCATCTCCTGGGTCTGCCGGATACCGCCGATCATCGAGCCGGCCAGGCTGCGCCGGCCCCCGATCAGCGAGAACACGTTCAGCGAGACCGGGTGCTCGGGCGCCCCCACGTTGACCAGGGTGCCGTCCACCCGCAGCAGCCCGAGGTAGGCGTCCAGGTCGAGGTTGGCCGAGACGGTGTTCACGATCAGGTCGAACGTCCCGGCGAGCTGCTCGAACGTCGACTCGTCGCTGGTGGCGTAGTAGTGCTCGGCGCCGAACCTCTTGGCGTCGTCCTGCTTGCGCAGGCTCTGGCTGAGAACGGTGACCTCGGCGCCCAGAGCGGCGGCGATCTTGACGCCCATGTGGCCGAGGCCGCCCATGCCGACGATGGCGACCTTCTTGCCGGGGCCGGCGTTCCAGTGCTTCAGCGGTGAGTAGAGGGTGATCCCGGCGCACAGCAGCGGGGCGGCGGCATCGAGCTCGATGCCGTCCGGGATGCGCAGGACGAAGTGCTCGTCCACGACGATGTGGGTGCTGTAGCCGCCGTAGGTGGGCTCGCCGTCCCGGCCGGTCGCGTTGTACGTGCCGGTGCCGCCGTTCAGGCAGTACTGCTCGTCACCGGCCAGGCAGTTCTCGCACTCGCGGCAGGAGTCGACGAAGCAGCCCACGCCGACCCGGTCACCCACGGCGTACTTCGTGACGCCCGGGCCGACCTCGGTGACGACGCCGGCGATCTCGTGGCCCGGCACCATGGGGAACTTCGCGCCACCCCACTCGTCCCGGACCTGGTGGATGTCGGAGTGGCAGATGCCGGCGAACTTGATGTCGATCAGCACGTCGCGCTCCCGCACGGCGCGTCGGGGAATCGTGGTGTGCTCCAGCGGTGCGGTGGCGGAGGGAGCGGCGTAAGCGGAGACAGTGGTCGTCATCGTGCGTGGATCTCCAGAAAATCGTCGGGATCGGCGAGCACGGGCCGTGGCACGGCCGGACTCGGTGCGGTCAGGGACGCGGTGAGGTTGGCCAGCAACTGCAGCGCGGTCTCGGAGGGCGAACCTGACTCGGTGGTGTAGACGAAGAGGGTCTGGTCCGTGTCGCCCGGTGGGCTGAGGGCCTCGTACGCGACGGTGATCTCCCCGACCTGGGGGTGCCGGTAGCGCTTGGTTCCGTGCGAGCGGCGGCTCACGTCGTGCGCCGCCCACGCCGTTCGGAACTCCTCGCTCTTGACCGCGAGTTCACCGATCAGCTCGCAGAAGGCCCGGTCCTCGCAGTTGCGCCCCGCGTCGAGGCGCAGCACCGCGGCGGTCTCGGCGGCGATCTGCTCCCAGTCCGGGTACAGCTGCCGGGCGGACTCGTCGAGGAAGATGAACCGGGCCAGATTCCGCTCCCGGTGCGGCAGCGCCTCGAAATCGGAGATCAGCGAGCGGGCCAGCCGGTTGCTGGCCAGCACCTGCATCCCGCGGCCGACGATGAAGGCCGGCGTCAGTCCGTCCAGCGTCTCCAGCATCCGGTGCAGCCCCGGCCTGACCCGCTGGGGGCGGGCCGACGGACGCCGTGCGGCGCGTGGCTGCGGACGGGCGAGCTGTATGAGGTAGATGTGCTCCACCTCATTGAGCCGCAGCGCGCGGGCGACGGAGTCCAGGACGCTCGCGGAGACGTTGCGGTGCCGCCCCTGCTCCAGCCGCGCGTAGTAGTCGGTGCTGACCCCGGCCAGCCGGGCCAGCTCCTCCCGGCGCAGCCCGGGCACCCGGCGGGCGGATCCGTTGACGGCGACCCCCGCGTCCCCAGGACCCAGCCGGGCCCTGCGGGAACGGAGGAACTCACCCAGTTCGACATTGTGGTCCAGACCCATGACTCAAGTATTGCCGCGGCCGGAGCGTTTTCCGTGGCCCAGGGTAGGTCTGTCAGACCCCCCCGGCACGAACCAGGCGGGAGGTGTGAGCGGCTCCGGTGCCGGCCCGGCAGGGAGGTTCCTACCTGGTCAGCGCTGCTTGCCCAGGGTCGAACCCCGGACCACCAGCTCCGGCTGCAGCACGATCTGCTGGTGGCGGTGGTCGCCGGCGTGGTCGCCGGTCTCCGCGATGAGCAGTTCGGCGGCGGTTCGGCCCATGCGGTGGGCGGGCTGGCGCACCGAGGTCAGCGGGACCGCGGCGGCCGCCGCGAACTCGATGTCGTCGTAGCCGACGAGCGCGAGCTCCTGCGGCACGGCGACCCCCGCCGCGTACAGCGCCTGCAGCACGCCCAGGGCGAGCAGGTCGTTCGCGCAGAACACCGCGGTGGGCCGGCCGGCCATGCCCAGCAGCCGGGCGCCCGCGTCGCGCCCGGCGGCGACGTCCAGCCGGTCCGTCTCGATGTGGGACAGCGCCTCGGGGGGCAGTCCCGCCGCGGCCAGCGCGTCGAGCGCACCGGTCCGCCGGTCACGGCACTGGGTCAGATGCATCGGACCGCTGACGTAGACCAGCCGCCGGTGGCCCTGGTCCAGCAGGTGGCCGGCGGCCAGCCGCCCTCCGGCGATGTCGTCGACCGACACCGAGCACGCCGACGCGCTGGGCACCACGCGGTCGACGAAGACGAAGGGGATGTCATGGCGCCGGAACGCGTCGAGGTTGCGCCCCGTGGCGTCGGCGGGAGTGACCAGCACTCCGCGGACCCGGTGCTCGGCGAACAGGCTCAGGTACTCCGCCTCCTCGGTCGCGCTGCCGGCGCTGTTGCACAGCATCACGCCGAGCCCCGCCTCGCGGGCGGCACGCTCGGCGCCCGACGCGACGTCGACGAAGAAGGGATTGGCCATGTCCAGAACGAGCAGGGCGATGATCCGGCTGTGGCCGGCGCGCAGCTGGCGGGCCGACTCGCTGCGCACATAGCCGAGTTGGTCTATCACCTCGAGCACCCGGGTGCGGGTCTGCTCGGAGACCATGTCCGGGCGGTTGATCACGTTCGACACGGTGCCGACGGAGACCCCGGCCTGCCGTGCCACGTCCTTGATGCCCATCATGCGCGCCACGAGCTCCGAACCACCGTCTCCCGCGGCTCTCCGCGGCCGCGGTCTCATGCTACGCACATCTTGTGTGATCAGCCTGCGCCGCGGAGACCGAGCGACGATGTCCTGACGACCAGCTCCGGCTGGAACACGATCTTCTGATGGTCGTGCGCTTCGGGCCGCCCGTCCGTCTCCTCGATCAGCAGTTCCGCGGCGGTGCGGCCGATGCGGAACGAGGGCTGGCGCACGGAGGTGAGCGGGACGGCGGCGCCCGCGGCGAACTCGATGTCGTCGTAGCCGACGAGCGCCATGTCGTCCGGCACCCGGATCCCGGCCGCGAACAGGGTCTGCAGCACGCCCAGCGCCAGCAGGTCGTTCGCACAGAACACGGCCGACGGGCGGTCCGCGGCGGCCAGCAGCCGGGCCCCCGCCGCCCGGCCGGAGGCGACGTCGAACCGCTCCACCTCGACCACCGTCAGACTCTCCCGCGCGACCCGCGCCTCGTCGAGGGCGTACAGCGCGCCCTGACGACGGTCCCGGGACTGGGCCAGGTGCGGGGAACCACTGACGTAGGCGATACGGCGATGGCCCGACGCGAGCAGATGCCGCACGGCGAGCCGGCCGCCGGCCACATCGTCGACGGACACCGAGCAGGCCTCGTCGCCGGACCATTCCCGGTCGGCGACGACGAAGGACATGCCGCGGCTCCGCAGCGCCCGCAGATCCTGGCCGGTGCCGTCGGTGGGAGTGACCAGCACACCGCGCACCCGCTGTTCGGCGAACATGCCCAGGTATTCGGCCTCCTGCGACGGATCGCCCGCACTGGTGCACACCATGACGGCGAGTCCCGCCTCACGGGCGGCCTGCTGGGCCCCGCGGGCCAGCTCGACGAAGAACGGGTTGGCCAGGTCCAGCACCAGGAGCGCGAGCATTCTGCTGCGGCCGGCCCGCAGCTGGCGCGCCGTCTCGCTGCGGACGTACCCGAGCCGCTCGATCACCGCGAGCACCCGCCGCCGGGTGGGTTCCGACACCGTGTCCGGCCGGTTGAGGACGTTCGAGACCGTGCCGAGCGAGACGCCCGACTGCTCGGCGACGTCCTTGATGCCGATCGCGCTGCGCTTGACCCGGCTTCCCGGCGTGCGGCCGGAAAGCCGGACGGGTTCGCCGGCGCCGTCCGCGCGGCGGGAGAGCGACCGGTCCCCGGTCAAGAGACCTCGACCAGTTCCAGGCCCGTGAGGTCGGCCACCGCGCGCAGTTCGGGCACGATGTGACCGGTGGCCAGCGCCCAGTGATGGGCGACGCCCGTGGCGCTCCAGGCGTCGGTCCACTCGCCGGGATCGGTGCCGAAGTCCACCCGGGACGTGGTGTTGCCGATCTTCAGCAGCGGGCCGCCGACCACCTCGCCCTGCGAGGTGACCAGCTTGTAGCGGCCGTCGCGGGTCTGCCCGAGGCCGACCAGGGTGACCGGGCCGTGCCGTACGTCGAACTCGACGGACACGCCCCAGCCGCGCTTGCCGTGGAAGACGCCGAGGCCGCGCAGGAGCGGCCGGTGCTGGCTGATGCCGAGGTGCGCGGGCCCGTCGTGGCCCATCTCCACCACGCCGTCCCGGAAGTTGAGCGCCTGCAGTTCGGTGAAGGAGCCGCCCGCGCCGAGCCGGTCGGCGATCAGCATCGCCAGCGACGTACGCAACTCGTACTCGCCCGCCGCCGGGACACCGCGGGCGGTGAGCAGGGACGCGCCGAGGATCATGCCGGCGCCCAGCCGCTCGTGGATCTCCCCGTCGAGACCCCGGTGGTAGTACGCGAGGCTGTCGAGGTCGAAGTCGGCCACCAGCCGGTCGAGTCCGACCGACACCCGGGCGGCCCACTCCACGTCGTCGGCGACGACGGAATCGTCGAACGCGAAGGTCTCCCTCGCCTCGGCGAGCTTGTCGGCGACCTCCGCGTCGGTGACGTCGTCCACCCGCACCCGCAGATCGTCGAACTCCAGCACCTCCACATGACCGCCGAGGTTGCCGGAGACCATGGCCAGGTCGGTCGAGACGTCGTACATGCCCGGATACAGATGGCCCATCAGGCCGTGCCGGCCGTTGCGGAGCACCGATCGCACCCCGGCCGCCCGGATCCACCGGCCGATCCGGGCCCAGGCCCGGTCGTCCTCCAGATAACCGGAGACGGAGCGGAACGGGACGCCGGCGCGCTCGAAGGAGTTGGCCATCTCGGGCAGCGGGCAGGCACCGCAGTACGCCAGCCACTGACCGGTGTCGAACGTGGCGTGGTCCATCGCCTCGGTGGGCTGCAGATTGATCAGCAGGACCGGAGCGCCCGAGCGCTGGGCCACCGGCGCCAGCATGGTGGCGGTCATGTAGGTGGTGAGGAATCCGACGATGAGGTCGCATCCGGCGGCACGCAGCATCTCCGCGGCCGCCGCGCCCTCCTGCGCGTCCGAGATGAACCCGGCGTCGACGACATCGGCGTCGAACTCCTTCATGCGCTCGGTGACGCGTGCGGCGGAGCGGCGCAACTGGGGGAGCAGGTCGGGGAACTGGGGCCAGTAGGCGCCCAGTCCTCCCGCCACGAGACCGATCTTCGGCCTGCGCGCGGTGGCGGGGGTGCGGGTCATGGCGGATGTCTCCGTTCGTGGGGTCGGCCGGGGAGCGGAGCGGCCGGGTCGCCGGCCGTCACATGAGGTGGAATATCTCGGTGAGGGGGCGTACGGCCCGGTCGGGCCGGCCGTCGTCGGGGGCTTCGAAGAACCCGGCCATCTCCGTCTGCCAGCGGGTGTTGACCTCGGTGGCGGCCATCGCGCTCTGGGCCGCGGCGAAGTCCTCGGTCTCCAGATAGCCCACCAGCAGCCCGTCCTCGCGGAGGAAGAGGGAGTAGTTGTGCCAGCCGGCGGCGGACAGCGCGGCGGTCATCCCCGGCCACACGGCCGCGTGCCGGCGGCGGTACTCGTCGATCCGGTCCTGGCGGACCTGCAGCAGGAAGCACACGCGCCGCATGTACCCGGTCCTTTCGCGGTCGGCGGCCGGCCGCGCCGCCGAGAGGCGGCGGGCCGGGATACGGGGCACGCTCAGAAGTCGAAGCCGTCGATGTTGGTCGTGTCGAAGACGGTGGGCTTGCCGAGGATGACCTCACCGTCCTTGCCGACGGTGAAGGTGCCCAGGTCACCGGCCTTGAACGTCTGCCCCTCCGCCCCGGTGATCTGACCGGAGCACAGGGCGGACGCGGCGTACGCGGCGAGCCGGCCGAGCTTCTTGGGGTCCCACAGGGAGAACTGCGCGACGGTGCCGTCCTTGACGTACTTGCGCATCTGGTTGGGGGTGCCCAGCCCGTTCACCACGACCTTGCCCTTGTAGGACGAGGAGCTGATGTAGCGGGCGGACGCCGCGATGCCGACGGTGGTCGGCGCGATGATGCCCTTCAGGTCCGGGTAGGCCTGCAGCAGTCCCTGGGTCTGCTGGAAGGACTTCTGGTCGTCGTCGTCCCCGTAGGCGACCTTCACCAGCCGCATCCCCTTGTAGGCCGGCAGCGCCAGCTCCTTCTTCATGAACTCGATCCAGGTGTTCTGGTTCGTCGCGTTCTGGGTGGCGGACAGGATCGCGATCTTGCCCTGGTAGTTGAGCTGCTTGCCGAGGTTCTGCACCAGGCTGCGGCCGATCTGCTCGGAGCTCGCCTGGTTGATGAACAGCTGCCGGCAGTCCTTGGCGGTGTCGGAGTCGTACGCCACGACCTTGATGCCCTTGGCCATCGCCTGCTTGAGCGGACCGCAGACCGCGTTGGGGTCGTTGGCTGCCAGCAGGATCGCGTCCTGCTGCTGCTGGATGAGCGTGTTGATGTAGGAGACCTGCGAGGACGCGCTGGCGTCGGAGGGCCCGACCTCCTTGGCGGTGCTGCCGATCTCCTTCGCCGTCGCGATACCGGAGTTGTCGACGATCGTCTCGTAGGGGTTGTTGATCTGCTTGGGCAGGAACGCGAGCTTCAGATCCTTCTTGAGCGCGGCCCCGGGATCGGCCGAGGCCGTCGAGGCCGTGCCCGGCCCCTGGTCGGAGCTGGACTTCTTCGTCGTGCCACCGCAGGCGGTCGCGGTGAGGGCGAGAGCGCAGACGGCGGTCACCGCGGTGAGCGCGCGCACCGTGACGCTGGTGGGGAGGGACATGGCGAAGCCCTTCTTCGGGGATTTCCTGGGGGAGTTCTTCGGGTGACGGTTCTACGGAGGGGGCGGTGCGGCGCCGTCAGACAGCGGCGGCCGCGCGCCGGTGGCGCCGTTCGAGGGCCGCGGCGATCACCCGCGGGGTCAGTACCGAGGCGACCAGCAGGAGTCCGGTGACGATCACCTGGACCTCGTTGGCCACGTCGTTGAGGATGAGCAGGTTCTTCAGCAGGCCGATCAGCAGCACCCCGGCGATGGCGCCGCCGAGCGTGCCCTTGCCGCCGTCGAAGTCGACGCCCCCCAGCAGCACGGAGGCGATGACGAGCATCTCGAAGCCCTGCCCGTTGTCGGCACGGGCGCTGCCGTAGCGCAACGTGAAGACGATGCCCGCGAAGGCCGACAGCAGACCGGTGAGGACGAACAGCAGCAGCTTGATCCGCTTGACCCGGATGCCGGAGAAGTAGGCGGCCTCCTCCTGGGCGCCGGTGGCGAACAGGGAGCGGCCGAACCCGGTGGCGTGCAGCACCACACCGGTGACGGCCGCCAGGACGATGAACAGGGCGAAGGGGTAGGGCAGGAACCCGAGCACGGTGTTGGTGTCCGACGTCCACCGGGCGTACGTCTCGGGGAAGTCGGTGACCGCGTTGCTGCCCAGCGCCACCGACGCCAGCCCACGGTAGAGCGTCAGCGTGCCGATGGTGACGGCCAGCGAGGGCAGCCCGACCCGGGTGACGAGCCAGCCGTTGAGCAGACCGCCGACGACACCGATGGCCAGGACCACCGGAACGATGGTTTCGAACGCCCAGCCCGATTCCCACAGTTTGCCGCTGACCGCGCTGGCCAGGCCGAGCATGGAGGCGACCGACAGATCGATCTCGCCGGCCACCACCAGCAGCGTCATCGGCAGCGCGATGATCGCGACCTCGGCGATGTCGTTGAGGGCGAAGGACAGGTTGCCGGTGGTGGCGAACCCCTCGGTGGTGCCGGCCCCGGTGGCGAAGACGGCCACGAGCAGGATGCCGACCGCGACGTCCCAGCGCAGGAACCGGCTCAGGTCAGACTTGGTGGACATGGCGCGCGTTCCTCTTCCTCAGGGCGCTGGTCATGCGCAGGGTCACGATCCGGTCGACGCTGATGGCCGCGAGCAGCAGGGCCCCGGTGATGGCGCTCTGCCAGAAGGAGTCGACCTTCAGGACGACCAGGACGCTGCCGACGGTGGTGAGCAGCAGCGCGCCGAGCGCCGCGCCCCAGACGCTGCCGGTGCCGCCGGTGATGGCGACGCCGCCGACCACCACCGCACTGACCACGGTCAGTTCCCAGCCGTGGGCGTTGTCGGCGACGACGGTGCCGAAGCGGGCCAGCCACAGGGCGCCGGCGAATCCCGCGACCGCGCCGGAGAAGACGTAGGCCGCCAGGATCCGGCGGCGGATCGGGATGCCCGCCAGCCGGGCGGCCTCCGGGCTGGAGCCGATGGCGTACAGCTCCCGGCCGCCGCGGTAGGAGCGCAGGTAGTAGGAGGCGGCGGCGAGTACGGCGACGGCGATCAGTGCCAGGTACGGGACGCCGAGGACGCTTCCGCTGCCCAGGTCGAGGACGGACGCGGGGACGTCGGCGGCGTTGATCTGCTGACCGTGCGCCCACCAGTAGTCGGTGCCCTGGATGATGTAGAGCATCCCCAGCGTGACCACCAGGGACGGTACCCGTCCGAAGCTGACCAGCAGTCCGCTGACGAGGCCGCAGAGCGCGCCGACGCCGATGCCGAGCAGTAGGGCGAGGACGGCGTTGCGGTCGGTGCCGGAGACGAACTTCCCGCAGGCGAAGGCGGACAGACCCACGACCGAGCCGACCGAGAGGTCGATGTTGCGGGTGAGGACCACGACCGACTGGCCGACGGCCAGCAGGATCAGGATCGACGCGTTGAGGAGCAGGTCCTTGATGCCCTGCTCCGACAGGAAGCGGTGGTTGGCCGCCCAGGTGCCGAGGACGAGCAGCACCAGGCACCCGGCGATGCTGATCTCCCGGACCCGGAAGACGGTCTCGGTGAGCGAACGTGCCGTCACCTTGCGCGCGCCGGGCGGCGCCGTGGGCTGTTCCACTGTCGCTGTCATCAGGCTGCCTTCTCTCCGCCGGCGTTCCGGCCCGTGGCCGCGGCCATGACCGACTCCTCGGTGGCCAGTGCGCGCGGGAGTTCCGCGGTGATGCGTCCTTCGTGCATGACCAGCACCCGGTCCGCCATGGCGAGGACCTCCGGCAGGTCGGAGGAGACCATGAGGACGGCGAGTCCTTCGGCGGCGAGCGAGGACAGCAGCCGGTGGACCTCGGCCTTGGTGCCGATGTCGATGCCCCGGGTCGGCTCGTCGACGATCAGCACACCGGGTTCCGTGGCCAGCCACTTGGCCAGCACGACCTTCTGCTGGTTGCCCCCGGAGAGCACGCCGACCGGGTCGGAGAGCCGGTTGTACTTCAGCTGGAGCCGCACCGCCCAGTCCGCCGCCCGGCCGCGCTCCAGCGTTCTGCGGACCAGGCCGCCGCGGCCGAGCCGGTCGAGTCCGGTCAGGCCGATGTTCCGTTCGATGGACAGCTCCATCACCAGGCCCTGTTGGCGCCGGTCCTCCGGCACCAGGGCGACGCCGGCGGCCATCGCGGCCGTGGGCGAGCCGGCCGGCAGCTTGTTCCCGGCCACGTGGACGTCCCCGGCGTCGGCGCGGTCGACACCGAAGACGGCGCGTACGACCTCGCTGCGGCCGGCGCCCACCAGCCCTGCCAGTGCGACGATCTCGCCGCGGCGGACGTCGAAGGAGACGTCGGTGAAGACGCCCTCCCGGGTCAGCCGGCGCACGGCCAGGGCCGTTTCGCCGATCCGCGCGGGCTGTTTGGGGTAGAGCTCGTCCAGGTCACGGCCGACCATCCGGCGTACCAGGTCGTCCTCGGTCAGACCGTCGACCGGGTCGCTGGAGATCAGCCGGCCGTCCCGCAGGGTGGTGACGCGCTGGCAGAGGGCGAAGATCTCCTCCAGCCGGTGCGAGATGAACAGCACGGCGGTGCCCTGTTCACGCAGCGTCCGCACCACGCCGAACAGCCGGGCCACCTCGGCTCCGGTCAGCGCCGCGGTGGGTTCGTCCATGACCAGGACCCGGGCGTCGAAGGAGAGCGCCTTGGCGATCTCGACGAGTTGCTGGTCCGCGATGGACAGGCCGCGGCAGAGCTGCCCGGGGTCGAGATCGACCCCCAGCCGTTCGACGAGCGCCTGGGTCGCGTCCCGTACCGACCGGTGGTCGACCCGGCCGAAGGAGCGGCGCGGCTGGCGGCCCATGAAGATGTTCTCGGCGACGGTGAGGTCGGGAAAGAGCGTCGGTTCCTGGTAGATGACCGCGATACCGGCGTCCCGGGCGTCCGAGGGTCCGTGGAAGGTGACGGGCTCGCCGTCCACCAGCACCCGCCCGGCATCCGGCCGGTGCACTCCCGCGAGCACTTTGATCAGGGTGGACTTCCCGGCCCCGTTCTCGCCGGCGAGTGCGTGCGCCTCCCCGGCGAAGAGGGCCAGGGACACACCCTGCAGAGCCCGGACCGCACCGAAGGACTTGCTGGCGTCCTCCAGCGAGAGTACGGGCCGTTCCGCCGACTTCGGCTGGTCCATGGTGGGGCCTCACATGAAAGGTTTCAACTGAGTTGCACGGACGTTAGGCCAGTGCGACATGACGCGTCAATGCTTTCGTTTCAAGTTTTCGGCTCAGGTGTCCGCAGTCGGTTGAACTCCCGTAACCAGGAGGTTGACACTCCCTCTTCGGGCACCTAGCTTCCCCTCAGTGAAACGATTCATGGCGGGAGCGATGAACATGACCGACCTGTCCACGGTGAAGGCCGCGCTGAAGGCCCAGTCCATCGAGACGCCGTCCTGGGCGTACGGCAACTCCGGCACGCGCTTCAAGGTGTTCGCGCAGGCGGGCGTGCCCCGTACTCCGCAGGAGAAGATCGACGACGCGGCGCGCGTCCACGAGTTCACCGCGGCCGCGCCCTCGGTGGCGCTGCACATCCCGTGGGACAGGACCGACGACTACCCGGCGCTGGCGGCCCACGCGGCCGGGCAGGGTGTGCGGCTCGGGGTGATCAACTCCAATGTCTTCCAGGACGACGACTACAAACTCGGTTCAGTCACCCACCCCGATCCCAAGATCCGGCGCAAGGCCACCGACCATCTGCTGGAATGCGTCGACATCATGGACGCCACCGGCTCGCGCGATCTGAAACTGTGGTTCTCCGACGGGACGAACTACCCCGGACAGGACGATATCGCCGATCGTCAGGGACGACTGGGCGACGCGCTGACCGAGGTCTACGAGCGGCTCGCCGACGACCAGCGGATGCTGTTGGAGTACAAGCTCTTCGAGCCGGCCTTCTACGCCACGGACGTGCCGGACTGGGGCACCGCGTACGCCCACTGCCTCAAGCTCGGCCCCAAGGCGCAGGTCGTCGTCGACACCGGCCACCACGCCCCCGGCACCAACATCGAGTTCATCGTGGCGACGCTGCTGCGCGAGGGGAAGCTCGGCGGCTTCGACTTCAACTCGCGCTTCTACGCCGACGACGACCTGATGGCCGGCGCGGCGGACCCGTTCCAGCTCTTCCGGATCATGTACGAAGTGGTGCGCGGCGGAGGGCTCGCGGCCGAGACCGGAGTGGCCTTCATGCTCGACCAGTGCCACAACATCGAGGCGAAGATCCCGGCGATCATCCGGTCGGTGATGAATGTGCAGGAAGCCACCGCCAAGGCGCTGTTGGTCGACCCCGCCGCGCTGCGCGCCGCCCAGCAGGCCGGTGAGGTGCTGGAGGCGAACGCCGTACTGATGGACGCGTACAACACCGACGTCCGTCCGCTGCTGCGCGAGATCCGTGAGGAACAGGGCATCGGCCCGGACCCGATCGCCGCCTACAAGCGTTCCGGCTGGGCCGATCACATCGTCGCGGAACGGGTCGGCGGGACGCAGGCGGGCTGGGGGGCGTGACGCCTCCGACGCCCGCCGCCACCGACTCCCGCTTCCGCTCCGCATCCCCATCCCCATCCGCAAGGGATTCCACGATGACCGCAGAACCGCACCCGCAGGCGGCGGAGCTGCTGGCGCGCAGCCACCGGCTCGGCGCCGATCCGCGCAACACCAACTACGCGGGCGGCAACACGTCCGCCAAGGGCACCGCCACCGACCCGGTGACCGGCCAGGACACCGAGCTGATGTGGGTCAAGGGCTCAGGGGGAGACCTGGGCACCCTGCGGGCGACCGGGCTCGCCGCGCTGCGGCTCGACCGGCTGCGCGCCCTCGTGGACGTCTATCCGGGTGTCGACCGCGAGGACGAGATGGTGGCGGCCTTCGACTACTGCCTGCACGGCAAGGGCGGCGCGGCACCCTCCATCGACACCGCGATGCACGCCCTGGTCGGGGCCGAGCACGTCGATCATCTGCACCCGGACTCCGGCATCGCGCTCGCCTGCTCCGCCGACGGCGAGGCGCTGACCAAGGAGTGCTTCGGGGACCGGGTCGCCTGGGTGCCGTGGCGCCGCCCGGGATTCCAACTGGGTCTGGACATCGCCGCCGTCAAGGACGCCAACCCGCAGGCCATCGGCTGCGTACTCGGCGGCCACGGCATCACCGCCTGGGGTACGACCTCGCAGGAGTGCGAGCGGAACTCCCTCGACATCATCCGCACCGCCGCCGAGTTCCTCGACCGGCGGGGCAGGAGCGAACCGTTCGGACCGGTCCTGCCCGGCTACGAGCCGCTGCCCTCGGCGGAACGCCGGGCCAGAGCGGCCGCACTGGCCCCCGTCCTGCGGGCCGTCGCCTCCGCCGACCGTCCGCAGATCGGCCACTTCAGCGACTCCGAAGCGGTGCTGGACTTCCTCTCCCGCACCGAACACCCGCGGCTGGCCGCGCTAGGTACCTCCTGCCCCGACCACTTCCTGCGCACCAAGGTCCGCCCGCTGGTCCTGGACCTGCCCGGCGACGCGCCGCTCGACGCAGCGGTGCGGCGGCTGCGGGAGCTGCACACCGAGTACCGCGAGGAGTACGCCGCCTACTACGCGCGGCACGCGACGCCCGACTCGCCTCCGATGCGCGGCGCCGACCCGGCGGTGGTCCTGGTCCCGGGCGTCGGGATGTTCTCCTACGGCAAGGACAAGCAGACCGCGCGCGTCGCGGGGGAGTTCTACCTCAACGCGATCAACGTGATGCGCGGTGCCGAGGCGGTCTCGTCGTACCTGCCGATCGAGGAGTCGGAGAAGTTCCGTATCGAGTACTGGGAACTGGAGGAGGCGAAGCTGCGCCGGATGGCCCCGGCGCAGCCGCTGGCGACCCGGATCGCGCTGGTGACCGGCGCCGGCTCGGGCATCGGCAGGGCCATCGCCCACCGGCTCGCCGCCGAGGGAGCCTGCGTGGTCGTGGCCGACATCAACGCGACCGGTGCCGCGGCCGTCGTCGAGGAACTCGGCGGGTCTGACCGCGCGGTCGCGGTGACGGCCGACGTCACGTCCGAGGAGGAGATCCGGTCGGCGTTCGACGCGGCGGTCCTCGCCTTCGGCGGAGTGGACCTGGTGGTCAACAACGCGGGCATCTCCATCTCCAAGCCGCTGCTGGAGACCACCGCCG
This sequence comes from Streptomyces sp. RKAG293, assembly GCF_023701745.1. Taxonomy (NCBI): domain Bacteria; kingdom Bacillati; phylum Actinomycetota; class Actinomycetes; order Kitasatosporales; family Streptomycetaceae; genus Streptomyces; species Streptomyces sp. RKAG293. Next base: position 909,650 of record NZ_JAJOZB010000001.1, on the reverse strand, counting down.
CGGACTGGGACCTGCAGCACGCGATCATGGCCCGCGGATCCTTCCTCGCCTCGCGCGAGGCCGCACGGATCATGATCCAGCAGGGCCTGGGCGGTGACATCGTCTACATCTCCAGCAAGAACGGGGTCTTCGCCGGCCCCAACAACATCGCCTACGGCGCCACCAAGGCCGACCAGGCCCACCAGGTGCGGCTGCTCGCCGCCGAGCTGGGGGAGCACGGCATCCGGGTGAACGGCATCAACCCCGACGGGGTGGTCCAGGGCTCGGGGATCTTCGCTGGCGGCTGGGGCGCCCAGCGCGCCGCCGTGTACGGAGTGAGCGAGGAGAACCTCGGCGCGTTCTACGCCCAGCGCACCCTGCTCAAGCGCGAGGTGCTGCCCGAGCACGTCGCCAACGCCGTCTTCGCGCTGGCCGGCGGAGACCTCAGCCATACGACGGGCCTGCACATCCCCGTCGACGCCGGGGTGGCAGCGGCGTTCCTGCGATAGCGGGTCCCGGCCGGCGGCGGCGACCACCCCCGCCGGCCGGCGAGCTCCCCGTACCCATCACTTCCTGTGAGGCTCCGCATGCCACCGAGCGACCCCCGTGCCTTCGCCGCCGTCGATCTCGGCGCTTCCAGTGGGCGCGTCATCGTCGGCCGGGTGACCGCGCGCTCGGTCGGCCTCGACGAGGTCCACCGCTTCCCCAACCTTCCGGTACGCGTCGGCGGCACCCTGCACTGGGACGTGCTGGCGCTGTACCGCGGGGTTCTGGACGGCCTGCGGGCGGCGGGCCGGGTGACGTCCGTCGGGATCGACACCTGGGCCGTGGACTACGGACTGCTGGCAGCCGACGGTTCGCTGCTCGGCAATCCCGTCCACTACCGCGACGCCCGGACGGAGGGCGTTCCGGAGCGGATCGGGCGGAAGGTGCCGCAGGCGGAGCTGTATGCCGCCACCGGTGTGCAGCACGCTCCGTTCAACACTCTCTACCAGCTGGCCGCTGCCCAGGGGACCCCCCAACTGGACGCCGCCGCGCGGCTGCTGCTGATGCCGGACCTCCTGTCGTACTGGCTCACCGGTATCGCCGGCACGGAGCTGACCAACGCCTCCACCACCCAGCTCCTGGACCCGCGCACCGGTGACTGGGCGCACGCACTGGCCGGGCGGCTCGGTATCGACCTGTCGCTCTTCCCGCCGCTGCGCAGGCCCGGTGACCCGGCGGGCGAGCTGCTGCCGGAGGTTCTGGAGGCGACCGGTCTTGAGCACCCCGTGCCGGTGGTGACGGTCGGCTCGCACGACACCGCGTCGGCGGTCGCCGGGGTGCCGGCGGACACCGAGCGCTTCGCGTACATCTCCTGCGGCACGTGGTCGCTGGCCGGCGTGGAACTGGCGGCACCGGTCCTCACCGAGGACTCGCGCGCCGCGAACTTCACCAACGAACTGGGCGTCGACGGCACCGTCCGCTATCTGCGCAACATCATGGGCCTGTGGCTGCTGCAGGAATGCCTTCGCACCTGGCGGGCCGCGGGCCTTCCGCACGACCTCGGCCGGCTCCTGGCTCAAGCGGCACAGGCCCCGTCGCTGCGCTCCGTCGTGGACGCCGCCGACCCGGCCTTCCTCGCCCCCGACAGCATGCCGGACCGCATCGCCGAGTCCTGCCGCAGGACCGACCAGCCGGTACCGCGGAACCCCGCGGAGACGGTGCGCTGCATCCTGGACTCCCTCGCGCTGGCGCACCGCGCGGCGATCGAGGACGCCCAGCGGCTGTCGGGACGGCACCTCGACGTCGTCCACATCGTCGGCGGCGGCGCGCGCAACGAGCTGCTCTGCCAACTGACGGCGGACGCCTGCGGGCTACCGGTCGTGGCCGGCCCCGCCGAGGCGGCGGCCCTGGGCAACGTCCTGGTGCAGGCGCGGGCCGCGGGCGTGATCGGGGGCGGCCTCGCGGACATCCGGTCCCTGCTCCGCGCCACGCAGCCGCTACGCCGCCACGAGCCGGCCGCCGACCGCACCCGGTGGAACGAGGCGGCCGCGCGGACGACCGGCACGAAGGACGCCGTCCGGACCTAACGTCTGTCGTCCGGTTCTCACTCGGTGATGTGCGGCACGAAGCGCGCGCGCTCGTCCGTGACGAGCCCTCCACCCGGGTCGTGCCGGCACGCCGTTCCGCGGGCTCCGGTGTCCGGAACCACGGGTTTCGGGAGCTCATCGGTGGAAGCCGGGCAGAGTTGGCGCCGCGGTTGATCCAATGGATGCCTCTGGCCTGCGCACCTGTGGTTTTCTGTCCGGGCGCAATCGGGCAACCTCTTGCCCGGAACGGGGCGGCGCATGGCCTGGGCGCGGCGGTATAACTCATGGACGGGCCCATTCGGGCCACGGATGCCCGAACGGGCGGGGAAGGGCGGGTGGCGGTGATGAGGTCGGAGGAGAGGCATCACCGGCTGCTGGCTCTGGCGCGCCAGGCGGGCCGCGTCGAGGTCGCCGTCGCGGCCGCCGACTTCAGGGTCGCTCCGGAGACCATCCGGCGGGACCTGAGCGCGCTGGAGCGCAGGGGACTGGTCCGCCGCACCCATGGCGGTGCCTACCCCGTCGAGAGCGCGGGCTTCGAGACCAATCTGGCCCAGCGCGTCACGCTGCACGTCGAGAGCAAGCGGCGGATCGCCGCCGAAGGCGTCAAGCTCCTCGACGGCGCGGAAACGATCTTTGTGGACGAGGGCTACACACCGCAGATCCTCGCCGCACTGCTGCCGACCGACCAACCCCTCACCGTGGTGACCGCGTCGCTGTCGACGGCCGCGGCGGTCGCCGAGTCGGACAACACCACCGTCCTCCTCCTCGGCGGCCGGGTCCGCGCCCGGACGCTCGCCACCGTGGGTTCCTGGGCCTGCGCGATGCTCTCGGGCTTCGTCGTCGACCTGGCGTTCATGGGATCGAACGGGATCTCCCGGGAGTTCGGGCTCACGACGCCCGACCCGGTCGTGGCGGACGTCAAGGCCAAGGCGATCGAGGTCTCCCGCAGACGGGTCTTCCTGGGGCACCACGGCAAGTTCGGGGCGAGCAGCTTCTGCCGGTTCGCGGAGGTCGCCGACTTCGAGGCCATCGTCACCGACACCGGACTGTCCAGCGCGGAAGCGCACCGCTACACCCTCCTGGGGCCGCAGGTCATCCGCGTCTGACCCGACGGCCCGTCCACTCCCTCCACCCCCTCGATCCGCGGCCCCCGGCCACGGGCAGCTGTGGCGTGGGCGAAATCAGCTGACACCCGGTCCCACCCGGCCGGATCACCAACGAAGGGATCCAGCGTGACGACAAGACCGAAGAACACGCCGCGCACCGTCGCAACGGTCGCCGTGGCGCTCTGCACCAGCCTGCTGGCCGCATGTTCGGGCGCCGGTGGCGGGGGCGGCGGCTCCCAGGCGCACTCCATCAACGTACTGATGGTCAACAACCCGCAGATGGTGGATCTGCAGAAGCTGACCGCGGACAACTTCACCAAGGCCACCGGCATCAAGGTCAATTTCACCGTGCTGCCGGAGAACGACGTCCGGGACAAGATCAGTCAGGACTTCGCCAGCCAGGCCGGACAGTACGACGTGGCGACCATCAGCAACTACGAGACCCCGATCTACGCCAAGAACGGCTGGCTGTCACCGCTGACCGCGCAGTCCAAGGCCGACACCGCCTTCGAGCAGGGCGACATCCTGCCCAGCATCCAGGAGTCCCTGACCTCGGGCGGACAGATCTACGCCGAGCCGTTCTACGGCGAGTCGTCGTTCCTGATGTACCGCAAGGACGTCTTCGCCGCCAAGCACCTGACGATGCCCGCCAACCCGACCTGGACCCAGGTCGCGGACCTGGCGGCGAAGGCCGACGGGGCGCAGCCCGGCATGAAGGGCATCTGCCTGCGCGGGCAGCCCGGCTGGGGCGAGCTGATCGCACCGTTGACCACGGTCGTGAACACCATGGGCGGCACCTGGTTCGACAAGGACTGGAAGGCCCGGCTCAACAGTCCGGAGTTCACCAAGGCGACGAAGTTCTATGTCGACCTGGTACGGGCGCACGGTGAGGCGGGCGCCCCGCAGGCCGGCTTCACGGAGTGCCTGAACAACATGGAGCAGGGCAAGGTCGCCATGTGGTACGACGCCACCTCGGCCGCCGGCCTGCTGGACGGCACGGGCTCCCCGGTCGCCGGAAAGATGGGTTACGTGCCCGCGCCGGTCGACCGGACGAAGAGCTCGGGTTGGCTCTACACCTGGGCCTGGGGTCTGCAGAAGGCCAGCAAGCACCAGGACGACGCATGGAAGTTCATCTCCTGGGCGTCCAGCAAGAACTACGAGAACCTCGTCGGCACCAAGCTGGGCTGGTCCAAGGTCCCGGCCGGCAAGCGCACCTCGACCTACACCAACGCCCAGTACCTCACCGCCGCCTCGGCGTTCGCCGCGGCCACCAAGACCGCGCTGACCAACGCCGATCCGCTGAACCCCGGTGTGCAGCCACGACCCGCCCCCGGCATCCAGTTCGTCGGCATCCCCGAGTTCACCGATCTGGGCACGCAGGTCTCCCAGGAGATCAGCTCCGCCATCGCCGGCCGCGGCAGCGTCGAGAGTGCCCTGAAGACCAGCCAGTCCCGGGCCGAGACGGTCGCCGCCAAGCACGCGGGCCAGTGAGCGGGCCGCGCACCCACAGAACCACTCCCGACCCGCCCCCGCGGGTCGGGAGGCCACCCGCGCGAAGCGGAGAGACACCATGACTGTCCCCCTGACCGCAAAACGCCCGCGACTCCTGCGCCAGGGAGTGCGGGAGTCGTCCACCCGTCCCGCCGACCGGCCGCGTGGCGCCTGGGCCCGCCGGGCACCGCTGCTTCCGGCACTGGTCTTCCTGATCGTCGTCACCCAACTGCCGTTCCTGGGTACCCTGGGTATCTCGTTCATGCGCTGGAACGCCCTCGACCCCGACAACCGGGGCTTCGGCGGCCTGGCCAACTACCGGACCGCACTGACCGATCCGACGCTGCGCTCGTCCATCACCACCACCGTGATCCTGACCGCCTCGGTGGTCCTGGTGAGCCTGCTGTTCGGCCTGGGGCTGGCCCTGCTGCTCGACCGGCGGTTCCGTGGTCGCGGCATCGTCCGCACGATGCTCATCACCCCCTTCCTCGTTGTGCCGGTGGCCTCCGCCCTGCTGTGGAAGCACGCCCTGTACAACGCCTCCTACGGGCTGATCAACGGCACGCTGACGTGGATCTGGAGCCTGTTCGGCAGCTCCGACGCCCCGCAGTTCGACTGGCTGTCCACCAACCCCCTGATCGCCGTCGAGGCCTCACTGGTCTGGCAGTGGACACCGTTCATGATGCTGATCCTGCTCGCCGGTCTGCAGAGCCGGCCCCTGGACATCGTGGAAGCCGCCCGCGTCGACGGCGCCGGCACCTGGCAGGTCTTCCGCCATCTGACCTTCCCGCATCTGCGCCGCTACCTGGAACTGGCCTCGCTGCTCGGCAGCATCTACGTCGTCCAGAACTTCGACGCGGTCTTCACCCTCACCTCCGGCGGGCTGGGCACCGCCAACCTGCCCTACTCCGTCTACCAGACCTTCTACCAGGCGCACGACTACGGCCTGGCCTCCGCGCAGGGCGTCATCGTCGTCGCCTGCTCCATCCTCATCGCCACCTTCGCACTGCGCACCGTCTCGTCCCTGTTCCGAGAGGAGACGTCATGACGAGCACCACGACCACCGTCCCGGCCGGCCGGCCGCGGCGGCGTACCGGCCCGTTCCGCCACCGCGGCAGCATCTGGGGTCTGCTGGCCTGGGTCTGCGGTCTGCTGTTCTTCCTGCCGTTCGGCTGGATGCTGCTCACCTCGCTGCACAGCGAACCGGCCGCCGCCACGAACCCGCCCGACATCGGCGCAGGACTCACCCTCCAGGGCTTCCGCGAGTTCTTCGGTGAGAGCACCGGGGTCAGTCCGTGGCCGCCGTTGATCAACTCGCTGACGGCGAGCATCGCCTCCACCGTCCTGGTGCTGGTCCTGGCCGTCCCCGCCGCCTACGCGCTGTCCATCAAGCCGGTCCGCAAGTGGACCGACGTGATGTTCTTCTTCCTCTCCACCAAAATGCTCCCCGCGGTGGCCGGGCTGCTGCCCGTCTACCTCATCGCCCAGCACGCCGGCCTGCTCGACAACATCTGGCTGCTGGTCATCCTCTACACCTCGATGAACCTGCCGATCGCGGTGTGGATGATGCGCTCCTTCCTCGCCGAGGTCCCCAAGGAGATCCTCGAAGCGGCCTCCATCGACGGCGCGGGGCTGCTGACCGTACTCACCCGGATCGTCGCCCCGGTGGCCGCGCCGGGCATCGCGGCCACCGCGCTGATCTCGTTCATCTTCAGCTGGAACGAGCTGCTGTTCGCCCGGGTGCTGACCGGTGTCGTGGCGGGGACCGCACCCGTCTTCCTCACCGGATTCGTCACCAGCCAGGGCCTGTTCCTCGCGAAGGTGTGCGCTGCCGCCGTCTGCGTCTCCCTCCCCGTACTCATCGCCGGGTTCGCCGCCCAGGACAAACTCGTCCAGGGCCTGTCCCTTGGAGCAGTCAAGTGAAAGCAGCCGTCATCAGCGCCCCCGGCGTCGTCGCGATCGAGAACGTCGAGGATCCGTCCCCCGGCCCCCGGGACGTGGTGGTCCGGGTCGCCGCCGTCGGCCTGTGCGGCACCGATCTGCACATCCTGCAGGGCGAGTTCGCACCCACCCTGCCGATCACCCCCGGGCATGAGTTCGCCGGCGAGATCGTCGCCGTCGGCGGTCAGGTCGACGAGTTCGCCCTCGGCGACCGGGTCGCGGTCGACCCGTCCCTGTACTGCCACGAATGCCACTACTGCCGTATCGGACGCAACAACCTCTGCGAACGCTGGGCCGCGATCGGCGTCACCAACCCCGGCGGCGCGGCCGAATACGCCCTCGCCCCGGCCGCCAACTGCGTGAAACTGCCCGAGCACATCCGCACCGAGGACGCCGCGCTGATCGAACCGCTCTCCTGCGCCGTCCGCGGATACGACATCCTCCGCAGCCAGCTGGCCACCAACGTCCTGATCTACGGATCCGGCACCATGGGCCTGATGATGATGGAGCTCGCCAAGCGCACCGGTGCCGCGACCGTCGACATCGTCGACATCAACCCCGACCGGCTGGAAACCGCCCGAACGCTGGGCTGCACCCATGCCGTCACGTCCGCCGACGAGATCGAGCAACCGCGCGGCTGGGACGTCGTCATCGACGCGACCGGCAACGCCAAGGCCATCCAGGAGGCCATCGGCCGCGTCGGCAAGGGCGGTACGTACCTCCAGTTCGGCGTGGCGGACTACGCGGCGCGGGCCACGATCGAGCCGTACCGGATCTACAACCAGGAGATCACCATCACCGGCTCCATGGCGGTCCTCCACAGTTACGAACGCGCGGCCCGGCTGTTCGCCGCCGGTGTCCTCGACCCACAGGTCTTCATCAGCGACCGGCTGCCGCTGACCGACTACGCCGCCGCACTCCAGCAGTTCCAGGACGGCAAGGGCCGGAAGATCCTGGTCACCCCCTGACCCGGGACGCCGTCCCGACCGGTCCGGGAAGTCCCTCTCCCATGGAGTCGCCCATGCCACCGCCCCTGCCGATGCCGGAAGCCCCGGCATCCGAAACGCCGACGCTCGTCATCGGCGAGGCACTCACCGACATCCTCACCGGCCCGGACGGGTCCCGGCGCTGCCGTCCGGGCGGCAGCCCGGCGAACGTGGCGCTGGGTCTGGCCCGGCTCGGGCACCCGGTCCTGCTGGCCACCCGGATCGGCCGCGATCCCTTCGGCCAGGTGCTGCGGACCCATCTGAGCCGTAGCGGGGTGGTGCTCACGGAAGGGTCCGTCTCCGACGTCCCGACGTCGACCGCCACCGCCCGTCTCGATGCGGCCGGGGCGGCCGACTACACCTTCGACATCTCATGGGAAGCGTCTCCCCTGGCCCTGGAGTCAGCCCGCGCCGGTACGGCGGGCCACCTGCACACCGGATCGATCGCCACGGCGCTCGCGCCCGGTGCCGATCAGGTACTCGCCGCCGTCGAGTCCGCACGGCACACGGCGACCGTCTCGTACGACCCGAACCTCAGGCCCGCACTGCTCGGAAAGCCCGGCGACGAGCGTCCCCGGGTCGAGCACCTTGTCTCGGTCAGTGATGTGGTGAAGGCCAGTCAGGAAGACCTGGCCTGGCTCTACCCCGGGCAGGACATCGAGGAAGTGGCGCTCCGCTGGTCGCGCAGCGGACCCTCACTGGTGGTCCTCACCTTCGGCGCCGGCGGCTCACAGGTCTGGTGGCGGCAGGGACGGCACGCTCTCCCGGCGCCCGCGGTCGAGGTCGTCGACACCGTGGGAGCGGGCGACGCCTTCATGTCGGGGCTTCTCAGCGGCCTGCTGCGGGCCGGGATGCTCGGCGCGGGAGGAGCCGCCGGGGAGTCCGAAGCATCCGCTCCGCGTACGGGACTGCGCACCGCGGCCTCCACCGTCCACCCGCACCAGGACGTGCTCCGTGCCCTGCGACTGGCCACCCGCGCCGCCGCACTGACCTGCACCCGGGAGGGCGCCGACCCACCGACCCGGGCCGACCTGGCGTGACGTGGCTCGTTCCCTAGTGCAGGCGGGGATGGTACCGGGGTACTACCGACCGTTTGTGGATCAGTCCGGGGTACCACGGTTGCGGGGGCTGCGGCTCATAGCGTTACGGGTGAGGCGGTCGGGCAGGACCGGCGCCCGTGAAGCGAGGGAAGACGCGATGATCGAGGCGCAGCAGCTGACGAAGAGGTACGGGGAGACGACGGCGGTGGACCGGCTGGACTTCACGGTCAGGCCCGGCACCGTCACCGGCTTCCTCGGCCCCAATGGCGCGGGCAAGTCCACCACGATGCGGATGATCGTCGGTCTGGACGCCCCCACGCACGGCACGGTCACGGTCAACGGCCGCCGCTACGCCGAACACACCGCCCCGCTGCAGGAGGTCGGGGCGCTGCTGGAGGCCAAGTCGATCCACCCGGGCCGCTCGGCGTTCGACCACCTGATGGCGCAGGCGTACACCCATGGCATTCCGCGCCGCCGGGTGGAGGAGGTCATCGGGATGACGGGTCTGGACTCGGTGGCGAAGAAGCGTGCCGGGGCCTTCTCCCTGGGGATGGGCCAGCGGCTGGGCATCGCGGCCGCGCTGCTCGGCGATCCGGCCACCGTCATGCTCGACGAGCCGGTCAACGGGCTGGACCCCGAGGGCGTGCTGTGGATCCGCAATCTGCTCACCGGGCTGGCGAACGAGGGCCGCACGGTGTTCGTGTCCTCGCACCTGATGAGCGAGATGGCCCTGGTCGCGGACCACCTGATCGTCGTCGGACGAGGGCGGCTGCTGGCCGACACCACCGTCGAGGAACTGATCAGCCAGGCCGGCGGGGACACGGTGCAGGTCGCCACGGCGGATCCCGCCCGGCTGCGCGAGGTCCTGGCGGGCCCCGGCATCGAGATCACCGGCCGGGTCGGCTCCGAGGAACTCCAGGTGACGGGGATCGCGGCTCGCGCGATCGGGCTCAAAGCCGCCGAGGCCGGCATCGCGCTCTTCGAGCTCACGGCGAAGGCGCTGTCCCTGGAGGAGGCCTTCATGGAGCTGACCCGGGACGCGGTCGACTACCACGGCACCACCGAGACCTCCGGGAGCGCAGCATGAGCACCATCACCTCGACCCACACCCCTGTCCCGAGCCCCGTGCAGGGCGCACGTCCGGTCTACCGGGTGACCGCGCGGCGCGTGCTGCGCTCGGAGTGGGCCAAGCTGTGGTCCCTGCGCTCCACCTGGATCACGCTGGGCCTGGGCCTGCTGTTCCTGGTGGCCTTCGGTCTGATCGCCTCGTGGCACTACAAGTCCAGGATCACCTCCGGCGATCACATGGACCGGGACTTCGCCACTTCCACCGCGGTGAGCCTGTCCCTGTTCGGCACGAACTTCGCGCAGTTGGCACTCGGTGTCCTGGGCGTCCTGGTGACCGCGGGCGAGTACTCCACCGGCATGATCCGCTCCACGCTGGCCGCGGTACCGCGCCGGCTGCCGGTGCTCTGGTCCAAGTCGGCCGTCTTCGGCGCGGTCGCCCTGGTGGTCGGCACCGTGGGAGCGTTCATCGCCTTCCTCTTCGGCAGCGGAATCGTCTCGGGCACGCCCGCGGCCCTCTCGATCTCGGACCCGGGTGTGGTGCGCAGCCTGCTGGCGGCCGGCCTCTACCTCGGTCTGATCGGTGTGCTGGGAACGGCCCTGGGCGCGCTGCTGCGATCGGTGGCCGGCGGCATCTCGGTCCTGGTCGGTTCGCTGATGCTGGTCCCCGGACTCATCTCGCTGCTGCCCAGCTCCTGGCAGGACCACGTCAGGCCCTATCTGCCCAGCGAGGCCGGAGCATCGATGTTCGCCCTGCACCACGAGGCGCACACGCTGACTCCTGCGGCCGGGCTGCTGGTCTTCCTGGCCTGGACCGGACTGGCGATGGCAGGTGCCTCCTGGCGCCTGATGCGCACCGACGCCTGACCCTGCCGAAGCCGACGACCCGGGATCACGGCGTCGGCGCGTCGCCCGGCAGCTCGGGTGCCGTGCCGGCGCCGTTGGCCCACGATGGGCAGGTGACCCCCGTGACCACCGACCTCCCCGCCGGAGCTGACCCCTCCGCGCGCCCGCTCCCTCCCGCGGAACCCGATCCGCTGTGGGGACACCCGCTGGTGATCGCGCTGACCCGGGTCGTCCAGCGCCTGCGCGCGGCCGACCTGCGGCGTCCGTGGGTGCTGGACACGGCCGTGGCGGTCGGGGTCTTCCTGCTGTTCGGCGCGGCGGACCTGGTGCACGACGGCGACCGGCACGAGATGGCCGTGAGGTTCACGCACCTGCCGGTGGCCGGGGTGCTGGCCCTGCAGGCCGGGCTGGTGCTGCCCCTGCTGTGGCGGCGCCGTATGCCCTCGGCGACCTTCGCCGCCGTGCTGGCCGTGTTCCTGATCCAGTGGCTGCTGGGGGCCTGGCTGCGCGCCGACGTGGCGCTGCTCATCGCCCTGTACAGCCTGGCACTGCACGGGCGACTGCGGCATCTGCCCTGGGCCTGCGCCGCCATGGCCGGCGTTCTGGGGCTGGTGTCCGTGCGGGTCTCGGAGGCGGTGTCCGTCGGGGACGCGCTGTTCTTCCTGTTCAGCGCGGTGACCGCGGCGCTGGCACTTGGCCTTGCGGTGCGCATCCGCCGGTCCCAGCTCGCGGGCCTGCGCGAGCGCGCGGCCCGCCTGGAGATCGAACGGGACCAGCGCAGCAAACTGGCCGCCGCCGGCGAACGCACGCGGGTGGCACGCGAGATGCACGACATCGTCGGCCACAACCTGTCCGTCATGATCACACTTGCCGACGGTGGTGCGTACGCGGCCCTCATCGCTCCTGAGCGGGGCAAGGAAGCACTGGAACTCATCGGCGAGACCGGCCGGCAGGCCCTGGGCGAACTCCGGCGCATGCTCGGTGTGCTGCGCGATCGGACGGACGCGCCCGAACTCAGCCCGCAGCCCGGCATCGCGGACATCGACGCCCTGTGCGCCCGTATCCGGGCCGCCGGCCCCAAGGTCCGCTACCGCACGATCGGGGAACTGGACGCCCTGGACCGCGGTGTACAGCTGACGGCCTACCGGATCGTGCAGGAGGCGCTCACCAACTCGCTCCGGCACGCCGGCGCCGAAACCGAGGTGCGACTCGCCCTCACCGTCGACGGCACACAGCTGCGCATCAGCGCCGACGACACCGGGCCGCCCACCGGGAACGGGCGGCCCGCTCCGGCGAACCAGGAGGGACACGGCCTCGCGGGCATGGCGGAACGCGCCGCGCTGTACGGCGGGAGCATCGCCGCCGGACCACGGCCCGGCGGAGGATGGACCGTACAGGTCACCCTCGACCTCACCCCGCTCACCGGTCCCCCGGGAGAGACCTCGTGACCGCCGTCCTCATCGGAGAGTCCTCATGACCACCGTCCTCTCGGAGACCTCATGACCACCGTCCTCATCGTGGACGACCAGCCCATGCAGCGTCTGGGCTTCCGCATGCTGCTGGAGTCCGTCCCGGACACCGACGTGGTCGGTGAGGCCGCGCACGGAGCCGACGCCGTACGCCAGGCCGCCGAACTGCGCCCCGACGTCGTCCTGATGGATGTGCGGATGCCCGGCATGGACGGTATCGAGGCGACCCGCCGCATCGTCGCCACCGGCGGACGTTCCCGCGTCCTGGTCATGACCACCTTCGACCTGGACGAGTACGCCCACACCGCGCTGCGCGCCGGAGCCAGCGGCTTCCTGCTCAAGGACGCGCGCCCCGAGGAACTGCTGGCGGGCATCCGCGCTGTCGCCGCGGGCGACGCCGTCATCGCCCCGGCCCTCACCCGGCGCCTCCTCGACGCCTACGCCCACCATCTGCCCGGCCACCTCCAGGACCACGAGCCGCAGGACGACCCCAGGCTGCGCACCCTCACCGGACGCGAACGGGAGATCCTGGTCGCCATCGGCCGGGGCTGGACCAACGCGGAGATCGCCGAGCGGCTGGTGCTGGCGGAGTCCACCGTCAAGACCCACGTCGGACGCGTGCTCGCGAAGATCGCCGCCCGCGACCGGATCCAGGCCGTCATCTTCGCCTACGACCTGGGCCTCACCCGCCCCCACACCACCGACTGAGGGCACACGGGACCACTCGAGCGCGACGGCACGGAGGCGGTCCGTGCCGTCGCGCCCTCGGCGGACATCGATCTGGAATGGGACTATCCGGACTACGACCGAATCCGCATCAGCGGGCGCGATCCAGCATCAGCTGACGCGGTCCTGCATCAGCGAGCGCGATCCGACCCGTGATTCACCCGGCGGAGCTCATCCCAGCAGGGCGGCGGCCTCCTGGAAGTCGTCGTGCGCCTCGGCGTACTGCTTGCCCGCGACCAGCAGGGTCGATCGGTCGGTGAGAGCCCTGGCGAGAAGGTCAGGGCCCTGGTCCTCGCCCAGCCCGGCCGACCGGCGGGCCAGTGCCACTCCCTCGTCGAACAGGGGCCGCAGGTTCTCCATGAACCGGTAGTGATGCCCCCGCTGGTGAACGGCCGACCGGATGGTCAACCTGCGCTGAACGGTGATCAGTTCGGCCAGATGACGGCGCGGGTCGCGCCGGGCCAGGGGAGTGAGGACGGCGACGGTCTCCTCCAGTGCGGTACGCCCCTCGACATAGGCGCGCCTGATGTCGGGCGACCAGCCGTCGGGCGAGCCGAACGGCGGTGCCGGCTCGCCGGGCGCCGGCTGTTCGTCCGCTCGTCCCGACAGGCCCAGCAGGACGGTCCACCAGTCGACGATATTGCTCCAGCTCTTGCGTTCACCGGTCGCGGCCAACTCGGCCAGCAGGGTGAGAACGTCCCCTCGCGCTGTACGGGCCTCATCGTGCCGCGCCCGGGCGTCGAGCAGCTGAGCGAGCCGGACCAGCTCCCACACCCTGATGGACAGCGACGAGCGGCCGCCTTCCAGCTCCGCACGGCCGGCGGCCGAGAGTTCGGTGAACGCGTCGATCGCCGCATCGTGCAGTCCGGCGGCGTCGAGCTCGGCCGACCACTCGACCATCGGCCACCAGAGGCGGCCGTCCGACGGATCGCCGCCCGACCGAACGGCCTCGACCATCTCCCCGTACAGCTGCGCCGCTTCGAGGTGACGGCCCTCCTCGGCCAGCCCGGCCGCCAGCGGCCCGCACCCGAACACGGGGCTGTCCACCTCGCCGTCCTTGAACGCCCTGCGTCCGGTCAGAGCCATCTCCTCGCGAACGGCGAAGCCCTCCGCCCGCCGGCCGAGCGTGTACAGCTGGTGCTGGTAGTCGTTCAGGGTCTCGATCAGCAGCTCGGTTCGCTTCGGTTCCGACGCGTCCAGCCTGCGCACGGCGGTGAGCGCCTCGGCGATCAGGTTCAGCTGGATCTCCGGCCGGTCCCGGAACTCCAGGTGACTGAGCATCAGAAGTGCCCGGACCAGCTTCGGCAGATAGGTCAGCGGTCCCACTTGGGCGAGCACTCGGTACGCCCGGATCTCCTCGTGAAGGCCGATTCTGCCGGAGCCGAGCAGGATCGCGCGTGCTCGTAGGACCGATTCGTGATCGACGTTCTGGGAGTGATTCATGAGGGCGATTGTGGGAGTTCTCGAGGGGGCCGGACAAGGTTCCCCGGACGTGCTGTTCGTCCTACGAAAATGCCCTCTGACCTGTCATGATGGGTGTGTCATAACTCCGGCGGCCGAGAAAACGGACGCCCCGGGCAGCACCGCGGGCCCGCGTCGCCGACCGGAACCGGGCCTCCTCCGCGACGAGTACCTGGCGCGCCGTGCCGACGACCCCTCACTCACCTTCCGCAGGCAAACGCTGCGACGGCCGCACCGCAGGGAGCGGTACGGCCGTCACGGTTCTGTGTTCCGCGGCGCTAGTTCCAGCCGGTCAGTCCGGCGCCGTAGGGATAGAGCGGGTTTCCGTAGGTGGTCGGCACCGGCTGTCCGGCGTCGATCTTCGCGCGGATCTCGGCGCGTTGGGCGTCCGTGGCGCCGAGGTCGTAGGGCAGGTCCCAGCTCTCGTTCGCGTCCGCGACCGTGTCGGTGCCGCCGGGCTTGAGGACCTGGTCCAGGCTTCGGGGCAGTTGCCAGGGCAGCTTCCCCCTGGGGGTGTAGTCGCCGAAGAGCAGACCGGCCGTAGCCGGGCCGGTCTCCTCGCCACCGCGATAGGTCACCACGATGGCGTCCGCCAGACCGTTCCAGTCGCTGATCACGATCGGCCGGGGCAGGGTCAGGACGACCACCACCGGAATCCCCTGGTTCTTGAAGTTCTGGATGACGGCGAGCTGATCCGGCGGGAGATAGGGCTGGGTGTCCACCCACGCGGTGGCGTGGGTGTAGGACGGCTCTCCGACGGCCACGACGGCGAGCTTCGGTGCGGGGCCGGTGTCCTGGTAGACATTGACGCTGGCCTTGGCGGCCCTGGCCCGGATGGCCTCCAGCGGAGTGAGTGAACCGTAGTCCGGGTGGAAGTAACTGGACCAGATGCAGCACGCGGCGCCGTCGGTGGCGCGGGCGCCGGCGACGACGATGTTGTCCCCCGCAGTGAGCTTGACCGGGAGCACGCCGTTGTTCTTGAGCAGGGTGTTGGACTCGCGCGCGGCCTGGTTGGCGAGGGCGGTGTAGGACGGCTGGTGGAACCGGTAGGGGCCGTTGACGGGGTCGCCGTAGGGGTGGTCGAAGATGCCGAGTTCGAACTTCAGCCGCAGGATCCGCGTCACCGCGTCGTTGATCCGCGCGAGCGGTACCTGGGCCTCGAAGCCGGCCATGGTGAACCCGACGGCGCCCGGGTCGGCGCCGCCCATCACGTCGGAGCCGGCGTTGGCGGCGTTCACCCAGGCGCCGGAGGGCAGCCAGTCGGTGGTGATCAGGCCGGTGTAACCGATGTTCTGCCGCAGGTAGTTGAGGATCTTTGCGCTGTCGCCCGCGCCGGGGCCGCCCGGGTCGAGATACGAGCTGCCCGCGTACCCCGGCATGATGTTGACCGCTCCGGCTTCGATCGCGGCCCGGAACGGGATCATGTGGTACTTGATCGTCACCGCGTCGTAGACGATGCCCGCCTCACCCCCGGCGCCCTCGCCGGGCCAGTGCTTGACGGTGGCGAGGACGGAGCCCGGGTTGAGTTCCGGGCCGCCCTGCAACCCGGCGACCTGCGACCGCAGTTGGGCAGCCGCGACGTCCGCGTTCTCGCCGCCGCCCTCCTGGATGCGCGGATAGAGCACCTTGGTGCCGACCTCGGCGAGCGGGGAGAGCGTGCCGCGTGCGCCGACCTCCAGCTCCTCCTTGCGCTGCATGTCCCCCAGCCGGTAGTCGAGCGGATAGTCCTTGCCCGCGGCCAGCGCACTCTGCAGCGGGTACGTGGTCTGGTAGCCGGCGGTGGTGTCGCCCGCGGACACGGGCGGGATGCCCAGCCGGGTGGCCGCCGTGGAGACCAGCACGTTGTGCAGGTCGGCCGGTTGGGCCGGTCCGAAGTGCCAGCCCGACATCGGGTAGGACTGGACGTTGTAGAACATCTGGAAGGCCTCTCCTCCAGCGTCATCCGGCTCAGGAGGTCGGCGGTCCGGGTGCCGACCGGCCGGCGCCAGTCCTCGTACGGCTCGATGGTGCCGTTCTTGTTGAGGTCCCGGGCGCCGTTGACGATGGCGACGCCGTCGTTCACGGTCTCGATGTCGGGCAGGTAGACGCTGAAGGTGCGGATGTCGGAGGTGGTGCGCGCGCCGGAGCCGCTCACCGCGACGACGAACCACTGGTAGGTCCACCGGTCGCTGATGTCCCAGGTCGGGGTGTACGTGGCGCCGGTCGGTTCGGCGACCTTGGTATAGAGGTCGAGCAGGCTGCCCGAGGCGGCGAAGTCGTAGTCGGTGCGGCTGATGTTGAGCCAGACCTCGTAGTGGGCGGTCCCCGCGACGCCGGCCCAGGAGAGCGCCGGCCGGCGGGTGTTCGTGACCATGGCCTTGTCCGCGGGCGCGGCCAGCGCGAACTGGTTCACCGTGGCCGGTGCCTTGGTGGGTCCGGAGAGCAGCGGCGGGGTGGCGGTGGACGTGTCGACCGTGCCGAGAACCTGGAACTCCCACAGCGAGTAGCCGTAGCCGGTGGCGCGGGCGGTGCCGGTCAGCCGGACGTAGCGGCCCTTGCCGCTGACGGTGAGGTTCTCGACGCCGCCCTTGCCGCTGGTCGTGCTGTAGAGCGGCGACCAGGTGGTGGCGTCGTCGGACACGTCGAGGTGGTAGCCAGTGGCGTAGGCGGACTCCCAGTTCAGCGAGATGCCGCTGACCGTGGCCCGGCCGCCGAGGTCGACCTGCAGCCACTGGTTGTCGGTGTACAGGCTGGACCAGCGGGTGTTGGTGCGCCCGTCCAGCGCCGCCGCGGGAGCGTTGGCGCCCTCCCACGAGGAGGCCGAGACCTGTTGGTACGCGGAGATGACCGCGCCGCCCGGGTCGCCCGGATCACCGGGGCCTCCGGAACCGCCGGTGTGCACCGCGAACTCCCACAGCGAGTAGCCGTAGCCGGTGGCGCGCGCCGTGCCGTACATCCGGACGTAGCGGCCGGTGCCGCTGACCGTCAGGTTCTGGGTTCCGCCGCCGCCGGCGGCGGTGGTGTAGAGGGTGGTCCAGTTGCCGGTACCGGTGTCGGAGACCTGGATCTGGAAGCCCGTGGCGTACGCCGTCTCCCAGGTCGGCGAGACCTGGCAGACGTCCTGTACGGAGCCGAGGTCGACCTGCAGCCACTGCGGGTCGGTGGCGGCGCTCGACCAGCGGGTTCCCACGTTTCCGTCGACCGCCGCTGCTGCCGGTGTACCGCCGTTCTCGGTCGACGACGCGGTCGCCGGACGGTTCAGGGCGGCGTTGTCGGTGCCGCAGGTGCCGGGCTGCGTGCCGCCGCCGGTTCCGTAGACCTGGAACTCCCACAGGGAGTAGCCGTACCCGGTCGCCCGGGTGGTCCCGTACAGGCGGACGTAGCGCCCGGAGGCGGTCACGTCGAGGGTCTGGTGGCCGCCCGGGCCGGTGGTGGTGGAGTAGGCGTCGGTCCAGGTGGTGCCGTTGCCGGAGACCTGGATCCGGAACGCCGTGGCGTAGGCGGCCTCCCAGTTGAGGGCGATCTGGGTGATGTCCTGGGTGGAGCCGAGGTCGACCTGCAGCCATTGCGGGTCGGCGACGGCGCTCGACCAGCGGGTTCCGGCATCGCCGTCGACCGCCGCCGATGCGGGGGTGCCCGCGTTCTCCGTCGAGGACGCGGTCGCGGGCTTGCCCTGCGACAGCAGGGTGGTGGCCGCGTTTGCGGTGACGTTCATGGCGCCGAGGGCGCCGCCGGTCGCGAGGACCGCCGCGAGAACCACCGCGATCAGCCGTCGGCGCCGTGCGAGGTGGTGAAGGAGGAGAGACAGGAGGCTCATGCACATCTCCGTGGGGTGGGGTGTGATGCCTCTTGCCACCGCCACGCCGTCATGAGCCCGACGACGGTGCGGCGGCTGTGGGCTGGTTCGGCCTGCTACTGCGGGCTGTTGTGGGTTCGGATAATGACGCCATGAGTGCTGGAGAGCGCTCTCCCGGGGGAGTTTCTTCCAATGCCCGAACACTGTCAACAGATTCGACAGACCCCGCGCCGAGCCGGGCACCGCCGGCGGACCGGAGGGATCTTCACCGTCGAGACGCGGGGGCGCCGTGGGCCGGGCTGCGACGGGTCACCGGGGGCGGCCACCAGGGCCGGTCATCGGGACGGGTCGTCGGGACAGGTCACCGGGGGCCCGTCACCGGGACCGGGAACGTCCACGGGCCTCGAACAGCAGCGGAAGGAGCGAGACGGCGACGATCAGCGCGACGATCAGCAGCAGGTAGCGCTCGATGCCCGGTACGGCGTTCCCCAGCCAGTAGCCGGCCAGCACGAGGCTCTGCGACCAGGCCAGGCCCCCGACGATCTGCCAGAGGGTGAACGTGCGCACCGGCACCTTCAGCGCGCCCGCCAGCGGGCTCAGCACCGTACGGACCACGGGGATGAAGCGGCCGATCACGATCACCTTGCGGTATCCGTAGCGGCGCAGCAGCTCGTCCGAGCGGGACACCGCCGACTTCAGCCGTTCGTTCCGGCTGCGGGCCAGCGCCGCGCGACCGCCGTGCCGCCCCAGGAGGAAGCCGACCTGCGCGCCGGCGATCGACCCGACGGCGGCACAGAGGAGCACCTGCCACAGGGACAGGTGCGGACCTGATTCGACGCCGCCGGCACAGAGCACTCCGGCGGGGAAGAGCAGGGTGTCGCCGGGCAGGAAGAAGCCGACCACCAGCAGACCCGATTCGGCGAAGACCACCACCAGCACGGCCAGTGCGCCGAAGGCCGCGAGAAGGGAGGCCCCGCTCGTCGGGTCGACCGCCATGAGCGCCCAGCTCATGGCGTCCCGGCTGGAGGGCGCCATACATCCGCGTGTCGTCCTGCACGGGAACTGAACACATCTTGAACGGTACCCGCGCGGTGGGGGGTCGGCCCGGCGAGGACCTGGCCCGGGGGAGCGTCCACGGCCATCGACGGTTACGCCGCGTCATCGCGCCAAGGGGCTCGCACACTCGCCTGACCGGCTCCGCAGACAGCGCAGAGCTGCGGATTCGTAGGCCGGAAGCGGGCTGGCGGACCCTCGTCATGGACCCGCCGCCGGTGCGTCACGAGGCTGCTCATGCCCTGGCGCTACGGACGGTGACGCGGGCACCGCAACCGGCTGTTCGGGGAGTGTCGATTCGGCCGGGCCCCGTTCGTATGGAGGGTGGGACGCCGGCGGGCCGTGTCGGCGCGGACGAAGGGCTGTGAGACGGATGAACGAGGTGCGGACGCTGCTTTCCGGGCGGGGGCTGCTCGAGTCGCCGCGCTGGCACGGTGACCGGTTGTACTTCTCCGACTGGTCCGCGGGCGAGGTCGTCGCCGTGGACCTCCAGGGCCGCAGCGAGGTGATCGCCCGCGTGAAGTCCCTGCCGCTCTGTACGGCCTGGCTCCCGGACGGCCGGCTGGTGATCGTCTCGTCCCCCGATGGACTGCTGCTGCGCCGGGAGCCCGATCAGTCGCTGGTGGTCCACGCGGAGCTGGGCATGCCGGGATGGAACGACATCGTGGTGGACGGCCGAGGCAACGCCTACGTCAACCGCGTCGGTTTCGATCCGCTGGCCGGCGAGGCGGTCGAACCCGGGTTCGTCTTTCTGGCGGCGGCGGACGGGTCGGTGCGCCAGGTGGCCGACGACATCATGTTCCCCAACGGGATGGCGGTGACGGCCGACAACTCCACCCTGATCGTCGCGGACTCGTACCGGCACGGCCTGGTGGCTTTCGACATCGGCGCGGACGGCGGGCTGTCCGGCCGGCGCGTCTGGGCCGACCTCGGCGAGGGCACCCCCGACGGCATCTGCACCGACGCCGAGGGCGCGGTCTGGTACGCCGATGTGCCCGGCAGGCGATGCGTGCGCGTCGCCGAGGGCGGTGAGGTGCTGCGGGTCGTCGAGCTGGACCGCGGCGGCTTCGCCTGCGCGCTCGGCGGACCGGACGGGACGACGCTGTTCATGGTGGCGGCGGAATGGCGGGGCATGTCCGAACTGGTGGCTCCGGGCAGCGGTCAGGTGCTCGGTGTCGAGGTCGACGTGCCGGGGGCGGGCTGGCCGTGAGGCGGGGCCCGTGCGCGGCTCACGGTGCAGCGAGGGCCCTGAACGGTGCTGGAAGAATGCCGCCCATGCCCTTTCTGGTCGCTCCCGCGATACCCACCGGTGCTCTCGCCGCCTCCGGCCAGCCGGTTCTGCCGGTCGGCGCCGACGCGTCCCTCCGCCCCTGGCTGCTCGCCGACGCCGAGGCCGTGCGGGACGCGTTCCAGGATCCGTCGATCCAGCGCTGGCATGTGCGGCGAGCCGATTCCGTGGACGAGGCGCGGGAGTGGATCAGAGGGTGGCAGAGCGGTTGGCGGGACGAGAGGGAAGGGCACTGGGCGATCGTCGATGCCACGAGTGACGCGCTGCTGGGCCGTATCGCCCTGAAGTCCCTGGCCTTGGCGGACGGCAAGGCCGAACTCGCCTACTGGACGGTGCCGTCGGCACGCGGTGGTGGGCTCTGCCCCCGCGCGGTCACGGTGCTGACGCGCTGGGCGCTGGGGGAGGGCGGGTTCCACCGCATCGAGCTGCAGCACTCGACCGCCAATCAGGCGTCGTGCCGGGTGGCGGTCAAGGCCGGTTTCGAGGAGGAGGGAATCCGCCGCGGAGCGGCGCTGCACGCCGACGGCTGGCATGACATGCACTTTCACGCCCGTGTCCGGCAGGACCGTCAGCCGTCATGACGTCGAAAATCCGCGCCACCGGCCGGACCGTGCGAAGGCCGGGCCGGTACGGGGTGGACCGGGTACGGGTTGGGCCGGGTGCGGGGTGGGCCGGAGGCTTTCTCAGGCCTGGTCGAGGAAGCGGACGGACCATGCGTAGCCGCTGGTGCTGCCGGAAGGGACCTGGCGGACTTCCGTCACCCGGCAGCCGTCATGGGCGTACTTGCGGGCGAACCGGTCCAGGCGCTGCGCCTCGTCGAGTGCTTCCATGGACAGGGGAGCGCCCACGACGAGGTCCTCGTGCAGCGTCGCTCCGTCGGTGGCGTCGGTGGAACAGGTACGGCACTGGTGCGTTGCGGGTAGGGGCATGGCTCCAGTGTGCGCCCGATGTGCCGCATAGCCCGCATGCATGCCGTCAGCGGACCCGGGGGAACGTCACCAGAGCTTGTCGATCTCGCCCGGGTACAGCTCGATGCGGGAGTGGGCGAACGCATCCCGCGCCTGCCGTCCCGCGGTCGAGAAGAAGTCCGCCATGGTGATCTTGCCGAAGCCCGGCTGGTCGCTCGGAAAGGGAGCCTGCGGCGTTCCTCCGACGAGCACGGCCCCGGGGAGCAGCTGCCAGCCGGCGCTCTCGTAGAACGCCTGGAGCGGCCGGTCGCAGGTGAACAACCCCAGGTCCAGGCCCTGAGCGGGCATCGCCTCCCGGGCGGCGGCCACCAGGCGCCGGCCATGGCCGTGACCGCGCGTGGCCTGGCGCGACACCACCGTGCTCAGCCCGCCCACGGCATGGCGCCGACCCGCGTGGACGATCTCCTTGGACAGGATGTCCAGCGCGGACAGCACCGTGCCGTCCGCCACGAGCAGCATCGACAGCGGCCGAAGCGCTGGATCATGGGTCGGCGCCTCGGCGGGGACCGGCAGGGCATTCCCGGCCGGCCACGCCTGGTGCTGGAGCTCCAGCACCTGGACACGCAGCTCGGACGGGGTGGCCTCTTCGGGGAACGACAGGATCTGCACCTGCTGATTCTGTTCACGCCGCGCGCAAACGCAAGCCTCCGCCCGGGAGCGGGATCCGGTCAGGGCTGCGTGGAGCCCCGGGTGTCCAGCGTCAGCGTGAGGTGGTGAACCGCGCGGTGAGGGACCGAGATGGCGTGGTACTCGCTGTAACGCACGGCGGGACCCGCACGGAAGTGCAGGCGCAGCAGTTCCTCGATGGCGGCGACCGTCGCTTCGTCGGCCGCCTCGATGCTCACGTTGCCCTGTCCGTCGGGAAGCTCGTGTGTCCTCATGCCTCTGTTGTAGGCCGACTCCGCCGGCGGCGCCCGGTGGGGTGAAACGGCCGTCGCTGGACTGCTCCGGTGAACGCACTGCGCGGAGCGGCTCCGGGGCGTCGTGGTGTGCTCCTGCTCGGCATGGTGGCCGTTCTCGCGGCCTGCGGTTCCTCGGTGGAGAACGCGGACCGGGACAAGGTCCGGTCGGAGGAGCGTCCTTCGACCTCGAGATGACGCGGGACAACTACCCGGGTGCGTTCTACCTGGACCCGGCGTCGGACAGGGTGTGTTTCGACACGATGAACCCGAGCGTCGCCATCGACGCCGTGCCGTGAGCCCGAAAGCATTGACGCCTGGTCAGGACAGCCTCAGCGTGATGTAGGCGATGGTGTCGCCCGGCAGCACGTACCTCTCGAATTCGACGAATCCGTGCGCCAGCGCGAACCGCAGCCCGTCCGGGTTGGACGCCAGGACGATGGTCTCGATCACCTCGGCGCCCAGCTTCCGCGCCTGGACGAGCCCCTCCGCGTAGATCTCCCCGCCGAACCCCTGCCCGCGGTGAGCGGGCAGCACTCGGGCGATCACCGTCGCCGTCGAGGTGTCGTCCGCGGGCGGGCGCACCGTCGAGCAGCCCACCAGAACGTCGCCGAGATACGCGACGTCCAACCGGTTGCGCCGCACGCGTTCGCGCACGTCGTCGAGGGACAGCGGGCCGGTCGGGATGATCAGGTTGTGGACGTGCTGCCAGTCCTCGACGGCGGCCTCGCCGCCGACCTGTTCGATGCGGAGCTTGGACATCGGAACAGGAAATCGCACGCCTCACGGGGCGTCAATCACCCCGGGTGGTTCGGCCCCGGACGTGGTGCTGCCCGGCAGGATGCGACATCCGCCGGGCAGCACCACGTGTGACTGGGTTGTCGGGATCAGCAGGCGCCGAGGTCCTGCCAGACGCCCCATTCGCCGGTGGTGCCGGGCTCCTCGCCCGTGGTCCACCACTTGGCCTTCCAGGTGTGGCCCTTGTGGGAGACCTGCATGCCGTTGGTGTAGACGGCGCCGGTGGCCCAGGCGGCGGCGGTGCACTGGTGGCCCGTCCCGCCGGTGACGGTCAGGGTGTAGGTCGCCGTGTGGCTGCCGGAGGTACCGGAACCGGTGACGCTGATGGTGTACGTACCCGACACGGTCGCCGTGGTCGTCGCGAGGGTGAGCGCCGAGGAGCCGCCCGCCGTCACCGAGGTGGGACTCAGCGAGGCGGTGACACCCGCGGGGGCCCCGCTGACGGTGAGGCCGACGGTCTGCGCCTGGCCCGCCGTCACCGCGGTCTTCACCGTGCTGGTGGCCGAACCGCCCGCGACCACGGACCCGGAGGCGGGGGTGGCCGTCACCGAGAAGTCGTTGGCCGGGGTCGTGGTACCGCTGGTGAAGGGCGCGAAGATGTGGGTGAAGTCCCAGGTGTTCTGCTGGATGCCGGAGCAGTTGTCGGCGGCCGCGCCGCCCGGGCAGCCGCCGTTGTCACGCTGCAGTGCCCAGAACGAGAGGGTGTTGATCCCCTTGGAGACCGCCCAGTTGTAGACCTGGGTGGCGTTGGCCACCGTGAAGGTCTCGGCCGGCCCGAAGTCGTCGACGCCCGGCATCTCGGTGATGCCGACCATGGCCCAGAGCTGGGCGGCCGTCTTGGCCGGGTAGAGCCTCGCGAGCTGGTTGTACAGGCCAGTGGCGGCGGTCTGGGTGTCGTTCGCCATGTTGTGGGTGGCGTTGTCGTAGTAGTCGAACGTCATGAGGTTCGCGACGTCGACCCGCGCGCCGTTGGCGACCGCGTTCTGCAGCACCGCGAGCCCGGTCGCGCCGAGACCGCTGGTGGTCGTGGGGAGTGTGTAGGAGACCTCGACCTTGCGGCCGTTGGCGGCCGCCCAGTCCTGGACGAGCTTGATGGCCTTGTTCCGCCGGTCGATGCCCGCGGTGTTGTCCAGCGAGTCGACCTCGACGTCCATGTCGAGCCGCGAGATGTCGTAGGTCGTGATGACCTTCTCGTACGCGGCGGCGATCTGGTTGACGTCGGTACAGCTGTCGGCGATCTCGGTGCCGGTGCTGTCGGCGGTGTAGCCGCCGAACGAGGGGATGACGTCGCCGCCCCTGCCCTGGATGGTCTTGATGTCGGCGCCGAAGTTGGCGGCGGCGATCGGCATCCCGCTGTCGCCGTTCCAGTACACCGTGCAGGAGCCCTTGGTCGCCGCCTGGATGAACGCCATCGTCAGGTGCTTCGCACCGGACTGGGCGGCCAGGGCGGCGGGGCTCTCGCCGGTCCATGCCTCGAAGTAGGGGGCGAAGACGTGGGCCGGCAGGGGAGTGGCCGCCTGAGCCGTGCCGCCGCTGAGCGCGGCCAGGCCAACGGCGGCCACAGCGGTGACGGTCGCGGTGAGGACCGCGCGGAGGGAGCGCATGCTTCTCATGCTTGTCCAAGCTGTGAGGGGGGTGACCGCCAATTCCCTTGGTGCGGGGCGGCTTTGAGTATGGGACCCCTTGAGCAGGCGGCATGTCAATGGTCTGGACCAAGATAGGACTAGACCAATATCCGAAGAGGCTCACCTCCCGCCAGCCCAGCAGGTGCTCCGCGCACTGAACCACCTCCGGGCGCCACCGCAGGTTGGCCGGAACGGCATGCGTACGGGCCGGCTTCCGCGGTCACGGAAGCCGGCCCGTACGGGAGGCGGGTCAGGCCGCGCCCTCGGCGCTCCAGCCCGGGACCTGGAACCGGGCGGTGAGGTCGGTGCTGCGCACTTCCTCGCCGCAGTCGCGGCAGACGACGGCGGGATCGAGGTCGGCGCCGCAGGAGTGCTGGAAGACGGTCGGGGGCAGGTCCGTCAGATGCTGGTCGCCCCAGTGCATCAGCATGAGGAGCACCGGGCGCAGGTCGCGGCCGGCCTCGGTCGCGACGTACTCGAACCGGGGCGGCCGCTCGTTGTAGAGGCTCTTCTCCAGGACGCCCACCTCCACCAGGCGGCGCAGCCGCGCGGCGAGGATGTCGCGCGGGGCTCCGGTGTTGCGGGCGATGGCGTCGAAGCGCCGGACGCCGAAGAAGACCTCGCGCAGCACCAGCAAGGAGTACTTCTCGCCGATCATGCCGAGCGCGTCGGCGATCGAGCACGGGCGCGATGTGGTCATACGGCCAGCCTAGACCAGGTGGGTTTGCGAATCCAACCTATGGCGCTATGGTGAATCCAGTTTTCCAACTAACTGATCGCGCCCGAGAGCTGCTGCCAGAGCTCTCGAGAGTTGAGGAGGCGACCGCCATGCGCGACGCCGTCATCGTCGAAGCCGTCCGCACGCCGATCGGAAAGGGCCGGCCGACGGGCACGCTCGCCGGTGTGCACCCGGTCGAGCTGCTCGCCCACACCCTGCGCACTCTCATCGACCGCGCCGGCGTGGATCCCGCGCTCGTCGACGACGTGGTCGGCGGCTGTGTCGACCAGGTGGCTGAGCAGGCCATGAACACCACCCGTTACGCCTGGCTGTCGGCCGGGTTCCCGGAGTCCGTGCCGGCGACCACGGTTGACCGTCAGTGCGGCTCCTCGCAGCAGGCCGTGCACTTCGCGGCCCAGGGAGTTCTCGCCGGGGCCTACGACCTGGTCGTGGCCTGTGGCGTCGAGTCGATGAGCCGGGTGCCGATGTGGTCCAACGTGCCCGCGGGCGCCGACCCGTTCGGCCCCGGGATCGCCGCCCGCTACCCCGACGGGCTCGTCCCGCAGGGCATCAGCGCCGAGCTGATCGCCGCGAAGTGGTCCATCAGCCGCGATCAGATGGACGCCTTCGCCACCACGTCCCACCGTCGCGCGGCCGCCGCCCACGCCGACGGTCGCTTCGCCGCCGAACTCGCCCCCGTCACCACGGAGACCGGTGTGGTCGACACCGACGAATCCGTCCGTCCCGGCACGACGCCGGAAGTGCTCGCCGGCCTCCGCCCGTCCTTCGCCGACCCCGCCTTCGCCGAGCGGTACCCGCAGATCAACTGGTCGGTGACGGCCGGAAACAGCAGCCCGGTCAACGACGGCGCCTCCGCCGTCCTGATCACGTCCAGCGAAACGGCCGCCCGGCTGGGACTGCGGCCCAAGGCCCGGCTGCACAGCTTCGCCGTCACGGGCTCGGACCCGCTGATGATGCTGACCGGAGTCATCCCCGCCACCGAGAAGGTGCTGCGCCGGTCCGGACTCGGACTGGACGACATCGATCTGTTCGAGGTCAACGAGGCCTTCGCCAGTGTGGTCCTGGCCTGGCTGCAGGAGACCGGGGCCGACCCCGCCAAGGTGAACGTCAACGGTGGCGCCATCGCGCTCGGCCACCCGCTCGGCGCCAGCGGCACCCGCCTCATGACCACCCTCGTCAACGCCATGGGGCAGCGGGGCGCGCGGTTCGCCCTGCAGACCATGTGCGAGGCGGGCGGACTCGCCAACGCCACCATCCTGGAGGCGCTCCAGTAGCCGGTGGCTCCGTGACGAGCGCGGTTCGCCGCCGGCCGGGGGCGTCCGGGCGCCCGTGCACGTCGCCGCGATCATGCACCCCGTTCATCTGGGAAGCTTCGGACATGAAGCCAACCGATGCCACGACCGAGGCCACGCGCTCCGCGGCGGAGATCCGCGAGTACCTGGTCGGGCGGCTGAACGCCGCCCTGCCCCGGCCGGAGATGTTCGGCGGGGAGATCGCCCTGCGGACCCTGCTCGACCACCTGGCCTTCGTGGACGACCGCGAACAGGCCTGGGGGGACGAGAACCAGGCGCTCCGGGCGAGTGGCGCGTTCCAGGCCACCGGTGTCATCGGCGGTTTCGCCCTGCTGCTGCCGGACCACCGCGACCAGAAGGCCGCGGCCTCCGTCTACGCCGAGTTCGCCCATCGCAACGGCTGGCTGGAGCTGGACCGGGCGCTCACGCCCGAGGAGTACCAGGCGCTGCGCGGCGAGGTGCCCGCCTGGTGCGCGGAGAACAAGTGGTTCACCGATGTCGTCGAGTCGTTCGGGCCGCCCTCGCTGCTCATCGGCGGTACGAACCCACAGTTCTCGAAGACGCTGGGCTACGCCACCGAGCGCCCCGAGGATCCGATGGTCTTCTTCCACCTGTGGAACGGGACCCGGCCGGGAAACCCGCCGGGGGGAGCGCCGATGTACGGCCAGCCGGTCGTGATGGCGGTGCGCCGCGCCGACGGCGGCGACGGCCCGTTCGCCGGCACGTTCACCTTCACCCCGGAGGGCGCGCACCGCAGGCCGCCGGCGCAGGAATACTGATCAGGCACGGGATCGCGTGACCCTATGAACTGTTGATGGCCCTTGCTACCCTCCGCCGCATGATTTCCACGGTTGTCTGGGGCACCGGAAATGTCGGCCGCGCGGCCGTCCGTGCCGTCGAGGCCCACCCGGCGCTGAAACTCGTGAACGTGCTTGTCCACAACCCCGAGAAGGTCGGCCGCGACGCGGGCGACCTCGGCGGGCTCGACCATCAGTTGGGCGTCGCGGCGACCGACGACATCGAAGCGGTGCTGGCCGCCGGTCCCCAGGCAGTGGTGTACGCGGCATCCGGCGACATCCGCCCCGACGAGGCCCTCGACGACATCGTCCGGGCGCTCCGGGCCGGGGCCGTGGTCGTCAGTCCCGCGCTGTATCCGCTCTACGACCACCGCAACGCCCCGCCGGAATTCCGCGACCCGGTACTGGCCGCCATCGCGGAGGGCGGCGGCTCACTGTTCGCCTCCGGTGTCGACCCGGGCTGGGGCAACGACGTCCTGCCCCTGCTGATCAGCGGACTCGGCACCACCATCGATGTGATCCGCTGTCAGGAGATCTTCGACTACTCCACCTACGAGCAGCCCGACTCGGTCCGCTACCTCGTCGGCATGGGCCAGCCGATGGAGTACGAGCCGCTGATGCTGATGGAGACGATCCCCACCATGGTGTGGGGCGGTCAGATACGGATGATGGCCAGAGCACTCGGCGTCGAACTCGACGAGATCCGCGAGACGATGGCCCGGCGGCCGCTCGAGACCACCGTGACCACCAGGACGATGGGCGAGTTCGAAGCCGGCACCCAGGGCGCGGTGCGGTTCGAGGTGCAGGGCATCGTCGAGGGCGAGGCCCGCATCGTCATCGAGCACGTCACCCGAATCCACCCGTCCTGCGCACCGGACTGGCCGACGCCGCCCGACGGCACCGGCGCACACCGGGTGATCATCGAGGGCCGGCCGCGCATCGAGGTCACCATCGAGGCCAGTGACGAGGGCGAGAACCGGTCCGCGGGCGGGAACGCCACCGCGGTCGGCCGGCTCGTCGGCGCCATCGACTGGCTCGTGGACGCGGAGCCCGGAATCTACGACGCACTCGACGTCCCACTGCGTCCCGCAGTCGGCAAACTCGGAAGGAAGCAACGATGAACATCGACATCCCCGAGGGTCAGGAGCCGATCGGGTACGTGTGGGGCGACATGGTCCCCGGCATCGGGATGGCCGCGGCGAACTTCTCGCTGTCGGTGTACGCCCACACCACCCTGGGACTGCGTGAGTTCGAGGCCGCCAGGCTGCGGATCGCGCAGATCAACGGGTGCCTGTTCTGCCTCGACTGGCGCACCGACCGGGACGGGGAGAAGGTCGAGGAGGAGTTCCCCGACGCGGTGACCGAGTGGCGCACCACCGACGCGTTCGACGACCGCACCCGCCTCGCCGCCGAGTACGCCGAGCGCTACGCCCTGGACCACCACGGCCTCGACGACGAGTTCTGGGACCGGATGACCGCGCACTACAGCCAGGTCGAGATCGTGGAGCTGAGCATGAGCATCGGCTCCTGGCTGGCGTTCGGCCGGCTCAACCACGTACTGGGCCTCGACGCGGTGTGCGTGCTGCCCACGGGTTGAGGTGTTCCGGGGCCGCCCGGTGCGACCGGCCGGCCCCGGATTCGCGCATACCCCGTAGGAGGGACTTTCCGTCGTCTCCTACGGGGCGGGCTGCCGCGTCGGGCCGTCGCGCCGGTCGGTCGCATGCGGCCGTCGCATCATGCCGTCGCACCGGGGCTACAGGTCGGTGGCGATGATCTTCTCGATGTTCCGTTCGGCGAGTGCCGTGATGGTGACGAACGGGTTGACGCTGGTGTTGCCGGGGATCAGCGCGCCGTCGATGACGTACAGGCCGGAATAGCCGTGCAGGCGGCCGTAGTTGTCGGTGGCCTTGTTCAGCACCGCGCCGCCGAGCGGGTGGTACGTGAGGGTGTCGTTCCAGATCTTGTAGACGCCGAACAGGTCGGTCCGGTAGATCGTCCCCTCCTTCGCGTTGATCTTGTCGAAGATCGTCTTGGCCATGTCGATGGACGGCTGCTTCCAGGCGGTCTGCCAGTCCAGGTCGACCCGGTTGGCGCCGGCGTTCCAGGTGAACGTGCCGCGGTTCGGGTTCTTGGTGATCGACAGGTAGAACGAGGCGAACGTCTCGATCCCGGTCGGCAGCGGCGCGACTTCGGCGAACGCTCCACCGGCGGCCCAGTTGTCGATGCCCCCGCAGGGGATGGTCGCCTGGAGCGAGCCGGTCGGGTCCCAGATGTGGTTGGCCCGGCCGCACATCACGTTGCCGTTGTCGCCCCAGCCCTTGCCGATCTCGCTGTTGAGGTTGGGCAGTGCGCCGGTGGCCTTGAGCTTGGTCAGCAGCTTGCTGGTGCCGACGCTGCCGGCCGCGAAGAACACCTTGTCCGCGGTCACGGTCTTGGTGACGGTGGTGTCGCCGTTGGTGTTGATCTGGTCGATGAGGACCGTGTAGCCGCCGCCGGAGGCCGGGGAGACCGAGGTGACCTTGTGCAGCGGCGAGATGGTGACCTTGCCGGTCGCCTTGATCTGGGCGATGTACGTCTTCTGGAGCGATTTCTTGCCGTAGTTGTTCCCGTACAGGATCTCGCCGGCCAGCGCCGACTTGGTCGCGGTGCCGGCCGCCTCCTGCTTCATGTAGTCCCAGTCGTATACGTCCGGCACGAAGACGAACGGGAAGCCGGAGCGCTGGGCCTGCTTGCGGCCGACCCGGGCGTACTGGTAGCAGTCGGTCGTGTCGAACCAGGCCGGGTCGATCATGCCGACGCCGAGCCCCGCGTTGGCGCGCGGGTAGTAGGTGTTGTACATCTCGTCGGCGTTCACCGACGGGAGGATGGCGCCGAAGTTCTCGCGCTTGGGGGTGACGGCCATACCGCCGTTGACCAGCGAACCGCCGCCGACGCCGCGGCCCTGGTAGACGGTGATGCCGCTGAAGTCCTCGGCGTCCAGGATCCCGGTGTAGCGGGGGATGCTCTTGTCGATCGGGATGCCGAAGAAGTTGCTGAGGGGCTGTTTGGTCTTGGTGCGCAGCCAGTAGGAGCGGTTGTCCGGCGAGGTCGTGTTGCAGAAGATCTTGCCGTCCGAGCCTGGGGTGTCCCAGGCCATGCCCATCTCGATCATTTGCACGTTGACGCCCGCCTGCGCGAGACGTAGGGCG
Organism: Streptomyces sp. RKAG293; assembly: GCF_023701745.1. Lineage (NCBI taxonomy): Bacteria > Bacillati > Actinomycetota > Actinomycetes > Kitasatosporales > Streptomycetaceae > Streptomyces > Streptomyces sp. RKAG293. The sequence goes on along the minus strand of NZ_JAJOZB010000001.1, from coordinate 879,046 downwards.
GCTACGGAACCGCCGTAGCCGGTCCCGATCACCAGAACCGGAACGTGGGCGCCGTTGTCGATCACGGCGGCCGCGGGGGTGGCGGCAGCCTGGGCTGCGCTGACCCGTGCGGAGAGCGTCACGGCTCCAAGAATAGAACCTGTTCCAACGATGAACCGACGGCGTGAAACGCCCCCAGAACCGTTACCGCGCATGGTAGAGTCGCTCATGTGACGTTCCTCACTCTCGGTGGAATGGGAACAAGTTCTACTGTTACCAGCTTGTGAAGTCACGCCATACTTATGGGTAACTTCTCCCCGATCACCCAGCTGTGGCTCGGGGTCGGCGGCGCGCGTCCGCTCCGCAATCGGAAGATGTCGCCGTGCCCGGCGGCCGGCGCCGCGGACCGCGGCGGCATCCGGTGATCGTGGAAACCGTCGCTGTGAACACCACTGCCGACGACGGCTCATCGGAACGAACGGGCTACCGGCGATCGGCGGGCTCGCCGCGCGGCGAGGCCAGACGCCAGGAACTGCTCGACAGCGTCACCGAGGACCTCGCGGTCAACGGGCTCGTGGACTTCTCGCTGCGGCGTGCCGCGCGAGCGGCCGGCGCCACCCACAAAGTGCTGCTCCACCACTTCGACGGGGTAGACGACCTGCTCGTGCAGGCGATCGTCCAACTGCGGGAACGGCGGATCGCGAAGGCGTTCGCCGCGGCCTGCCGGGGGTCGACCCCAACCGCCTCGCGATCTGGGCCTTCTCGCTCTCCGGCGTCACGGACACCGGCGGCGACGGTCGTCGCCCGGCTCGTCACGGCGTTCCTGGACCGCCTCGGGCCAGGAACGCCTCGACGGTCCCGGTGAACTGCCGCGGGTCGTCGAGCCACGGGAAGTGGCCGGCGGCCGGCTGGACGGCCACTTCGGCCCGGGGGAACAACTCCGCGATGTCTGCGGCGACTCGGGGGAGCGGACCGCTGTCCCGTTCGCCCGCGAGGAGCAGGACTCCGGCGTCCGACGCGGCGATGGCGGCACGGGTCGCGGCAGGGTCGAACGCGCCGGAGGACGCGTAACGGTCCGCGGCTTCGTCATTGCTCTGCTCCACCTCGGCTGCGGCGTGTGCCTGAGCGGCGTTGTCCCAGCGGCCGTAGAAGAACGGGCTGATGGCATCCTGGTCGGCGTCGGTGGCGGAACCGGCCCAGACCCGTTCGTAGGCGTCGTGCGCGGCCCCGAACCACGGCTCGGCGGTGCGCAGGGCGGCGGCTTCCCGCCGGTGTTCTTCCGTGAAGTCGACACCGAGGGCGCGGGCCCGGGCGGTGATCAGAGTGAGGGTGCGGATGCGCCGCGGGTGTTGGGCGGCATGGAGGATCGCCAGGTCGCCGGCTGCCGAGTGCGCGAGAACGTCGACGCGTTCCAGACCGAGATGGTCGCGGAAGGCCTCGACATCGCCGACCTGCCGGTCGCAGCGGTACGAGGCCGGGTCGACGGGGACACCGGAGCCGCCGGTGCCGCGCAGGTCGAGCATGATCAGGCGGCGCAGCTTCGACAGCCCGCCGAGATCGCCGAGGTACGCGGACGCGCGCATGGGTCCACCGGGCAGACAGAGCAGCGGTTCGCCCTCCCCGACGACGTGATAGGCGAGTTCTGTCCCGTCGGGGGTGGCGAAAGTGGGCATGGCCCCATCCTCATCGCCGCGCGACGCCCGAGGCAAGCGGTTCGGCGTCGATGCGGAGCGCTGCGCAGGTAGGCGCCGGCGAGTTCGCGAAGCCTGGTCCCGTCTCCGCGCCCTGGAGCGTACGTCCGCTCGGTGCCAGGTCCCGTTCGGGGACACCCGTGGCGCCGCCACAGGGTGGGGTGACGGCGCCACGGTGTACTGCCGGCCGAGCCGCTGGGGTCACCAGCCGCTGACGGACCAGGTGAACGTGGCGCTGCCGCTGGGTCCGTTGGCCTCGGTGGCGGTGACGGTGGAGCGGTAGGTGCCGGCGGTGATGGGAGTGCCGGTGATCCTGCCGGTGGCGGCATCGATCGTCAGACCCGCGGGCAGACCGGCCGCGGCGAAGGCGAGCGGATGTCCGTCACTCGCCTTCGCCTGGACCGGGACCGGGAAGATCCAGAAACCGGCCCAGCTCGACTGGTTGCCGGGGTTGGTCACGGTGACGGTGTGTCCCGGGGTGCCCGCGACGACGAGCCGGACCCCGAGGTCGCTGAGGGCGTTGGACACGGGGTAGAAGCTGCTGATGGTGTCGCTGCCGCCGCTGACGAGTCCCAGCGCGGCCGAACCGTCGTACAGGCCGCCGCCGCTGTCCCCGGACTGAGTGATGTTTCCGGTCTGGATGAGGTGGTTGACGACGACGCCGTTGTCGTACGTGACGGTCTGGTCGACGGCCTTGACCGTGCCGCAGGTGACGCCCGACGTGGCTCCCTTCTTGCAGACCTGCTCGCCGACCCGGGCCGTGCCGACACCGGTGAAGGCGCCCGGATCCGGGGCGAGGGCGTTGGTCACCAGGCTGGCGTCGGTGCCGTTGGGGCCGACCTTGGACGTGGTGCCGATGAACTGGCCGTCCGGGGTCTGCCAGCCGTTGGCCGCCTTGCAGTGCCCGGCGGTGAGGACGAAGTTGTCGGTGCCGTTGGTGACGTTGAAGCCCATGGAGCACCAGCTGCCGGAATTGCCGACCACCTGGAGCTTGTCCCCGGTCGCGGTGCTCTGCTGCACCATGCGACCGGACGTGTGCTCCACGCGTACGAGGTTCCGGAGCGCGGCCGCCGTGTCCAGCAGCCGCGGCAGGCGTGGGCCGGTCGCGGCGTCGCTGACGGTGAGGACGACCTGCCCGGCCGAGGTGTCGATGCCCCACGAGGTGTTGGGTACGGCGGGCAGCGCGTCCAGCGTCCGCTTCGCGGCGGTGACCTGCTCGGACTGCTGCGGCGCCGGGTCGCCGATGGGTGACGCCGAAACGGTGGGGGCGGCGATCAGGACGAGGGATCCGGCCAGCAGGGTGCCGGCCAAAGTACCGGCGCCCAGGGTGCGTTGACGGAATTTCACTGAGGTTGGCCTCTCGCGTGGGGGTTGGTCCGGCCATGCTGGCCGCCCGGTGGGAGCGGGCCTATCGGGGGAATCCCTCGTTCTGAGGAACGGCCGCCGGTCGGCGGCGGGACGGGCGGACCGCGCGTCGGCCGCCGGCGTGACGAGGGTTTTCCCTGCTGCGCGGGGCGAGGCGGATCGGCAGGCTGAGCGGTGTCGCCGCAGTGGCGGTCGATGCGCTGGAGGGGGGCAGATGGATCTGCGAGGGATAGTGGACGAGGCGCACGGCGGGGCTGTCCGGCTGGTCGGAACGGGGCGGCAGGCACAGAGCGTTCCGTTGCTGGGCGAGGTGCCGCTGGACCGGCTGGGGGTGGCGCTGGCCACGGTGGACGGCGAGGTGATCGGTGCCGGTGACTGCCGGGAACCGTTCTCCGTGCAGAGTCTCTCCAAGCTGTTCTCGTTGGCCCTGGTCCTCGCTCATGAGGGCGAGAGCCTCTGGAAGCGGGTCCGCCGGCAGCCGTCCAGTCTGCGCTACGACGCGCTGGTCCAACTCGACGTGGATCACGGGGTGCCGCGCAACCCGTTCGTCAATGCCGGAGCCCTCGTTGTGGTCGACCGGCTGATGGCGGCGCGAGGGACGGGATCGGCCGCCGCCGTGCTGGAACTCCTCCGTACGGAATCCGGCAACCCCGCGATCCGGATCGACGGGCGGCTCGCCGCATCGGAACGGGGTGCCAGCCATCGCAATGCCGCCGCGGTGCTGTTGATGGCCTCGCACGGCAGACTGCAGCACGAGGTGACCGAACTGCTCGACCGGTACATCGACCAGTGCGCCATCGCCGCGTCCTGTGTCGATCTGGCGCAGGCGGGTCTGTTCCTGGCGCGGGGCGGCGTGCTCGGCTCCGGCAGGGCTCTGCTGTCGGAGCGCGAGGTGCGCCGGCTCAACGCCGTGGTGCTGACCTGCGGGACGTACGAGGCCGCAGGGGATGTGGCCTGCCAGGTGGGGGCTCCCGTCAAGAGCGGGATCGGCGGCGGCGTCATGGCGGTGTTCCCGGGACACGGCACGCTGTGCGCGTGGTCACCGGGTCTGGACGAGGCGGGCAACTCCGTCGCCGGCCTGGCCGTTCTGGAGGAGGTCGCCGATGCCACCGGCTGGTCCGTCTTCTGAGGACTCCGGCACGATCCCGCCGCCAGAACCGGCGGACGTCCCCGACGCGTACGCGGGTCTGCCGTCCGCGGTGGCGGAGCTCCGGGCCCGTGACCGTGGCTGGAACGTCGTGAGGATCCTCCCCGCCGGAGCGAGCGTCACCATGGAGCGGCAGGCCGGCCGGCTCAACTTCGAGGTCCGGGACGGTGTCGTACGACGCTGCTGGGCGGGCTGAACGGGTGGGCTGAACGCGTGGGCCGAACGCCTGGACCGAACGGGCGGGTGCCGCGCTGGTCAGGTGCGCAGGGCCGCGGCCAGCTGGGTGCGGGAGCGGATGCCGAGTTTGCGGTAGACACGGCTGAGGGTCGATTCGACGGTCTTGACGGAGACGAAGAGGGTCGCCGCGGCGTCATGGTTGGTCAGCCCCTGAACGACGAGGAGGACGAGCCGGTGCTCGGCCTCCGTCAGTGGCGGGGGAGTCGCGCCCGGGACGGCGCGGGTCCCTTCCAGGCGGGCCAGCAGGCTCCCGGTCAACGCGGTCCATGGCCGCGCCTGAGCCTGCTGGAACAGCTCCGTCGCGTTCCTCCATGCGGTGCGCGCCGCGGCCGGCCGGCGGCGGGCGCGTTCGAGCAGGCCCAGTGCCACCCGGGCCCGCCCCTCTTCGAGCGGCAGTCGCAGGCACCCGAACCGTTCTGCGGCCTCGTGCAGCATCGCGGCCGCGGAGTCGCAATCGCCGCGACGGGCGGCGCAATGGGCCTTCGCCCGTTGCAGTGCCGCGAACACTCCGGTGTCCGGGTACGCGGCGGTGATCCGGGTGGCCTCGGCCGCGCGCTCGTCCGCCTCGTCGAGCCGTCCGGTGGCAGCCAGCGCCTCGACCAGTTCCGGCTGCCATCGCAGGATCCGCGGGTCGGCCACCTGCTGTTGCCGCTCCAGGGCGGCCACCCGCTCCAGGGTGCGCGTCGCCTCGGCGGTACTGCCGGTGATCAGCTGAACCGTACCGAGCGCGAGAAGGCTCCGGGACGCGAAGATCATGTCGTGTTCCTCGTGCGAGGTCCGTGCCGCGCGTACCGCGAGTTCGGCGGCCCGGGTGAAGCTGCCCCCGGCGGTCTCCGCGAGCGCGGCGGTGTACCAGACCGGGCCCGGGGACAGCCCGGAAGCCACGCCTACCGCACGCGCCCGGTCGCTCCACTGCAAGGCCTGCGCGCAGGAGCCGGACCGGGCGTCGACCTCGGCCAGGCTGCGCAGCACCTCCTCCAGATCCGCCGCGTCGCCCTGCCGTTCAGCGACGCCGAGCAACTCCAGCAGCTGCGTTCTCGCCTCCGGCAGCCGGTCGTCGAAGACCGCATGACGGGCTGCCAGGTACTGCGGGCTGAAGCGCACACCCACGAGATCGACGGGGACGTCCAGGGCGAGCGCGTCACTCAGGGTGCGCTCGGCGGCGGGATCGTCGAGGATGCGCTCCATCCGGGCCCGCATCGTCAGCGCGACGGCCTCGGTCGCCGGATCGCGGCCCCTGCGTCCCAGTTCCGCGGCGCGCGCGGCGGCGGCGCGCGCCTTGTCCGGCCGGCCCTCGCACACGTTCGCCTTCACCGAGACGCGCATTTCCACCGCGGCCATCAGGGACGGATGCCCGTCGGCGGTGCTGGCCGCCTGGGACAGCACCTGGTCCAGCTCCTCCATGGCCTGACCCGCGGAGTCCACGACCGCCAGCAGCGCCGCGATCAACTCGGCCGGGCTGCCCCGGTTCACCCGGACCGCCGCGGCCACCTTCCCGGCCAGGTCGCTGCGCCCGGCGGCCGCGGCGTCGGTCGTTGCCGCGGCCAGCCGCGCCAGCCGGTAGGCCCGGTCGGACGGTGGGGTCCGCTGAGCGGCGAGGAGTTCCAGCTCCCCGGCCCAGGACCGCTGGCCCGCGCGACGGGCGTCGGCCGCCGCGGCCTCGATCTCGGTGGCCAGACCGGCGTCGAAGGCGTCCGCGGCCAGAGCGCGGTGCCAGATCGCCTCCACCGGGTCCTCGACCGCCCGGGCCAGCGCCTTGTGGGCGGCGCATCGCCGGCCGTCCCGCTGCTGTGACAGCACGGCGTCACGCAGCACGCTGCCGCGAAAGACGATGGAGCCGTCCGGCCCATGGGTCACGATTCCTGCCGCGGCGGCGAGCGCCAGATGCGCGTCCGCCCGCTCGCACCCGGCACGCCGCAGGATGGCGGACGACGGGTCGACGGCCAGCGCCGCCATCAGCAGGGTGGCGGCGACCGGCTCCGGCAGGGCGGCCAGCCACGGTGTGGCCGCGTGCGACGCGGAGGCCGCACCGACCGGTGCCGGACCGTGCGGCGCGTCCCGCAGTTCCCGTGCGACCGCGAGGGCCAGGCCGGGATTGCCGCCGGACATCGCGTGCACCCGGGCTGCCCAGCGGGCGGGGAGTGCGTGACGTTCCAGAAGGTGCGCCACCTGGTCGACGTCCAGTGGCGCGAGCTCGTACAAGACCGCTCCCGGTCCGCACACCCCCGAAGCCTGCGGCGGTGTCGCGCAGCGCCGGGTCACGGCGACCCGCAGGGTGCCGTGCGGCAGCGAGTGCAGGGCATGGGTCAGGGCCTGGGCGCTGTCGTGATCCATCCACTGGACGTCGTCGATCAGGAGGAACGTCCCGGACATCCGGGCCAGCACGTGCGCCAGCGCGAGGCGGACCGCCACCGGATCCATACCGCGCCGCGGGACGACACGGCGGCGCAGCAGCATGTCGACCGCCAGACGGAGCGGCCCGATGGGGAGCGGGAGGCCCAGCGGCTCGAGTGCGCGGAGCAGGTCGGTGAGTACCCCGTACGGGACGGGGGCGTCGTCCTCCCGCAGACGCAGTCGCAGGGTCCTGGCACCGCGCCCGGCGGCCGCGTCCGAGAGGGCGTCCAGCGACACCGTACGACCCGAACCCCGCACGCCCCACAAGACGGCGGGAGTCCCCACTTCCAGCCCGGCCTCCACCTGAGCCATGACCGGCCCGAGTCCCACCGGACCGTGTTGCGTCATGTCACACAGCCTTCCTCCCGAACCCGAACCCGGCCCCTGGACCCCTGACCTGCCGGCCGTCGGTGCGTCGCCCCCTGCGCGGCGGCGCCAGTCTCGGCCCGCTGCCGGTGCGCGTCAAGGAGTCGGACGGCGGGGGGACGCGCCGAGGCAAGAACGAGGGTTTTCCCTGCTCCGGGCCGACGGGAGGCCGCCCTACAGAGCGTCGGGGTCGCAGTTGCTCCGGCGGACGCCGATCGCCCGCAGGGCGTTCACGACGTCGGACGGCTCCGAGCCGCGCAGCAGGTGGACGGAACCCTTCACGGCCAGGTGGTGGGCGGGTTCCGCGCCGGTGAGGTGGGCGGCGACGATCACGACCGCCGGTGGCGGACTCAGGGTGCGGAGCTCCTGGCACAGGGCGAGCGGGTCGATGCCGTCGAGCCGGGCGTCGATGATCACGACATCCGTCAGCAGGGTCCGCGCCAGCGCCAGCACGGTGGCGTCGTCCGTCCCGTGCGCGATGACGCGGAAGTGCCGGTTGGCGTGGATCGCCGAGCGCATGTCGCTGGACGTGTCGCTGTCGTGCTCCATGAGCAGTACCGTCATCACGGTCTCATGGTGCGTCACCCGGCGGCCGAGCGCGCGGAGTGGAGCCGCGCAACGCCGTTCGGCCGCACCTGACGGCGGTCCGGCGGCGAGCGCCGCGAAGGGTCCGGCAGCACACTCACCGGACCCCCGCGACCAGGGGACCCGCGGGGACCCCCGGCCCCCGCGACCACCGCGATCAGAAGTTGATCATGTGCCCCGCCAGGCCGTGGACGGCCTCCTTGACCGCCTCGCCCAGCGTCGGGTGCGCGTGCACGTTGCGCGCCACCTCGTGGACCGTCAGGTCCCACTGCTGCGCCAGGGTCAGCTCCGGCAGCATTTCGGTGACTTCGGGGCCGATCAGGTGCGCGCCGAGCAGCTCGCCGTGGGTCCGGTCGCTGATCACCTTCACGAAGCCGACCGGGTCGCCGAGACCGTGGGCCTTGCCGTTCGCGGTGAAGGGGAACTTCACCACGTTGACGTCGAAGCCCTTCTCCCGGGCCTGGGCCTCGGTCCAGCCGAAGCTGGCGATCTGCGGCTGGCAGTAGGTGGCCCGCGGAATCATGGTGAAGTCGAGTTCCATGGTCTCGGCATCAGCGATGGTCTCGGCCGCGATCACCGCCATCGACTCCGCCGCGTGCGCCAGCATCAGCTTCGCGGTGACGTCGCCGATCGCGAAGATGTGCGGCACGTTCGTGCGGCCGCGGGCGTCCACGTCGATCGCGCCGCGCTCGGTCAGCCGCACACCGGTGGCCTCCAGGCCGTAGCCGGTGACGCGCGGCGCGAAGCCGATCGCCTGCAGGACCTTGTCGGCCTCCAGGATCTGCTGCTGTCCGTCGCGGGTGACGGTGACCCGCACCTTGGCCGCCGGGTCGCTGTCGTCGATGGACTCGACACGGGTGGACGTCAGGATCTCGATGCCCAGCCGCCGGTAGCGCTTGGCGAGCTCGGCGGAGATCTCGGCGTCCTCCAGCGGCACGACCCGGTCGAGGAACTCGACGATCGTGACCTTCACCCCGTAGTTGTGCAGCACGTACGCGAACTCGACGCCGATCGCGCCCGCCCCGGCGATGACGATGCTCTCCGGAAGCGTGTCGGTGAGGATCTGCTCCTCGTACGTCACGACCCGGTCGCTCAGCGCGGTGCCCGGCAGCAGTCGCGTCGTGGCCCCGGTCGCGACGATGCAGTGATCGAACGTCACCGTCTCGGTCCCGCCCGCCCGCAGCGTCACCTGCAGCGTGCGGTCGTCGACGAAGGTGCCCCGGCCGTCGTACTCGGTGATGCCGTTCTTCTTCATCAGGTAGTGCACGCCGGCGACGCGGCCGTCGGCGACCTTCCGACTGCGCAGGTACGCCTCCCGGTAGTCGAAGCTGACCTTGCCCTCGACCTTGATGCCGAAGGTCTTCGCCTCATGGGTGAAGATGTGCGCCAGTTCGGCGTTGCGCAGCAGCGCCTTCGACGGGATACAACCGACGTTCAGGCACACCCCGCCCCAGTACTTCTCCTCGATGACCGCCGCGCGCAGTCCGAGCTGGGTCGCGCGGACGGCGGCCGTGTATCCGCCCGGACCGGCGCCGAGGACCACGACGTCAAAATGTGTACTCATGATCCACACCCTAGACATCCGGGACCCGGTCCGAGCGGGCATCCGGGCAAGCGTGCCGTCTCTCACACGGGTCCGCCCGGGCCCCCGCGCGCCCGCCGGCCGAGGCCGGGGGAGGGCTGCGATGTCCCGCTGACAGGCGCTAACTCCGTATTGGCCGCGGTTTTACCGATTGGTGGTACATCATTCGGCGCTGAACCCTACGCTGGCCCCAAGCCCTCCAGCCGGCCTCGCTGACAGCGGTTCGCGCCAGGGGGCTGGGGAGGGGGCAGAACATGCAGTGGGGGGCCTACTCGCACGGCCGGCCGCCGCCGTCACAGGACCGGTAGGCGAGTGGACATGGGCATCTTCGCCGCGCGTGCCACCAAGCGACTCATCGAGTCCGACCTCGCACCGACGGGCAACTGGCTGGAACCGCCGTCCGACTGGCCCGCTGTCGACCGGGCCGATCTGCTCACCCTGGCGGCACTCCACACACTGACGCAGATCGACGTCGAGGACGCCACCTCCACCTGGGCCGCCGCGGGCGGCAAGGTCAACGTGGGCGAGGTGGCGGGCAAGAGCCTGCGCTCCCTGCTCCGCGTCGAGGGCGGCATCGACGGCGGCTGCAGGTTCGTGCTGGGCGCGGTCGACCCGGTCGGTGGGTTCGCCCGCGACTGGTCGCTCCAGGCCACCCCCGAGGCGGCGGGCGTGCGGCTCACCGTGCCGTCCTGCCGCACCAGGGAGGACACCCTGGTCAACGCCGACCTGTTCGCCTGGGTCCGCTCCGCTCACGCGCAGACGCTCTCCGACGGCCCTCCGCTGCGCCTCACGGACGGGCCGCCCCGGCTCGACGGCCTGGTCGAGTCGCAGGCCCTGCGGGCGCCGACCGTCTTCCACGACGCCTCGCCCTTCGCCGACGACTACGTGATGCCGCTGCCGAGCGCGTTCAGGGACGGTGTCCGCATCCTCGTCCCGGCGACGGAGCGGGAACCGCTCGTGGCACTGCTGCACGCGTGCGGGCTGCCCGTCGCCTCCGGGCCGGGCACGGACCAGGGCCTCTGCGTCGTGGACCTGGACGGGGGCCGTCCAGGACCGGCCGCCCGGCTGCGCCTGGTCGGCGGCCTTCCGGGCACGGACAGCGACGAACTGGTCATCGAACTCCCGCAGGAATCGGAGCTGGGCCGCCAGCGCACCTTCCGCGCCATGGTCTGCCTGCTGTGGCGCATCGCGGACCGCGGCCACGCCGTGTGCCCGCAGACGGTGCGGACCCTCGCCGGGTTTCTCGAGGACTGCGGCGTCGACCGCTCCGATCCCGGTCGCCAGGCCGTGTTCCGGCCCACCTGGAAGCCGGACCTGCCCCTCGGCGTGGTCCCGCTGCGACCGGGCACCCCGCTGCCGGTCGCGCTCTGCGTCCGCGGTCACGGGGATTCGCTGATGGAGTGTCTGGCAGCGGCCCAGACCTGGCTGGTGGTCAGGGAACGCACCTGGACCCGCGGGATGCGGGCGGCCTCCCGCCAGAACAACAGGATCTACTCGATGCGCCGGCCGGCGTTCCTCACCCGGGACGGGAACCGGCTGCCGTATCTGCGGTACGCCCACACGGGTGTCGCGGATGTGGAGACCGCGGTGCTGACCGGCGCGGACACGATGTGGTTCTGGGAGTGCGTCCTCAAGTCCTCCGTGGGTGCGGACGGCGTGCGCGAGAGCGTCCTGATGGTCGACGGGCTGAGCCAGACCGACGGCGTTCTGGGCTACGGGGCGGAACTGCTGCGACTGCTCGGCGCGTTCGCCCGACTGGTCCGATCCGTGGAACCCGCCGCCGAGATCCGGACCATCACCCTGGAGCTGTGAGCCGCTTCCCGGACCGCCGGCCGTGTCCACGCCGCCCGGACCGGGCTACCGCAGCACGTGCACCGCGGCCGAGAAGACGGCGGGCAGGCGGGAGGCGGCCGGGACGACCAGCCGCGCGGTGCGCGGGTGGCGGCCGGCCGTCAGCAGCGCTCCGGTCAGGAGACGGTGGCGCCGTGTCAGCCGCGCCCACGCCGCCTCGTACGCTTCCGGCCGTCCGCCTACCAGACTCCGCACCGCTGCCTCGGCGCTCCGCAGACCCAGCGCGATGCCCTCACCGGTGAGCGCGTCGGTGTAGCCCGCGGCGTCACCGACGAGCAGAATGCGGCCGGCCACCCGGCGGCGTACCCGCTGGCGCAGCGGCCCGGCGCCGCGTACCGCGGTCGCGGTCGCGTCGCGCAGCCGCGCCGCCAGCGCAGGAAAGGCGGCGAGGTGGTCGTCGTAGCCGCGCCGGCTGCGGCTCAGGACGGCCACGCCCACCAGGTCGTCGGCGACCGGCGTCACGTAGGCCTCGCCGTGGGCCGACCAGTGCACCTCGACGAAATCCGTCCACGGCTCCACCCGGTAGTGCCGGCGCAGCCCGTAGCGTCCCTCCGCGCGGTCCGGAAGGGCCAGCCCCAGGCCGCGGCGCACCGGGGAGTGCAGTCCGTCGGCGGCGATCAGCCACCGGGCCGTCATCCCCGCGGCGACCACGCGGTCCGCCGACTGGCGCACCTCGGAGACCTTGCCGGTCACCATCTCCACCCCGAGATCCCGGGCGCGTTGATGCAGTGCCGCGTGGAGGGTGGTGCGGCGGATCCCGAGCCCGGTGCCGCCGTGGAAGGCGGCCTCGGCCCGGCGGGTGGCGTCGAGGTAGCGGATACCGCGCAGTTCACGGCCGGCGACGTCGATGCCCAGCGTCCGCAAGGCGGCGACACCGCCCGGCATGACTCCTTCCCCGCATGCCTTGTCCACGGGAGCGGACCGGGGTTCCACGACGACGGCCCGCATCCCGGCGAGAGCGGCGTGCATGGCGGCGGCCAGCCCGGCCGGACCCCCGCCGGCCACTAGGACGTCGATCATGTCGTCGCGTCCAGGCCGGCGGCGGATCCCGGCGCCCCGGCCGGCGCCGCCTGCGGTCCGGCGGCGCCGGTCAGGGCCTCGTTCTCACAGCGCACACGCACGGCCAGCAGCGTGGCGTTCAGGACGGTGAAGGCGACCGCGGTGACCCAGGCGGTGTGCACCAGGGGCAGTGCCAGGCCTTCGGCGACGACGGCGACGTAGTTGGGGTGGCCGAGCCACCGGTAGGGGCCGCCGGTCACCAACGGCATCCCGGGAATGACGATCACGCGGGTGTTCCAGCGCGGCCCCAGGGTGCGGATGCACCACCACCGAAGGCCCTGAGCCGCCACCACCACGGCGAGCATCGGCCATCCCAGGGCGGGTACGAAGGGGCGGTCGGCGAGCCCCGCCTCGATCAGGCACCCGGCGAGCAGCGCGGTGTGCAGGGCGACCATGGCGGGGTAGTGACCCTGGCCGGCCACGACCGCTCCGCGGGACATGCTCCACCGCTCGTTGCGCCGGGCGACGACGAGTTCGGCGACCCGCTCGGCGGCGACCGCCGCCACCAACAGTGCGTACCAGATCATGCAGTCCTCCGACCTACCAGCGCAGCAGCACCAGTTCGCAGCAGAAACCGGGCCCCATCGCCAACAGCAGCCCCGGGGCGCCCGCCGGTGGGCGGCGCTCCGCCCAGGTGTCGCGCAACACGTGCAGGACCGACGACGAGGAGAGGTTTCCGACGGCGGCCAGGTGCCGCCATGTCACGTCCAGCGCCCCGTCCCGCAGTTCGAGGCTCTCCGAGACCGCCTCCAGGACGCGGGGCCCGCCCGGATGGCAGACCCAGGTGGCCACGTCCTTCGGTTTGAGACCGTGCTCGCCCAGGAACTCCTTGACGTCGTCGGCGAGGTGGCGGCGCACCACGTCGGGGACGGCGGGATCCAGCACGACCTTGAAACCGGAGTTGGTGATGTTCCAGCCCATGACCTGTTCGGTGTCGGGGTACAGCCGGCTGCGCGTCGCCACGATCGTCGGCCCCGACGGTACGGGCGCCCCGGCGGACGGCTCGGCGGCGCGCGCGGCGCCGCAGGCCACGACCGCGGCCGCGCCGTCGCCGAACAGGGCCGTGGCCACCAGGTTGGCCATGGAGTCGTCGTTGCGCTGGAAGGTGAGCGAGCACAGCTCGACCGACAGCAGCACCGCCACGTGGTCCGGCCGCCCGAGCAGGTAGTCGTGCACCCGGGCCAGTCCTGCGGCTCCCCCCACGCAGCCGAGACCGAACAGCGGCATGCGCTTGACGTCCTCGCGCAGGCCGAGCCGTCCGACGAGCCTCGCGTCGATCGACGGGGTGGCGATCCCGGTGACCGAGGTGAACATCAGGAGATCGACGTCGGAGGGGACCAGCCCCGCCGCGCGCAGCGCCCCCCGGATCACCTGGGAGCCGAGGGTCGTGGCCCCGGCGATGAAGGCGTCGTTGGCGGCTCCGAAGCCGTCGAGTTCCGCGTACCGGTCGAGCGGCAGCGTCATATGGCGCGAACGGACCCGGGAGCCCTGATGAAGCCGGTCCAGCACCCGGCGGTCGGCGCTCGGGGGCAGACAGGTGCGCGCCACTATGTCCGTGATCTCGGCCTGCTCGTGACGATGGGGCGCCAGGGCGCCGTGAACGGCTGCGATACGGGTCATGGGACTCCCGACGTGGGGGCGGGGCCTGCTCGGGAACTTCGCCCGGGACAGGCATTCAACACCCGGTGATCGCCCGGACACGCTGCGACACGACCAGAGGTGCCTAGGATCGGCCCGTGGCCATCCCCGAGCAGCCGATCGCCGATGCCCCGTCCGCCCGACGAGACGGCGGCGCAGCCGGACTGACGTGGTCCCGGGCGCGGGCCCCGGTGCGGGCTCTGGTGGGGTCCTGCCACCCCGGGCCCACGGCTGCCGTCACGGTGCTGGTGACCGTTCTGGCCTGGTCCGCGGGCCACAGTGCCGTGCGCACCGCGCTGATCGCCGCGGCCGTCCTGACCGGCCAGTCGTCGGTGGGCTGGTGCAACGACGCGTTCGACGCGCGCCGTGACATCGCCGCCGGCCGCCGCGACAAGCCGATCGCGGCCGGGGCGGTCGGCGTCAGGACGGTGTGGACGGCCGCGTGGTGCGCCCTGGCCCTGTGCGTGCCGCTGTCGCTCGCCGTCGGTCCGCTCGCGGGGGCCGTCCACCTGGCCGGAGTCGCCGCGGCCTGGGCCTACGACCTGCGCCTCAAGTCGACGGCCTGGTCCTGGCTGCCCTACGCGGCGGGCTTCGCGAGCCTGCCGGCCTTCGTGGCCCTGAGCCTGCCGGGGCACCCGTGGCCGGCCTGGTGGCTCGCCTGCGCGGGAGCGCTGTTGGGTGTCGGCGCCCATCTGGGTGATGTCCTGCCGGACATCAGCGATGATCTCGCGGCCGGAGTACGGGGATGGCCGCAGCGACTCGGCGCCTCGGCCACCCGCCTGCTGCTCCCGCTGCCCCTGGTGGCCGCGACCGCCCTCCTGGTCCTCGGACCGCCCGGTCCACCCGGCACCCGGAGTGCGGCGGCACTTCTCGCCGCCGTACTCGTCGCCGTCACCGGATCAGTGGTGGGCCGTCAGTGGGAGCGGGCGGCCTTCGCCGCCGCCGTCATGGTGGCGGCGCTGGACGTGGCCCTGCTCGTCGGCCGCGGCGCGGCGATCACCTGACCGGGACCTCCGCGGGGGAGCTCCGCCGGGCGAGCGCGCGGCCTCCTACCGCGATGACGAGTGCGACGGCGATCAGGGCCGCCGCCACCGCGAACGTGATCCGCATACCGGTGGCTACGGCGTCGGGGGCCGCTGTGGTGATGTCGTTCGTCGCCGCCGCGAGGGCGAACACGGCGCCCATGACGGATGCTCCGGTGATGAGACCGAGGTTGCGCGAGAGATTGAGCATGCCGGAGATGACGCCTCGGCGGTCCGGCGGAACGTCCGTCATGACGGCGGTGTTGTTGGCCGTCTGGAACACCGCGTAGCCGGCGGTGATGACCACGATGGGCACGAGGTAGCCGGCGATGCCGAGGCTCGCCGGTGTGAGGGACAGAACCAACGAACCGGCCGTCATGGCGACCAGCCCGAGGACGGTCATGCGCGGGGCGCCGAAACGGTCCGCGATGCGACCGGCGGGCACTCCGGTCAGCGCGGCGACCAGCGGACCGACGGACAGGACCAGTCCGACCAGCGCCTCATGGAGCCCGAGCGCACGGGCGAGATAGAACGGCCCGACCACCAGCGTGGCCATCATGACCGTCGAGACGAGCGTGCTCATCGCGAGACTCGCGCTCAGCGCGGGATCGCGGAACATCGTCAGACGGATCAACGGTGACGCCGCCCTGCTCTCCGCGCGCACGAAGAGACCGACACCGACGGCGGCGGCCACCAGCAGACCCACGTTGAGCGAACCGAAGCTGCCGCGCCCCATGGTCATGGCGAGCGCATAGGCCGCGAGTGTCAGCGCGAGCAGGAGCGTGCCCACACGGTCGAAGGCGGCGCGGTCGGTCCCGGGTCTCTGCCGGTCGGCGGGCAGGTGACGGTGGGCGAGGAAGAGAGCCAGGAGGCCCAGCGGCGCGTTGACGAGGAAGATCGCCCGCCAGCCGGGTCCTGCGATCAGAGCGCCGCCCAGCGACGGGCCCAGGGCGGTGCCGACCGCGGACATCGTTCCGAGCAGCCCCATGGCGCTGCCGGTGCGTGCCTTCGGCACCGTCTCACCGACGAACGCCATGGTGAGCGCCATCATGATGGCCGCGCCGAGGCCCTGCGCCGCCCGGGCGGCGATCAGCGACCAGAGCGTGGGCGCGAGACCGCACAGCACCGAGGCCGCCGTGAACAGGAGGATCCCGCCCAGGAGCAGCCGCCGGCGGCCGATGAGGTCACCGAGCCGGCCGACACTGACGATCACGGTGGTGATGGCCAGGAGATACGCGAGGACGATCCACTGGACCTGCTGGAACGAGGCGGTGAACGCCTGCGCCAGCGTCGGCAGAGCCACATTGGCGACGCTGGTGCCGAGTGAGGACAGCAGCATGGACAGCGAGAGGCCGGCGAGCGCCCACCGGACCGACGGCGTCGGCACCGTGGCTCCCGCCGCCGTGTCCTGTCCCGCACTGATGATTTTCACGGTGAACTCCGTTTCCTGGTGACCCGCGAACTCGCGCACCCGGTGGGTCCGGCAAGGTCATGGCCAGGAGCGTGCATCTACCGGGAACGCGGCGGCAACTCTTGTTGCCAATTCCGGGACGGCAGGATGGAATGCCCGCATGGACACCCCACCGCCCCACCAAGCGGTCCTCGACGAGGTCGCCCCCCGGCTCCGACGGCTGCGCGCCGAGCACGGCCTGACGCTGGCCGCGCTCTCCGAGGCGACCGGCATCTCCAAGAGCACCCTTTCCCGGCTGGAGTCCGGACAGCGCCGCCCCAGCCTGGAACTGCTGCTGCCGCTCGCCGGCGCCTACCGCGTGGCGCTGGACGAGCTGGTCGGCGCCCCCGAAGTGGGGGATCCGCGGGTGCGGCTGACCCCGCGCGCCCTGCCGAACGGGGGTACGTCCGTAGCCCTGTCCCGGAGTCCTGGCCGCCTCCAGGCGTACAAGATGGTCATCCCCGACCGGGGTGCCGAGCCGGTTCTGCGGACGCACGAGGGCTATGAGTGGCTGTACGTGCTGGAGGGCCGGCTGCGGCTCGTCCTCGCCGAGCACGATCTGGTCCTCGGTCCCGGCGAGGTCGCCGAGTGGGACACCCGGCTGCCCCACTGGTTCGGCAGCGCGGACGGGCGGCCCGTGGAGATCCTCAGCCTCTTCGGGAGGCAGGGGGAGCGCATGCACGTCCGCGCGAAGCCCAGCGCCTGACGGGACGATGCGCCGCCCTGCGACGGCCGCGGCGGGGGAGCACGTCCCGATGCCCGGATGGCCCACGGCCGGGGCGCGGATGCGGCTCCTGGCGCGGAGAGTGGAGACGTATGTCCGTAGCCGTTCGAGCGCAGCCACCCACCTGGAGACAGCGATGACGTGCATCAACCGACGGGACCTCGGTCTGCTCACCCTCCGGGTCGGCACCGGGGCGGTGCTGATGGCCCACGGGACGCAGAAGCTGTTCGGCTGGTTCGGTGGTGGGGGCCTGACCGGGACCGCGGCCGCGATGGAGCACATGGGGTTCACGCCCGGCCGGGAGAGCGCGCTCGCCGCCGGCATCGGTGAGGCGGGCGGCGGAGCGCTGCTGGCACTGGGCCTGGGCACCCCCGTCGCCGGGGCGGCAGCGGCGGGCGCCATGGCAGGTGCCGTGGCGGTCCACGCGCCGGCCGGATTCTTCGCCCAGGGCGGCGGTTTCGAATACCCCGCGTTCCTCGGGTTCACCGCGGCCACGGTCGGTATCGCGGGGGCGGGCCGTTACGCCCTGGACCACGCCACCGGTCACCGTTTCGACCGGCCGTGGGTGGTCGCGGTGGCCTTCGTCGGCAGTGCGCTGATGGCCGCCGCCGTCGTCACGAAGCGGGCCAACGCGCAGGCGGCCGAGGACGACGAGGAGGAGGGCTTCGGACCGGACGAGGACGGCACGTCATGACGGGAAACCGATGTGCACATGGTCGTGATGCGTGTCGTCGGAGAAGAACTGATTCGACGTCACACCACCCGTCAGCAGCACCGGGCCGCCGACGTTGTACGAGCCGGCCGCCGCTGCGGCCCGCATGAACGCGGTGATCAGTGCGCGCGGGGTGGCCGGGTCGACGACCGGGTGGCCGTTGATGCGCCAGACGTCGAAGGCCCTGCCGACCGGATGGTCACTGGGGCGGCTGGTGCCGAACACGTCCAGCGGATGCCCGGACCGCACCACGCTCACCGACATCCGGTAGGTGTCGGCCAGCCGCAACATCGCCTGGAGCACGCTGTCGTGCACGGTGCCGCTCCGGATGTCGGCGGCCGCAGCGGGCGGCAGCTCGATGGCCGAGCGGGCCAGCACCGCGCGTGTCGACGCGGTCGGCGACGGGGCGGCAGGCTCGGAGACCGCCGGATGCAGCGCGGTGACGCTCCAGCCGGAGCCCGTCCGGCTCAGCCGCACGTCCACCGTGGTGCCGCCGTCGATGACGGCTCCGGCGCCGTTCCTGCTCCATTGACGGCACACCACGAGGACGCTCGCGGTGTCGGTCAGCAGGCCGCCGTACTGTGCGTCGATCACCTGCAGACGCGCTTCGTCCCCCGGTCCCAGCAGGGAGCCGGCCTGCGACGCGAGTTGGCCGGCGAGCGGGGCGGGAATGCCGAGCGCGGCGGCCCGCGCCGCGGCCCGGCGCTCTCCGGCCTGTCCGGCCCGCCACGATCCGAGCGCCTCGATGAGCGTGACGGCACTCCGCTTGGCCGCGGGCTCGATCTCGCCGGCACCCGGCCGCCACGGCGCGGTCGCGGGAAGCGTCGCGCTGGGCGGGGCGGACGTCGCGGTGGACGACGTGGGTGCGGCGGTCGAGGTGGCTGACGTGGACGGTGCGGCCGTGGTGGACGCCGTCTGCGGCCCGGTGGTACCCGAGGTGCCGGTGGACGACGGCGCCTTCGTGCCGTTCGAGCACCCCGTCGCCCAGATCAGTACGGACGATGCGCCCCACAGCAGCGACCGGCGGCCGACAGGACCGGTGGCGGCGGGGTGGGCGGGAGGCGTGGCCATTTGCAGCTCCTCGGACGAGGCGGCGTCAGGGCGCGACCAGTATCCGCCCGAGGAGGCTCAGCAGCGGGTTGCCACGGCGCAGGTCAGGTGGTGAGGCGCGGATTGCGCGGGTAGGCGCTGAAGGCGTCGGCCCGCAGCGGGGCCCGGCCGGTCACGAGGTGGCGCGGGGTGAAGTGCACCCGGCGTCCGGTCCCGCCGTCGTCGCCGGGAGCACCGGGTTCCGCCCACCGGACGTCGGCGGAGCCGGACAGGTGCAGCGTGGCGCCGGTGGCGAAATCCACGAACAGCAGGGCGGCGGTGTCGTCGACGGCGAGGTTGCCGAGGCTGTTGAACATGTTGTTGCCGGGGTAGTCCGGCCACCACAGGCCGTCGGGCCGGACGCGGACGAAGCCGGGCGAGCCACCGCGGTGGGAGGCGTCCGCGCCGCGGGTCGGATGGGTGGTTCCCAGGAAGAACGTGTCGGCCCGTTCGATCAGTCGCATGTCGTCGGCGTCCAGGGTCGTGTGCCGACCGTCGGTGCCCGCCCCCGCCACGGAGCGCGCTCCGTGTCCGGGCTCAAGGCGGCGCTGCTGGATGTACTGCGGGCAGTTGCCGTACGCCTGGTCGACCGACACCGTGAAGCCGGTGCCGTCGAGGGCGTCCAGGGTGCCGTTGACGCGCAGTCTGCGGCGGGTCGCGAAGTCGATCGCGACGAGGCCGACCTGCTGCGCGGGCGCCGGCCCCGGTGCGGCCAGCGGATCGCCCGGCGCGGGCAGGGCGTGGACGCGGAGGGTCGTGTCGTGGCCGTCGAGAAAACCCGGGGCGCCGCGCAGAGGGGAGGTCCACAGCGTCCCGTCGTGGTCCCGGGCGGTGAGGACGGCCAGGTCACGCGCCTCCAGGAAGCGGCTCGCACCCCCGGTGAGGTCCGGCGGCGCGAGCATGCCCGACAGCCGGGCGGCCGCGCCGAGGGATCCGGCGCGGCGCTGCACGGCGAGTTCTCCGTCGTGGAATCCGGTGGGATCGGTCGTGGGGGCTGTCCTGGCGGCTTCGCCGGTCTGCGGGAGCTGGGACATCGTGAACGCCTTCCGTGGGAGCACTCACTTGTGCTAATGGATACAGAAAGCTCTATCCATTAGTACAATGCCACGGATGCCGACTCAGGGCAAATGGCTGGATGGACTTGCATCCGTTAGATCGGCCGGGATGGGGCGGGCGGGTCGGCTGCCCGGACAGGACCACGAGGGAGGCCGGTTCGACGGCGGCGGAGACGCGCAGCGGCTGCCGGGCGCGCTTCATGGTCATGCTCCTGTGGTGGAACCGGGGCGGACGATCATCAGGACGGTCACCGCGGCCCACAGCAGGTTGAAGATCCCGGTGAGCATCGCCAGCCGCGCTGTCGCGCCGCGCTCGACGGGTGGCGACCCCTCGTCGAGCTGGGTCAGCAGGGCGTCCTGGCGCGGCAGAACCAGGAGCGCCAGGACTCCGGCGGCCACCGCTGTGAGCACGATGGACACGATGAGCCAGGTGTCACCCAGGACACCGAGGCTGCTGGCGGTGGCGAACCCGAAGACCGGGACCGCCAGCGCGATCACGGCGTACACGCGGCAGATGCGGTGCAGCAGCCGGACTGTGGCGATGGACGACGCGTCCGGGCCCGCCGCCTGGGCGCGGCGGGCCGCGGCGGGCAGCATGCTGGCGGCGACGGTCACCGGACCGATTGCGACGATGGCGGCCAGGACATGGACGGCGAGGAGGAATTTCGTCATGACAGGACGCCGTGCTCCGGCTCCGCTCCGTCCCGCAGGGCCGGTTCCGCCCTGACGTGTTGCTCGCCCAGCGGGGTGTCGATCGTCAGGTTCCAGATGCCTTCGGCAGTCACGTTGCAGACGTACTTTCGCTCGCGGAGTGGGCCAGCACGGGCAGTCTCTCTTCCGTCGTTCTCAGCGGTGCCGCACCACACGCTAGGCGAACCGTCGGAGGCTTCCCATGGGCTGGAACGACAAATGCCAACGGGTTCTCGCCATCCTTCTGACATGGTCGATTCCACGGCAGAAGCCTGTGAACATGGCTTGGTTCCCATGGCGAGAACTCATCTATCGTGTACTCCATGCACACCGTCGCAGTCCTTGTCCTGGATCAGGTGGTGCCGTTCGACATGGCGACGCCCATCGAGGTGTTCGGGCGTACCCGCCTCCCCGACGGGCGCCGGCCGTATCGCGTGCGGGTCTGCGGCGCCACGCCGGAGGTGGCCAGCGAGACCTTCACCCTGCGCGTTCCCTGCGGTCTGGAAGCGCTGGCGGACGCGGACACGATCATCGTTCCGGGCTGCTCGGAGGACGCCCCGCCGCCCGGCCCCGAGGTTCTCGACGCGCTGCGCGCCGCGGCCGCTTCCGGCACCCGCATCGCCTCGATCTGCAGCGGCGCTTTCATCCTCGCGGCCACGGGTCTGCTGGACGGGCTGCCCGCGACGACCCACTGGGTGGCGGCGGACCGGTTCGCCGAACGGTTTCCCCTCGTCGAGGTGCGGCCCGACGTCCTGTACGTCGACAACGGCCGGCTCCTCACCTCCGCCGGCGCGGCGGCCGGCCTGGACCTGTGCCTGTACATGATCCGCCGCGACCTGGGTTCCGCCGTGGCGGCCGACGCCGCCCGGCTGGCGGTCGTGCCGCTGGAGCGGGAAGGCGGTCAGGCCCAGTTCATCGTCCACGAGCAGCCGCCCGTACCGCGGGGATCACTCCTGGAACCGGTGCTGTCCTGGATCGAGGACAACCTCGGACAGGACATCACCCTGGAGGCCATGGCCGCGTGCGGTGGGATGAGCGAGCGGACCTTCAGCCGGCGGTTCCGGGAGCAGACCGGCACCACGCCGCTGCAGTGGCTGCTGCGGGCGCGGGTGCGCCGGGCGCAGTTCCTGCTGGAGACCACCGACTACGCGGTGGAGCGGATCGCGACGCAAGCGGGTTTCGGGTCACCTACCGCGTTCCGCGAGCGATTCAAACGGGTCGTCGGAGTGACTCCGTACGGCTACCGGTCCTCGTTCCGCCGTTCCGCCGCCTGAGCGGACGCCGACGTCGCGGACGCCGACGTCGCGGACGCCGACGTCGCGGACGCCGGCGTCGCGGGTGCACGGCAGGGTCCGGTCGGGGCGGGGGAGCCGGACCAGGAGCGTCTTCCCCTGCTCGTCGGTGTCGGTGTGCGTGTGGGTACTGCCGAGGGCCTCCGCGGCGAGCTCCGCCACCAGCCGCAGTCCCCAGCCGCCGCTTCCGTCCGCATGCGGTTCGGGAGTCGGGCGGGGGCAGTGCGGGTGGCGGTCGTGCACGGCGACGATGAGACTGCGCGGGCCGAGCGCCAGGATGATGTCGGCGGTCGGGGACCGGTGCGCGGTGTGCTGAACGCTGTTGGTGAGCAGTTCCGTCAGGATGAACAGGGCCGTCTCCACCACCGGGTGCTCCACATCCAGATCCCACGTCGCGAAGTGCGCCCGGGCGCGGCGCCGGGCGGTGGGCACCGACACCGCGACGGTGGGCACGGTGAAGATGTGTTGGCGGAGCTGGGACTGGATGGAGACCGGCACAGCGCGGATCCTTCCGGTGGGGCGGCATCGAACCCGGGTGAAAACGTCCGCAGGCCGAGCGGGGCCGTTGCGGAATGGTGCCGCTGGGGAGGCCGGTCCAGTGGTTCGAACGGACTGGCTGAAACCCACCGTAAACCGACCCCTTCCTGAGGGGAATGCCGGATAGTAGACATTGACCATAAGTAGACGCACCCATTCTGGGGGTCAGGTGTCCGACGGTTTCCTGTCGCCGGTGGGGCTCGGAGAGGTCGAAAGCGGCCTCTACCTGCATCTTCTCTCGGCGCCGCGCAGCACTGCCGCACAGCTGGCCGTCCTGGACGGCTCGACCGCGGCACGGATCCGTCCGGCCCTGGGCCGCCTGGCGGACGCCGGCCTGATCACGCGGCTGACGGGCTCACCCGTGCGCTACGTCGCGTCCCCGCCCGAAGCGGCCGTCGGCTCGCTCGCCTCCCGCCGGCAGCAGGAACTGGAAGAGCTCCGTGCGCACGTCCGCTCCCTCGCGCTGCGGTTCCAGGGCGCCGACGCGGGCCACCCCAGCGAACTGGTCGAGCTGGTGGAGGGCCGCGAGGCCCAGCTGAACCGCGTCGAGCAGATGCAGCTCGGCTCGGCGGAGGAGATGCAGGTCATCGACTGCCCTCCGTACTTCAGCAGCCCGACGTTCAACCCGATCGAGTTCCAGCTGCTGCGCCGCGGGATCAGCTGCCGGGTGATCTACGACTCGGTGTCGCTCGAAGGGCGCATGCCCTTCGTCCAGGACTGTATCGACGCGGGTGAGCAGGCCCGGAGTCTGCCGGCGGTGCGGATGAAGATGCTCATCGCGGACCGGCGCGCCGCGATGATCCCGTTGAACTTCGAAGCGACCGAATCGATGGCGGCCCTGTTCGTCCACCCCTCTCCGCTGCTGACGGCCCTGGTCACCTGCTTCGACCTGCTGTGGGAACGGGCGACCCCGCTGGCCGTCGACAAGAAGGGCACGGCAGGCGGCCTGGCCCCCGCCGACCACGAGCTGCTGTCCATGCTGGCGGCCGGAATGAAGGACGCCACGATCACCCGCGCGCTCGGCATCACCCAGCGGACGATGACCCGCCGCGTCGCCCACCTGATGGATGCACTGGACGCGAAAACCCGCTTCCAGGCCGGTCTGCAGGCAGCCAAACGCGGCTGGTTGTAGACGTCGCAGGACCGGTGCGGCGAGGACGGTCAGCCGATGGTGATCGTCTTGGCGATGCTGGGCACCCCGGCGGCGTCGAGGGCGAACAGCAGATAGGAGCCGGGCAGCGCCACGCCGGGGTCGGTGGGGACGGTCAGTTCGTAGACCCCCGCCGATACCTGATGCGACGTCAGCGGCACCCGCCGTTGGTCGTTGTCCGTGGAGTGGGTGGCCGCTCCGGTGCGGACGAGGGAGAAGGCCGTGACCGGCGTGCTGGTCGTGACGGTCAGCGTGGCGCCGTAACCGGCCGTCGTGGGAGGGGTGTTGGTGATGACGGGCCGCGGCCGCTGGGTGCCGTCGGGGTTGAGGAGATACGGCGGCGTGAAGATCGCGCCGTCGAAGTGGTTGGTGGCGCAGTCGCCGCACAGTCCGCCGCCGCCGGAGAAGATCCGGCCGTCGGGGAGCAGGTTCGCGACGCTGTGGTAGTTGCGGGGTACGGCCATGGTCGCCAAGCGGGTGAAGGCGCCGGTGGCCGGGTTCCAGATCTCCGGTGTCATGGCCGAGGTGGCGTCGGAGAAGGGAACGGGCCGGGACTGGCCGCCGAAGACGGCGACCTTGCCGTCCGGCATGACGACGCTGTTGCTGAAGGCGCGGGCGAAGGCCATGTCGCCGGTGCGCGCGCTGACGGGCTGCGGCCCGGCGGTGAGGTCGACGGTGTAGGCGCGGTTGGTGGCGTTGACGTTCTCGTACGCGGTGGCGCCGCCGAGGGTGAGGAGCTTGCCGATGTCGTAGGCGACGGCGTTGCCGTTCATCGCGTCCGGGCTGTCGGCGCGCACTCCGGCCGGGGTGATGGTGCCGTTTCCGGTGGTGTCGATCCAGTTGAGCTGCTTGCTGGGCCCGAGCTGGAGCACCCGGCCGTTGGACGTGCCGTAGAGCCACTGGTGGTTGTCGGCCCGGTAGGGCCCGGCGGGGTCAGCCGTCATCGTGGTCGTGACCGGAACGCCTGAGAGGGTGCGCCAGGTGCCGGTCGCGGCCGACCACACCTCGCCGTCCTTGCCTCCCTGGCCGCCGTTCCAGGATCCGCCGATGACGAAGGCGTCGCCGTTGGAGAGCAGCGTCATGGCCTGGTAGCCGCGGGGGATGTTCATGTCCGCGGTCGCGCTCCAGGTATCGGTGCGGGGGTCGTAGATGCTGGCGCGGGCGGCGTTGCTGCCACCGGTGACCAGCACCCGGCCGTCGGCGAGCATCGCCACACCGGGGCAGAACATGTCGTGACCGGTGTTGTCGACGCGCCGCTGGGTGACCTGGCCGGTGGTGAGATCCATGATGGCGGTCTGGGTGTAGCCGTTGCTGCCGCCGAAGCGGTCGGTGGCGTAGGCCGACCAGGCGAGCAGCTTGTTGTTCGGCAGCAGCGCGGTGGCCACCGGTACGAGCGGGAAGCCGGTGATCGGGCTCCAGAGGCCCGCGACGGCCGGGTCCGCCGGCCCGCTGAGGCGGATCTCGGCCGCGGAGGACCACGGTCCGCGGGCGCCCGCCTCGCTGGTGGCGGTGAGGCGCACGAACCTGGCGGTGGTCGGCGCCGTGAAGGTGGCGCTCTTGACCGTGTCGTCGTCCTTCCACGTCCCGGCGGCCAGCGGAGCCCCGAAGGTGACCCCGTCCGGACTGGCGGTGACCGTATAGGCACCGATCCGGCCGTTGGCCCCCGACGCGCGCGGCGTGTAACTGAGCGCGGACACCAGCTGGTTGGTGTGCATGTCCAGCGTGATGGAGTGCGGCAGCGCGGTGGGCGTGCCGGACCACTTGCTGTGCCACAAGGTGGTGGCATCGCCGTCCAGGACGTTGCCGGCACGGTTGTTCTGCGCGGCCGTCTCCTCGTCACTGGCCGTGGCGGTCCAGCCCGTGACGGGAAGTTCGACGACGGAGGCGGGCAGACCGGGATCGCCCAGCAGGTTGATCTCGGCGGCCGATGTCCATGGGCCGCGGTTTCCGGCCTCCGTCGAGGCGGTCAGCCGGACGAACCTGGTTCCCTGGGCGGCGAAGTTCAGCGTCTTGATGGTGCCGTCGTCGGGCAGGGTGCCGGCCGCCACCGGTCGCGTCCACGTCAGCCCGTCCGCGCTGAGCGCGATGGCGTAGACCCCGACCCGGCCGTTGGCACCGTTGGTGCGCGGCCGGTAGACGAGCGCGGACACCACCGCGGTGCGATGCATGTCGATGGTGAGGCTGTGGGGCAGCGCGGTGGCGGGCGCCGTCCACTTGCTGTGCCACAAGGTGGCGGCGTCGCCGTCCAGGACGTTGGCCGCCCGGTCGTTCTCGCCGGCGGTCTCCTCGTCGCTCGCGGTCGCCGTCCAGCCGGCCCGGGACAGGACCGGTGCGATCGGCTCCATGGCGGACGCCGGTGCGACACCGTGGTGCGGGGCGGGTGGCGGCGCCGTACCGCCCACCACGGGGACGGCGGGACGGCCGTCCGCGACGGCAGGCCCGCCCGCCGCCAGGAATGGCACGAACGCGGCGGCGACCGCGGTGAGCGACGTCAGGATCAGCCACCGCGAGCGCAGCCGGAGCAGCCACGGCAAACGCGAGGTCAGAAACGGCACAACGGTCCCCCCAGACACGTCAGCGACCGCCGTGCCCCCCAATTGAACCCGGCGATGGCCCGACCGTGTCAGCAAGGAGCGCCACTGTAAAGAGGCACTCGCCCGCCCCGGCTCTCCCGGGACGGGCGAGGACCGTCGGCCGTTACCACATGACGGGGAGCCGCTCGGGCATCCGCTTCATGAACCCGGTCCGCCATACGAGCTGTTCGACGGGGACGGCGAGCTGCAGGTCCGGCATCCGCTCCAGCAGCACTTCCAGGGCGATCTCGGTGTGCTTCTTGCCCAGCGCGGTGGCGGGGCAGTAGTGCTGGCCGCCGCCGAACGACAGATGTGCCGCGGTGTTCTCACGGCCGAGATCCAGTCGGTGCGGATCGGCGAACACCTCGGGGTCGAAGTTGGCGCCTTCGACGAGCACCAGGACCAGTTCGCCCTTCTTGACCTCCACGTCCCCGAGCATGACGTCCTCGAGGGCCAGCCGCGGCAGGCCGTCGCCGATCGACAGGTTGATCCGCAGCAACTCGTCGACCGCCGCGGGGATCTTGCCGGGGTTCTCGCGCAGTTCGGCCCACGTCTCGGGGTGCTGGATGAGGGAGAACACCGCCATCGTCAGGAACGCCGAGGTCGAGATCACTCCCGCGCCGAACATGGTCACGCCCACCGTGGCGAGCATCTCGTCCGTGAGGTGGTCGTACTCCGGGTCCTTGCGCAGTGCGGCGATATCGGCCATCAGCCCGGTCGTCGACGGGTCGTCCAGCCGCTCCACCATGTACGCCATGTCGCGGTCCCAGTTCAGCTTCGCACCGCTGACGGGGCAGGCGGAGTTCATGAACGCGATGTCCAGACTCGCGGCCAGCCGGGGAGCGTCGTCCTGCGGGATGCCCAGGATGCGGCAGTGCATGGCCTCGGAGTACGGATTGGAGAACTGCGCCCGCAGATCCACCGGAGCACCCTGCGCCGCCAGGCCGTCGACCAGGCCGTCCGCGTGGGAACGCATCCAGTCCAGCAGGCCGTCGGCCTTCGGGTTGATGGCCTTGAGCACCGCTTTGCGAAGGCCCGCCCCCGTGATGTTGCCCATGTTGTTGACGACCTCGGGCGGGATCGTCAGGGCATACTGCCTCGGCGCACCCGGCATCGAGGTGTCCTTCAGACTGAACCGGGTGTCCTCCAGCACCTGCTTGCACAGGGCGTGGGAGGAGACCAGCCACGCCTCGTCGCCGGCGATCGTCCGGACCCGCTTGACGGGCTCCTCACGCAACGCATCTATTTCGTGCGGCAGTTGGTCACCGCGCCAGGAGAACGGGAAGTCGAGCAGCGTCCCGGCCTGCGGGTCGAGCAGCGTCTCAACGGACATCGGAATCTCCTTGTGCGGGTGTGACGATGGCATGGCCCTGGTTACGCGAGGCTCGCAGTCCGAATCCGCGCGAGTAGAGAAGTTCGGCCATCGGCAGGAGCTGGTGGTAGCAATTGAGGGAGGAGGGAACCTCCAGGATCGCGGGGGTGTCCAGGAACAAAGGGGCCTCCGCGCATACGTACTTGAGGCACACTTCGCGCTGCCGCTCGGTGCTGGGCCTCCCGTCCAGGACTTTGGAGGTGAGGAAGGAGTCCACGAGCGTGTCGCAGGTCTTCCGGAACTCCGGATCGGTGTCCAGAAGAGCCCAGAGGCGGTCGTGGATTCTCCGGTAGGCCGGGATGTCCAGGAAATCCGACATGGCGTGGGCCCTGAGCCGCCCCCCGTGGGAGGCGGCTTCCACGGCATTGGTCACCTTGGCCCGGACGCCGCGCAGATTCTTGACGGCCTTGCGCCGGGCGTCATCGGGCGTATAGCCGGATGCCTCGTACATCTCGGCGACATGGAGGTCGGTATAGACGAAATCGACCTGCCGGAAGTTGTCGATGCCCCAGCGGGCGAGATCGGAGATGCGCTGCGCCGAGAAGTAACTGTTTCCCGGCGACACACCGATGACGGCATGGTCGCCCTCAGCGCGGATCACCTGGCAGTGGGAGGTGTAGGGCTGAACCTCGAAGACTTCGGCCGCTGTCGCAACCGGTGTGCAGGACGGAATCTCGAAGATTTCGGTCGCTGTCGTCAACTGGAGAGCGTCCTTCGGTGTCGCTAGTCCCGGGGAGCCTTGTGCTCCTGGTGTGGCGACAATGCGAGAAGTTAGTGCCCGGCCACGGAGAGTGTCAACGGGGGATCCGGCGCGCGAGATGAACATGAATGGGACATGACGTCGCCTTGTATCAACACACCATGCGGGATTGGCAATTGATGAGGATTCTCCGATTGATGGGGCGTCACCTGCGGGATGGTCGGGTCGCAGCGGCTGATGAATGACGTGGCCATGTCGATTCCGGGCCAATGGAGGGCGGGGCGGGAACGGATTGCGCCGTCCGCAGGCATTTCCGGAGGCCGCCTGGGTTGTTGCTACCCTAGGAGAACGATGGTTCTCGACGTGAGCGGAGATGGCTGGAAGTGCTGACCCCCGAGCTGGCCGAGGCGCGCGTCCTGGACGCGGCCGAGACCCTGTTCTACGACCGCGGGATCCAGTTGGTGGGGATGGACGAGATCCGGTCCACCTCCGGCGTCTCCCTGAAGCGGCTGTATCAGCTGTACCCCGCCAAGGGGGACCTGGTCGAGGCGTATCTGCGGCGGCGGGACACGGCCTGGCGGCGCCGGCTGGCCGAGTACGCCGATGCCCGGCCGTCGCCGCGCGAGAGCCTGCTGGCGGTCTTCGACTGGCTCTACGACTGGTTCGGCGAGCCGGACTTCCGCGGTTGCGCCTTCATCAACTCGTTCGGCGAACTCGGCGCGACCTCGCCGGAAGTGGCCGCCATCGCCCGCGCCCACAAGGACGCCTTCCGGAGGTATCTCGCCGACCTCGTGGCCGCCGCCGGCGAACCGGCCTGGGTCGCCGACCATGTCGCCCTGCTGGCCGAGGGCGCCATCACCACGGCCGCGATCTGCGGTTCTCCCCAGTCCGCACGTCAGGCCAAGGACGCGGTGCGCATCATCCTCGAATCCACCGGCGGCACCCGGCCCGCCTGACGGCGACGGCGAGTGGCCCCGCCGGGGGTTCGGCGGGGCTCTCCGCGAACGGTGAAGGCCGTCCGGGCGGGCGGCGTCAGAGGGAGATGCGGCGTTCGTCGGCGGTGATCGCGAGGTCGTTGATGCTCGCGTAGCGGCGGCGCATCAGGCCGTTCTCGTCGAAGTCCCAGTTCTCGTTGCCGTAGCTGCGGTACCACTGGCCCTGGTCGGTGTGCCATTCGTACTCGAAGCGCACCGCGATGCGGTGGTCGGTGTAGGCCCAGAGTTCCTTGCGCAGGCGGTACTCCAGTTCGCGCTCCCACTTGGCCCGCAGGAACTCCACGATCTCGGCGCGGCCGTTGATGAACACGTCGCGGTTGCGCCACTCGGAATCCTCGGTGTACCCGAGGGAGACCCGCTCCGGATCGCGGCTGTTCCAGGCGTCCTCGGCGGCCCGGACCTTCTGCAGCGCGCTCTCGGCGGTGAACGGCGGCAGCGGCGGCCTCTGCTCAGGCATGGTGTATTCCTTCCCATGGGAGAACCAGCGTTCTCCTCGCTTCGCAGCTTAGGAGAACGCTGGTTCTCGCACAAGGTCCGGCCCGGTTGCCCACCGGCCTCCCCGGCTCCTAAGGGAGCTGCCCGGGTGGCGGTGCGGTGTCGGCGAGGAAGTCGAAGGCCAGGCCGCTGGAGCCCTCGCCCCGGCCGGTGCCGCGCGCACAGCGGGCCGGCGACCTACCGCGCCTTCCTTGCCACGTAGACGGTGTTCGTCGCCGTTCCCTCTTGCAGTGGATTGTCGAACGGGACGACGTGGGCGGCCGGTTCCGCGAAGACCTCCGCGAGGACGGAGTTGAACTCCTCGTCCGGCGGGTCGTTCGACCACAGGGCGAAGACACCGTCGGGGTGGAGGCGTTCGGCGAGCGAACGCAGGCCCGCAGGCTGGTAGAGCGCCGCGTGCCGCGGGTGCAGGACGTGGCGCGGTGAGTGGTCGACGTCCAGCAGGATGGCGTGGAAGCGGCGCTCCGGTGCCTGGGGGTCCAGGCCGGTGGAGTCGCCGACCATCGCGAAGAAGTCGCCCTGGACCAGCCGGCAGCGGGGGTCGGACGCCAGCCCGGCACCCAGCGGCACCAGGCCGCGCCGGTGCCAGTCGATCACCTCGCCCAGCGTGTCGACGACGATGAGCGAACGCACCCGCGGGTCGTCCAGCGCCGCCCGAGCGGTGTACCCGAGGCCGAGGCCGCCCACGACGACGTCCAGTTGGGCGGCGTCCGGCAGCGGCGCCAGTCCGAGCCGGGTGAGCGCGATCTCGCCCGCCGTGAAGAGGCTGGACATCAGGAACTCGTCGCCGAGCTTCACCTCGTACACCTCGTCGCCGGACACCGGGTCACGTCGGCGCCGCAGACTGATGTCGCCCATCGGCGTCGGCTGCCAGTCGATCTCCTCGAAACGCGCGCTCATCCGTTCGCCCTTCTGGTGCCGGGATGACAGGAGAATGCCCGGCAAATCCGAAACGCCCACTCTCTCATGGCACAGGAGACGACTCTGCCGTGTGGCGATGGATCAACACGATCCCGGCGGGAGCGATGATTCCGGAGCGGCGCCGCAGTCTTCAGTGCCGTACACCCGGAGCGAGGAAGAGGAGCGAGTCCCATGCGCATCGTCATCAGTGAGTTCATGAGCCTGGACGGCGTCGTACAGGCGCCCGGCGGTCCCGAGGAGGACACCGACGGCGGGTTCGCGCACGGCGGCTGGTCGCACCCGTTCTTCGATCCCGAGGTGGTGGGCGGCGCCTTCTCCGACGCGTTGGCCAAGGCCGAGGCGCTGTTGTTCGGGCGCAGCACATGGCAGACCATGGCCGCGGCGTGGCCCGAGCGAGCGGGCGACCCGTTCGCCGATCGGATGAACACCATTCCGAAGCACGTCGTGTCCGGGACGCTCAAGGACGACGAGCTGACGTGGGACAACACCACGCTCATCCCCGGCGACCAGGCGGCCTCCCGCATCCGGGAACTGCGGGACGCCGAGGGCGGCGACCTGCTGGTCATGGGGAGCCCGACGCTCGTGCGCACCCTTCTGGGCGAGGGCCTGATCGACGAACTCCGCCTCATGATCATGCCGGTACTGCTCGGCGGCGGTAAGAGGATCTTCCTTGACGACGGTGCGCTGCGCACGCTCGAGCTGGTGTCCACCGTCATCAGCGACGCGGGCGTGCACGTGTGCACCTACCGGCCCGTCGCCGGTCGGTAGCACCGGCTCGGGGCGGCCCTGGGGTCGGCGAGCGAAGACGCGAGCGCGTCCCCAAGTGCGGTATGCCCGGCCAGGTTCGGGCATGCCGCACAGCCGTCTGCCGGATGCGTGTGAGACGTTGACAACGAGCACCGGAACCCGGATCAGGGAACCGGATCGGCGGTTGGAGCAGCGTGGCATCGCGCCATCGCACCAGGGTGGGAGGCTTTACGTGAGTCTGACGGGAACGTCGTTCTGGGTCGTGCTCATCACCGTGACGCTGCTGATGGTCATCGGCACGATGCTCCTGTGGGCGAAGATTCCCGGACCGCGCCTGGTGCGGGCACTGACCCGGCTGGTCATGATCCTGCTGTGTCAGCTCACCGCGATCTCGGTGGTGGCCGTATGGATGAACAACAGCTACGGCCTCTACTCCTCCTGGGACGACCTGCTCGGCACACCCGACAACACCAACACCATCGCGATGCCCGGCCCGCCCGTGGCCCGCGCCCAGTTCAACCGCAGCGACAACGGGATTCTGGACACCTATTTCCACGGAACGCACTCCAAGCTCTCCGGGCAGGTCATCGTCTGGACACCTCCGCAGTACGACGATCCCGCGTTCCGCTCCACCCGCTTCCCCGTCCTGATGCTGCTGCACGGCGTGCCGGGATCACCTCAGTCGTGGCTGGAGCACGGCGGTATGCCGGACGCCTTCCAGAAGATGGTGGACGCCCACCAGTCGCACCCGTTCATCCTGGCCATGCCGGTGATCAACCCGGGCAGCGTCGATACGGACTGCAGCGATGTGCCGGACCGCAAGGTCGCCACCTGGCTCGCGGCGGACGTCCCGGAGCTGCTGCGGGAGAAGTTCCGTACGGTGCCCGGTCCCCACGGCTGGGGGGTGATGGGGTTCTCCACCGGCGGGTACTGCGCCGCGAAGCTCCCGCTGCAGTTCCCCCGCGTGTTCGGCGCCGGCGCCGCCCTCGATCCCGACCCGCTGACCGGCGACCCGTCCGTGCTGCCCGACCCGGCCCTGCGGGAGCGCAACAGCCCGACGCACCTGGTCGCGGGCTCCCGGGCGGACGTGGGGATCTTCCTCGCGACCTCGGCGCAGGACCGCGACAGCCCGCCGGCCTCCATCGAGCAGTTCGTCCGGGCGGCTCAGGACAGCACGGTGCGGGTGAAGGCCGTGCTGCTCGCGACGGGTGGGCACAACTACGGAACCTGGATCAGCGAGTACCCGGCAGCGATCGGCTGGCTCAGCCAGCAACTCGCCGGCCCGCAACAGGCCCCCTCGCCGAAGAAATAGCCGGTGCCCCGCAGCCGTACCGCGCCTCGGGCCCCCTCGACCCGATCCCGGCGGTGCCACCCCGGCGTATGGCAGGCCGAGCGGGCGGGAGCCTCAGCCGCGGTGGCGGAGGTCCAGCATGCAGGGGACCTTGTCGTAGCGGCGGTCACCGACGGCGACGAAGTCAGGCAGCCGGCCGTACTCCGTGAAGGCCAGCGACCGGTAGAGGTGCAGGGCGTTGTCGTTGTCGCCACGGGCGTCCAGGGTGAGGACCTCGATGCCCGCCCGCCGGGCGTCGGAGATCAGGGCCGCGGTCAGCGCCCGGCCGACCCCGGGCGCTCGCCGAAGGCCCGGCCGGCGCCGGGGCGGCGAAAGGGTTGGTGCGCGGGGCCGGCGGAACCGGGTAACGTCTTTGTCATGTTCTTCCAGACGCCGATTTACGAGTGAGAGCGTGATGGGCCTCTGCTGACGTCGTTCGACGTCGCCGCCCGTCCCCCACCGATGAATCCGTAGATCACTCCACATCATTACCGGGAGAACCCGTGACCGTGAGCAAGAACATCAACAACCCCGTGGGCATGGGCGGTGGCCAGCGCAAGAGGCTGTCCCGCGCCGAACGGCAGAACAACGGCCCGCACCGCAACCTCGACCGCCAGGGTGCGGCCGACCAGAAGGCGGAGCTGGTGCGCAAGATGCGCGAGAAGGCCGGCGCGGCTGAGGGCACCACCGGGCAGGCGGACGACGACACCGCACAGAGCTGACGCACCGCCGCCGCAGGGCGGCACCGCACGGGGCAGGGCCCGGACCGCGACGCGCGGTCCGGGCCCTGCTGCCGTATCGGGGCTCTGCTGCCGTTCGGGCGCGCCCGGTCCCGCTCCGCTCTCGGCCTGCCTCGCACATCGGGGACGGTGCCGGCCTCATGCATTTGCTGTTCGGACGGAAATAGGTGGCTGCTCGTTCCGGCCGAGAGTTCGCCGAAATTCAGCCAACTTTCTCCCGCCTCACCTGGGAGTAGTTGTGCGGAATCGATTACTCCTCCATTCACCGGCGTGAACGACCCTCTTGACACCCGAAATCACGGAACGAGACCATCGCGTGGTCGCGTTCCGGTGGGACGTGGCGAACATTCCACATCGACGGTCGAACACCGTCGATAATCGCGGGGGAGGACGAAAAATGAGTATTCTCGAACCAGTGGAAGATCCGCTTCAGCAGGCTGAAATCGAACGCTCGGGAAGGCGGGTCTTCCTGGCCAGGGCGCTGGGCGTGACGGCCGGTCTCCTCGCGGTCGCGGCGACCGGCGAGGCGCATGCCGCCACTCCATCGCAGGCGCCCACGGCCACGAAGTCAGCCACGAAGTCCGCCGCCAAGTCCTCGGCCAAGGCCGGTGCGGCCCTGGCAGGACAGGCGGACTGGCGCTTCTGCGGCAAGTGCTACGGGATGTACTTCTGGGGCTATCCGACCGACGGCGTCTGTCCGGCCGGCGGCGCGCACGCTGCTCAGGGGTACAACTTCGTCCTCCCGCACGATGTGCCCGCCACGCCGACAACACAGGCCAATTGGCGCTTCTGTTCCAAGTGCTTCGGCATGTTCTTCTATGGATACCCGGACAACGGCCACTGCGCGGCCGGCGGCGCTCATGCTGCTCAGGGGTACAACTTCGTGCTTCAGCACGACGTGGCCGAAACACCGACCGCGCAGGCCTACTGGCGCTTCTGTTCCAAGTGCTACGGCATGTTCTTCTGGGGTTATCCGGCGAAGGGCCACTGCCCCACCGGCGGTGAGCACAACGCGTCGGGATACAACTTCGTCCTTCAGCATTCCTGAGGGACCGCGAGCGCATTGAATCGCCGGTGGTTCGGGGTGGCCCTGCCAGGTCACCCCGAACCACCGGCGATTCGCCGTCCAGGGCGGGGCAGGGCCGGGCAGTGCCGACCGTCGTACCCGCTCCCTGCGACCGCCCGCGTCACGCCGCTCCGGCGCCCGTCATCGGAAGACGCTCCAGTGGCCCGTGGGCGCCGTATGAAACGGTTGCGTTTCTCCGGGGCAGGCCTTAACGTTATGGAACGAAACGGTTCCGTACTATAAGGAGGCCTCGCGATGCCGGCCGACGCTCGCAAGACCACGGTGCGCCGCCCACGGATGACGCCCGACCGTGAGCTGGAGCTGCTCGTCGCGACGCTCGACGTCCTGCGCGAGGACGGTTACGAGGCCCTGACCATGGATGCCGTGGCGGCCAAGGGACGCTGCAGCAAAGCCACCCTCTACCGGCAGTGGCAGACCAAGCCCGAGATGATCGCCGCCGCGCTCTACGCCACCCGCCCGGTGCGGGCGAACGAGATCGACACCGGCTCGCTCCGCGGTGACCTGATGCTGCTGGTCGAGCAGGTGGCTCCCCGTGCCCAGCAGGACACCGCGCTGTTCACGGCCCTCGGGCATGCCGCTCTCTCCGATCCCGCACTGGTGCGGGCGCTGCGCGAGAGCGTGATCGATCCGGAGACCGCGAACCTGACCGCCTTCGTGGACCGGGCGGTGGCCCGGGGCGAGCTCGCGGCGCGACCCGCGGCGCTGGCCTTCCTGCCGCAGCTGCTCTTCAGCTCGCTCCACACCCGCCCGCTCTTCCAGAACGCCGTCGCCGACTACGACTACCTGGTCGGTTTCATCGATGACGTCGTGATGCCCGTCCTGCTGCACACCTGACCGGAGACCGCCGACGTCCGCCCCCTCATCCCCGGCTCACAGCCCTGGAGCGCTGAACCATGCCCAGAACACTCGACGACACGCCCATGGACATCCTGTCCAAAGCCCCGGTCCCGCCCTCCAGGGCGCAGGAGCCCGGAGCCCGTCGCTGGTGGATCCTCGCCGTCGTCGCTCTCGCCCAGCTGATGATCGTCCTGGACGCGACCATCGTGAACATCGCGCTGCCCTCCGCGCAGAAGGACCTGGGCTTCTCCGACGGCAACCGGCAATGGGTGATCACCGCCTACGCGCTGGCCTTCGGCAGCCTGTTGCTGCTCGGCGGCCGGATCGCCGACCTGTTCGGACGCAAGATCACCTTCCTGGTCGGTCTGGTCGGCTTCGCCGGCGCGTCCGCCCTCGGTGGCGCGGCCGGCAGCTTCGAGGTGCTGGTCAGCGCCCGCGGACTGCAGGGCCTGTTCGGCGCCCTGCTCGCCCCCGCCGCGCTGTCCCTGCTGACCACCACGTTCACCGACGCCAAGGAACGCGCCACCGCGTTCGGCGTCTTCGGCGCCATCGCCGGAGCCGGCGGCGCGGTGGGACTGCTGCTGGGCGGTGTGCTCACTGAGCACCTCGACTGGCGCTGGACCATGTACGTGAACCTGATCTTCGCCGTCATCGCCTTCGCCGGCGGCATGGTGTTCCTGCGGCACAGCGCGCGCGACCGGAGCGTCAGTCTCGACATCCCTGGCGCCGTCCTCGTCTCCGCCGGCCTCTTCGGCCTGGTCTACGGCTTCTCCAACGCCGAGAGCCACACCTGGGGCTCCCCTGCCACCTGGGGCTTCCTGGCCGCCGGTGTCGTGCTGCTGGGCGTCTTCGCCTGGTGGCAGACCAGGGCCGCTCACCCGCTGCTGCCGCTGCGCGTGCTGCTGGACCGCAACCGCGGCGCTTCCTTCATCGCGGTGCTGATCAGCGGCGCCGGAATGTTCGGTGTCTTCCTCTTCCTGACGTACTACCTGCAGCAGTCGCTGGGCTACAGCCCGATCCAGACCGGGCTGGCGTTCCTGCCGATGGTCGGCGCCCTGGTCCTCACCTCGGCCCTCGCCAGCACCCGGCTCATTCCCCGCTTCGGCCCCAAGCCGATCGTGCCGCTGGGCATGGGCATCGCCGCGGCCGGCCTGGTCTGGCTGACGGCACTCAGCATGGACAGCACCTACGCCGCCCACATCCTGCCGCCGCTGGTCGTCCTCGGGCTCGGCATCGGCCTGGTGATGGCCCCGGCGATGAGCCTTGCCACCTCGGGCGTCGCCCCGCACGATGCGGGGGTGGCCTCCGCCGCCGTCAACACCATGCAGCAAATCGGCGGCTCCATCGGCACCGCACTGCTCAACACCCTCGCCGCCAGTGCCGCCACCGGCTACCTCGCCGGCAGGAACCCCGCCGACCCGGCCGTGCGCGGACAGGCCCTGCTGGAGAGCTACTCCACCGCCTACTGGTGGTCGGCCGGCTTCTTCGCCGCCGGGCTGCTCATCAGCGTGCTCCTCTACCGCCGGGGCGTCCCCGCCCAGGACGAGAACGCGGCACCGACCGTTCACATGTAGCGGGGTGACGGGACGTCACCGTCCCGCGGCAGGGAAGCCGGCGCTGTTTCCGCACATCGGACGTGATCGTCGCCGTGGCAGGATGTCCGGCACGAACGCAGGACGGCACCGCGAACGAAGGACGGCATGATGACATCGGGCAGCGGTAACGCCTCGCGGGCCGTGCTGGGGACCTGGCCCACCCCGCTCGAACCGATGCCGCGGCTGGCCGCCGCACTGGGTCTCGGCCCGGACGACCTGTGGGTCAAGCGGGACGATCTCATCGGCCTGGGCGGCGGCGGGAACAAGGTGCGCAAGCTGGAGTGGCTCTGTGGCGCGGCGCGCGACGCCGGCGCGACGGTGCTGGTGACCACGGGCGCTCCGCAGAGCAACCACGCGCGGCTGACCGCGGCCGCCGCCGCCCGATTGGGGCTCGACGCCGTCCTCGTGCTCGTCGGCACACCCGGATCGCCGGGGTCCGGCAACCTCGTACTCGACGCCCTGTTCGGCGCCACCGTCGTATGGGCCGGTGATGTCGGCGCCGAGGCACTCAAGGCCGCGGCCGGGCAGGTGGCCGGGGAACTGCGGGGGAAGGGCGCCGTTCCGGCACTGATCCCCTTCGGCGGTTCCAGCGTGGTGGGTGCGCGCGGCTACGTCGAGTGCGGGCGGGAACTCCTCGCGCAGGCCCCCGACCTGGCGACCGTCGTCACCGCACTCGGCTCCGGCGGCACGATGGCCGGCCTCGTCGATTCCCTGGGTACCGCGCGAGTGCTCGGCATCCACTGCGGGGCCATCGCGGATCCCTCCCACACCGTTGCCGAGCTCGTCTCGGGACTGAGCGGGAAACGCTGCGAGCCGGGGACCCTGCGGGTACGGCTCGACCAGGTCGGCGAGGGCTACGGCACACTGACCGACCAGGTCATGGACGCCCTGCTGCTGGCTGCCAGAACCGAAGGCATGGTGCTCGATCCCATCTACACGGGACGGGCGATGGCCGGCCTGATCGCGGCGGTCCGGGAAGGCGGCATCGTGCCCGGACACCGCACGGTCTTCCTGCACTCGGGCGGTCTGCCCGGCCTCTACGGCCATCCGCAGACGCTCGCCAGAGCAGCGGCCGCACTGACCATCGGAACGATCAGCGGATGAGGACGATGTCGCGCAGCAGGCCGTCGGGCTTGTCGTCGAGGGGGCCGTCGGGCATCGCGCTCGCAGGGGTCCTCATAGTGATGTGCTGGTTGCTGAGCGGCTGCGGCACGCTGCACGCCGATGCCGGTTCCGGCGCGACCGGCACACGAAGTCCTTCCGCCGCGGAATCCGCCGTCCCCTGGACGCTGGCGGCCCCCATCGCCGTGAACGGGCTGAGCGTCGCTGCCGACGACCGCACCCTCCAGTTGGATGTCCAGGTGCCGGCCGGGACGAACTGCACACGCGGCCTCCAGGCCGCCGTCGACACCGTGGAGAACGGCGTCATCTATGTGAAGGTGACCTTCGAATCCCGCAGCATGGACCGGAGCTCGGGATGTACGCACGATGAGCGGGCGCTGACGACCGTTCGTCTGCCGGTGTCCGTCGTCGGGCACCCGGTCATGGTCAACAGCTCCGACGTCTTCACCCTGTCCGGCGCGACCCGCCCGGCCCTCCGCAAGTGCGGCAAGCTCGGCTGCGATCCGGCACCCACCGGCTGCACGAGCGCCTCGTACCAGCAGGCGATGCTCGTCGCCGACACCCCGCAGCACACCTACTGGGACGACCTCGGCTGCGACGGCCACTGGCTCATCCTCGAACTCTCCACCCGGATGGGGCCCGCCTGCGGCGACGCGTCCTCGGGCTGCAAGGAGAGTGCGCTGACCACGCGGTGGTTCTTCCGGGCGACGCCCGACGGATGGCACGCCTTGGGCACCTCCGGCGCGGCCGGATGCGCGGGCGTTCTGCGGATGAACCCGGCCTTCCCGGAGGCCCTGTGCCGTCATCTCCCGGCGCTGAAGCGCTGAGTCCTCAGGAAGCCGGGCCGGCGGGCGGGGCGCCGGTGATCGCCGCGTGGTAGAGATCCTGGGTGGCGGCGCCGAAGTAGGCGCTGTAGGACACCTTGGGGGTGTTGCCGCCGGTGTGGTAGCCGCCGATGACCCCGATCACCGCCCAGCCGCCCGGCCACGGCACCAGCATCGGCCCGCCGCTGGTCCCGCCCACGAACGCGTCGCACGCGATGCGTGGGAAGGTGCCCGGATCGGCCGGGTCGTCGCTCACCCACTTGGTGGTCCAGCTCCAGCACTCCAGCGGCTTCGTCGCACCCGCCGGATACCCGATCATCCGAACCGGGGCGTGGTGGTACCCGCTCACGGTGAGCAGTCGCACCCCACCGACCGCGTCCTGCAGTCGCGTTCCGTCCTGATTGGGCTCGGTGACCGCGAAGCCGAAGTCGTAGGCGGCTCCCGCGTGCTCGCCCAGGTCGTAGTACTGCTGCGAGACGTAGACGCCGTCGCTCGCGACGGGGAAGACACCGAACGGTTTGAGCCCGTCGTGGTACTGCGGCACGAAGGCGAGGTTGCGCTTGGGGGAGGTCCCGGAGTAGCCCTTCAGACAGTGCCCGGCGCTGAGCACCAGGTCGCGGCCGGGACCGCGCACCACGGATCCGCTGCAGGTGCGCCCGGTACCGGTGGCGTCGGTCCAGAAGAAGGTGCCTGCCTGGGGAATGCCGTCGAAGCTGCGGCTCGGCGGAATGTACTCACCCGGCCGGGGCCCGTCCACGGTGGGGGAGGCGCTACGGATGGACGAGCCGGTCCCGGGGCCGTTGCCCGGTTCGCCGCGCAGTGCCTCCGCCATCCGGGCCGGGCTCCAGTACGCGTCGAGCTGGACGGCGGCCGGGTTCGACCGTGCCGGGCGGCCCATGGCGGATGCCGTCGGGGCGAGCCCGCCGCCGAGCAGCAGCGCTGCCACGGACACGGCGGCGTATCGGATGATCCGGGTCCTACGCACCATCAGTTCCCTTCTGGTCACACGCATATGACGGCTCACCATAAGGGCGACCATGGGTCGGTGCGCCAGACGGCATGCGGTGGCGTCCCGCTCTTCGACCTGAACGGAGGGCGGTGATCAGGTCGGCCCGCAGCCACAGCCGGTGCCGTAGCAGCAGACGGTGCCGGCCGATCGGCGGGAGAGAGGTCCCGGTAAGCTCACGTCCCCATGGACCCGAGTACAGGAACAGAGTTGGTCGCCATCCCGTCAGGGCGGGTGACGCTGTCGGACCGGCGGACACAGCGCAGTTGGTCGGTGGAGGTCGCGCCGTACGAGCTGGCGGCGTTTCCGGTCACCCAGGCGCTGTACGCGGAGATCACCGACCGAAGCCCGAGCACCGCTCAGGGCGACCGGCTGCCCGTCGAGAGCGTCTCCTGGTGGGACGCGGTCCGGTTCTGCAACGCCCTCTCCCAGCGCGACGGTTTCACACCCTCCTACCACCTTCACGCCGACGGTGAGGGCATCGACTGGGACACGTCCGCCGACGGGTACCGGCTGCCGACCGAGGCCGAGTGGGAACACGCCTGCCGCGCGGGTACGGACGGACCCCGTTACGGCCCGTTCGACGAGATCGCCTGGTACCGCGGCAACTCGGACGAGCGAGTCCATGACGTCGGCGGTAAACAGCCCAACCCGTGGGGCCTCTACGACATGCTCGGCAATGTCTGGGACTGGTGCTGGGACGTCTACGACGCCGAGGTCTACGGCACGTACCGCGTCCTCCGCGGCGGGGGCTGGTTCGACGAGCACTGGAGCTGCCGCGCCTCCGCGCGCCGCCGCAGCCACCCGACCTTCCAGGTCGACGACGTCGGGTTCCGCGTCGCACGTTCCGTCGCGCACGCGCTTCCGGCATGACCGGCTGAGATGGTCCCACCGTGTCGGTCGCAGCCGTGCGTTCGCGACTGCGACCGAGTCGGTTCGCCTACCTGATGCGGCAGAGCGTCAGGCGGCGGCGCAGGCCGTGACGGCGGCTGCGGTCGCGGTGGCCGCGGTTTCGGCGGCGGCGACTCCGGCGGTGGTGGACGTCACCGCGGCCGTCGCGGCGGCGGTCGCCGTGCCGGCCGCTGTGGTGAGAGCGGTGGCAGGCGCCCCGGCCGCGACCGCGGCGGCGAGCTCCTTGACAGCGGCGGCCGCTGCGGCGGCATCCGTTTCGGCGGCCTTCGCGGCGGCCGAGGCGTTGGCGCTCGACGCGGCGGCCGCGGTGGTGGACGCGGCGCAGGCCGCCGGGTCGGCGAGCACCGCCGGGGCATGGTTCGCCGATGCCGTGCCTGCGGTGAGTGTGGCTGCGCCGGCAGGTGCCACGGCCAGCAGGGCGCTTCCGGCGATGAACGTGCCGACGGCGAACGACGCGAGGGAGATGCGGCAGATCTTCATGAGGGCTTGGCTTCTTCCCAGTCAGGGAGCAGCGGGCCCCGCACGCCTGGCGGAAGCCGGCACGCGGGAAGCGAGCCGGCGGGATCCGCCGGTCACCTCTGAAGAGGAACATCGAAAACCCTGCACGGCGCGTTCTGACCCTCCGCGGAGCCGGTGCACGCGGGTCGGGTCTGTGGGCCGTCTGCCGAGGAACACCCGGTCGGGGTACGTGCAGGAAGGACACGGACGAAAATCGGACATTGGTCCGAATGCCCCGAGGCCCGCCCCGAGGCCTGCCCCCGAGGTCCACCCCCTATGCCCGCCCCCGACGCAGCGTCAGGGCCGGACAGCAGGCTCTAGCCCCACTCCTCCGAGCCGCCCCCGCGCCAGCTCACCTGTGACGCGTCCGCGGTGTCCAGGTCGTCGAAACCCGCGCGCCGGGCGAACTCGACGACGTCCGCGACGGAGTACGCCTTGCCGACGTTCACCTTGTTGATCCAGACACGGCGGAACGGCCTGTCGGCATGGTGGACATCCCACACGATGACCGACGGCGTCACGAGCCGCGCGCCCGGGTCCATGCATCCAGGCTGCGCCTTCGCCGGGCGATGCGCACCTCGGGCGTCCGGAAGTCCGTGGATCTTGTGCCACACCTGCCAGTAAGTTGATCGGATGCGTCTGACGAAATACGGCCACGCCTGTGTGCGCCTCGAAATCGGTGACCGAGTGCT
Source organism: Streptomyces sp. RKAG293 (assembly GCF_023701745.1). Classification (NCBI taxonomy): domain Bacteria; kingdom Bacillati; phylum Actinomycetota; class Actinomycetes; order Kitasatosporales; family Streptomycetaceae; genus Streptomyces; species Streptomyces sp. RKAG293. Next base: position 836,985 of record NZ_JAJOZB010000001.1, on the reverse strand, counting down.
CGTGATCGACCCGGGCACCTTGTCCGAGGGGGAGGCACTGGCCGGCGCCACGGCCGTGCTCATCACCCACGAGCACGAGGACCACATCGACGTCGACAAGCTCACTGCGGCCCGTGAGAGCAACCCTGAGCTGACCGTCCACACCCACGCCGCCCTGGCCGCGAGCCTCGGGGCGGGCGTGACCGGTGTCGCCGTCGGGGACACCTTCACCGCGGCCGGATTCAGCGTGCGCGCCGTCGGCGGTGAGCACACCGAGATCGTCGACGGTCTGCCCGGCTGCACCAACATCGGGTTCATCGTCGACGGCCTCTACCATCCGGGGGACTCGATGTTCGTCCCGGCAGAAGCGGTCGACACCCTGCTGGTTCCGATTTCCGGCCCGTGGGTGAAGCTCGCCGAGGCCGTCGAGTTCGTACGGGCGGTGGGGCCGGCGCGCGCGTTCCCCATCCACGAAGCCCATCTGAGTGCCATCGGTCTGGAGAGCTTCGACTGGTGGATGGCCACGAAGGGCGGGACCGACTATGCGCGCATCCCGCTGGGGGAGTCCGTCGACCTCCCGTAGCGTCGGCCTCCCGTAGTCCGGTTCAGGCCCGCGATGCGGTGGCCGCTAGGGCTGGTACACGTACGGCGTCGTGGTGGTCAGCGCGCTGAACCCGAGGTTCCGCAGGATCGGGCGGCTCTGGTCGGAGGCGTCGACCTGCAGATATCGATAGCCGAGTTCGGCGGCGATGGCGGCTCGGTGGGCGACCAGCGCCCGGTAGATGCCCCGGCCCCGCCAGGCGGCCACGGTGCCCCCGCCCCAGAGGCCGGCGAAGTCGGTGCCCGGGAGCAGTTCCATCCGCGCGGCGGACACCGGCAGGTCGCCGGCCATCGCGAGGACCATGCTGAAGGTCTCCGGCCGTCCCGCCAGCTGGGAGTGCAGGCGGTGCCGAAGCCGGTCGGCGCTCGTGCCGAAGGCCTGTTCGTGGACGTCCGCCGCGAGATCCACGCCGGACGGACCGGTGACCGGCCACAAGCGCACGCCCTCCGGTGGTTCGACGACGGTGGAGAGGTCGTCGATCGGGGCGACCATCACGGTCTCCTCGGCCTCGGGGGAGAACCCCGCGGCCAGCAGCCGCCCGGCAAGGTCGCCGGGCCGGTCATGGCCGTACAGCTTCCACTCGAACTCGCGCCCCAGCGCGCCGAAGTGCCGGACCTGTGCCGCGATCGCCTCGTCCGCCGTGGTCCCGTCGAGATCGGACCAGACGACGCCGTTCCAGTCGTCGTTCCCGGCGCCGACCTGTCGCACCACGTCACCGGTCCGTTCGATGCGCGCAGCGGGATCGTCCGCCTGCGCGTCCCGTCGCATCTGCCGGTCGAACAGGGCGAGTACCGCTGCGTGATCCATCAGCTCAGTTCATCACCGAACGGACACCGGGGGCAACCGCGATTCTCCGGCGGATCCGGCGGATCCGGCCGTCGGCGCGCGTCCGGCGGTCGAACGCGGTCTCCTGACACGTCGGCCCGGCACGGCTAGTGTGCGATCCCTAGATCCCAATGCTGATCCGAAGGGGCATGACGTGACTTCCGTCGACGGATTCAAGCTGCTTGCCGAGGCGCACAGTTACCTGCGCACGGCCGTGCTCGGGGTGCCGGAGGACGCCTGGGGGAACCCGACTCCCTGCGCCGAATGGACGGTTCGTCAGGTCCTCAACCACGCGCGGCTCGACCAGCAGGCGCTCGTCATCCAGATCGCCGAAGTGGGCCGGCCGGCCGACCCCTTCGAGCCGGCGGACGCGCTCGACGCCGACCCGGTCGGGCAGCTCGACGAGGTGCTGGCCGCGGCGACCGCCGCCTGGGTCTCGGTCGGTCGGGACGCCGAGAACGTACCGACACCCTTCGGCCCGATCCCGGCGTGGCAGGGAACCGGGGCGGCCGCACTGGATGCCGCCGTTCACGCCTGGGACATCGCCAGGGCCACGGGCCAGGAGCTGCCGCTCACGGCCGACCTGGCGGAGGGACTGCAGGTGATCGCCGATCTGATCGTCGATTTCATCCGCGACAACTTCCACAAGTTCGGACCCGCCCTGCCGGCCCCGGAGGGGGCGACCGCCGCGCAGAAGTTGCTCGCGTTCACCGGCCGCGACCCCGAGTGGGCTCCCGCGGTGTGATCCCGGCCGAACCCGTGGTCGTCGATGATTCCGACGATGCCGCGCGCCGCCTGGACCGTGGGCAGCGAGGTGTCGTCGGGACCACGGGAGCAGGGGGGCTTCATGGATTTCCCATGGGCCGGATTGTCCGGGCCGAAACCGGCACCGGTGAGTGAGACCGAGGCGGAGGCGTTGCGCTCGCTGCACAACCTTTTCGTACCCACCACGGCGTCGTCGCAGTTCAACAAGTTCCTGAAACGCGAGTAGGCCCCCAAGACCGCCGCGAGGGACGGCCGGAGGCAGCGTGCCGGCCGTGCGGATTGCACGACCGGTCACGCTCCCGATGGCTTTTCCGTCAGTGCCGGTGCAGGGTCTCGAGCGCTTCGACGAGGATCTTGGGGTCGTGCCCGCCCTTGTAGACGGGCGGCGGCTGCTTGTCGAGGCCCAGTAGGCCGGCGACGGCGGTCCAGGCGGTGCGCACGGAGTACTCGACGGTGAAGACGACGTCGTCGGGCACCTCGGCGTACTGGCCGATGAAGGCCAGGTTGGTCGACCCCGCGGGGACGACCTGGGGGCGGTCGCCCGCCTGGCGGACCAGGAACTGGCTGGTGATGTACGGCATCATCGCGGGGAGCACGATCGAGCCGTCCAGGATCTCCGGGCGCTGCTCGAAGCGCAGGTGCCGCAGCACCTCGTCGAGGATCTCCCGGCCGGTGCATTGGGACATCGGCTTCTTGACGAAGTCGCCCTGCTTGTCGGGGAACAGGGCGTAACCCCACCACACGAAGGTGTCCTCGGGCTGCTCGCGGAAGTGCGGCTGGTGGTTGAGGACGATGGTCAGCAGCCAGTTGGATTCCTTGAACGTGATCAGACCGCCCTTGCCGGCCTCGCTGCCGCTGAACTCCTCCATCAGCTTGAAGAAGACGGGATCCTTGGTGGTGACGGTGAACGACTCCCAGGTGGAGTCCGCGGTGCTGGAGTCGAACGCCGAGGGGTTGCCCAGCCCCGGGCGCTTGGCCGCGAGTGTCTCCCACAGCTGCCAGGAGCCACTGGTGCTGGTGGTGTCCAGGACCGGGGCCGCGTCGGTGGAGCCGAGGGTCGAGTTCGCCGTCATCGAGCCGTTGGTGACCATCGCCAGGTCACCGGCGTCCAGGGTGACCACCTCGGTCTTCCCGTCCCGGACCCAGGTGATGGTCTCGACGGTGAGGGCGTCGCCCGGGGCCAGTCCGAGGTCGGTGACCCGGGTGTCCAACTGCACGGTCACCCCCTGGTCGGTGAGCCATTTCAGCAGCGGGCGCACGATCGAGTCGAACTGGTTGAACTTGGTGCGGTAGATCCCGGACATGGTGTCGAAGGTCTTGAAGAGGTGGACGAAGCGGTTGAGGTAGCGGCGGAACTCGATCGCGCTGTGCCAGGGCTCGAAGGCGAACGTGGTGCACCACATCGCCCAGAAGTTGGTGGTGAAGAACTCCTCGTGGAAGCAGTCCGAGATGCGCTTGCCGTCCAGCAGGGTCTCCGGGGTGCCCACGCACTTGACCAGTTCCAGCCGGTCACGCTCCGAGAACGTCATCGAGTGCGCGTCGATGATCTGCCCCTCGGCATCCACCAGCCGGGCATGGTCGTTCCACGCGAAGTCCTCGTGGAAGGCGAAGGTGTCCTCGGTGACCGATTTCGACGGATCGTCGAGGGACGGGATCGAGGAGAGCAGGTTGTAGGTGCAGTCGAAGTGCACCTCGAACATGCGCCCGCCGCGCATCGTGTAACCGGTCTCGGGAGAGCCCGCCGCGTCCAGGCTGCCGCCTTCGCGGTCCTGCTCCTCCAGGATCACGATGTCGGCCCCCCGGAAGCCGCCTTCGCGGATCAAGAACGCCGCCGCCGACAGCGATGCGATCCCGCTGCCCACCAGATAGGCCTTCGCCATGTCCGTCCCTCACCTGTCGTCCGTCATGTGGGTCCCCGGGCCCGTGACCACGACTTTCCCCAGGGAGCGATGCGGTAGGGAGGCGTACCCGTTCGGCCGCGCCGCGACGCGGGGGGCACGGCCGGGTCCCCGGTTCGGCGGATAGGGCGCCCGCAGCGCCGGCCCCGTAACGCGCGGCCTTCCGCCCCGGCCACTCGCCCAGTTGCGGCGGGTTTACCGGGACGGGTCGGCGACCGGGGAGGCTTCGCCGAGGTCGGCGCCGTGATCGGCGTCGCGCAGGGTGTCGCCGGTGCCGCGCCAGTCCAGACACATGACCGTCGCGTCGTCCTCCAGATGCCCGTCGTGGGCGCTGATGACATGTTCGATCAGGATGCGGGCGGCCTCGCGGGGGTGGAGGTCCTGGGTGCGTTCGATGAGCTCGGGGAGGTCGATGTCGGTGGCACTGCGTTCCATCACCCCGTCGGTGAGCATCACCAGCCGGTCGCCCGCCCGGATGTCCAGGGACTGCACGGTGTAGGTGTGGGGGTTCTGGAACCCGAAGGGCATGTTCACGGCCGGCTGCAGCTGCTCGACCTTGCCGTTGCGCAGGAGCAGCGGCCAGGGGTGTCCGGCGTTGATGAACTCGTTGCGCCCGTCGAGCAGACTGATGCGCAGCAGTTGTCCGGTGACATAGCGGCCGCCGCTGTGGTCGATCACGGCCCGGTCGGCCTGTCGCGCCTGCTCGGCCAGGTCCGCGCCCTGCCGGCGGGCCCGGCGCAGGGCGCCGACCAGGAGGGTGGCCAGCAGCGCCGCCTGCACGTCGTGGCCCATCGCGTCGGTGACCGACAGCTGCACGTAGTCGCGGTCCATGACGTAGTCGAAGGTGTCCCCGCCGACGAACTCGGCCGGTTCCAGGGCGCCGGCCACCGAGAACTGCGCTGCCTCGCACGCCAGTGACGCGGGAAGGAGCCGGTGCTGGATCTCGGCGGCCAGGCTCAGCGGGGTGGTGCGCCGGCCCCACTGGTAAAGGTCGGTGAACGGACGGTTCGCGATGACGATGTAGGCGAGGGCGTGCGCGCTCTGACTGATCTCCCGTATGACCGCGGAGTCCGGGTGGCCGGGGAGGTACAGCTCCAGGAGGCCGATGGCGTCCCCCCGGTTGGTCACCGGCGCGATCACCCGGGTCCAGTTTCCGTCGCCCAGCTGCTCCACATCGGGGCGCTGAGTCCTGATCACCTCTTCGTACACGGTGCCCGGCACGGCGATCGGGTCGGCGGGACGGTCGACGTCGATGCTGTCCACGGACCCGAGCCGCACCACCGAACTGCCCGTGAAGTCGGTGATCAGGAACGAGACCGAACGGGCACCGAGCTGCTCCCGCAGTGCGGCGGCGATGACGTCGACGGACTCCACCGGCGGCGCGGCCTCGGCCGCCTCCAGCGCCCTGCCCAGACCGTCGGATCTGCCGACCGGCATCGCAGCCCTCTTTCCGCCGTGCACCGCGCTGTACGTGGATCCGCCGACCGTAGCGTAGACGCCGGAGCGGCCCGGTGACCCTGAGGCGCGACCGCGGGTCGCATCCGGTGGCTCCTGACCCCGTCGAATGGCTTGATTCCGCTCCCAACTTCAAGGTCTGAACCATTGACCGCCTTCCCCGCAGACGCAATTCTGTTGCGGGCGGCTTACGGCCGGCTGAACCACGATCCGTAGGGTGAACGGCAATAGTGGAGGAAGACCCGAATTGACGTATGCAACGGGCGGGTTACGCAGATCCAGGATGATGTCGGCGCTGCGCCACCGGGTTCCGGTGGCGGTCACGTTCGCGCTGGTGGCCACCATCCTCGCCGTTCCGCAGGGCGCCTCGGCGCACGAGCCCTATCCGGACCCCTCGCTGCCCGTCGCGACGCGCGTCAGCAGACTGCTGGCGACGATGACGCTGGACGAGAAGATCGGCCAGATGACCCAGGCCGAGCGGGCGAGCGTCAGCAACGCCGACATCACCGACTTCGCGCTCGGCTCGCTGCTGTCCGGCGGCGGCTCGGCCCCGTCCCCGAACAACGCGACGAGCTGGGCCGACATGTACGACGGTTTCCAGAACGCGTCGGTGGCCAGCCGCCTCGGCATCCCGCTGATCTACGGCGTGGACGCGGTGCACGGCCACAACAACGTGGCCGGCGCCACGGTCTTCCCGCACAACATCGGACTGGGCGCCACCCGCGACCCGGCGCTGGTGCAGCAGATCGGCCGGGCGACGGCCGAGGAGGTCTCGGGCACCGGCATCGACTGGGACTTCTCGCCCTGCCTCTGCGTGGCGCGTAACGACCGGTGGGGCCGCACCTACGAATCGTTCGGCGAGAAGCCGGAGATCGCCACGTCCATGAGCACGTACATCACCGGTCTGCAGGGCGGCACGCTCGGCGGCGCGGCGTCTGTGCTCGCCACGGCGAAGCACTTCATCGGCGACGGCGGCACGACCAACGGCACCGACCAGGGCAACACCCAGATCAGCGAGGCCGAGCTGCGGGCGATCCACCTGCCGCCGTTCCAGGCCGCGGTGCAGAAGGGCGTCGGCTCGGTCATGATCTCGTACAACAGCTGGAACGGGGTCAAGGACCACGGCAACCAGTACCTGATCACGACGTTGCTCAAGGGCGAACTGGGCTTCTCCGGATTCGTCGTGTCGGACTGGAACGGTATCGACCAGATCGACGGCCAGGCCGGGTTCACCGCGGCCGAGGTCGCTCAGGCGGTCAACGCCGGGATCGACATGGTCATGGTGCCCACCGCCTGGAAGTCGTTCATCAGCATGCTGCGCGGTGAGGTGCAGGCCGGGCGCGTGCCCATGTCGAGAATCGACGACGCGAACCGCCGCATCCTGACCAAGAAGTTCGAGCTGGGTCTGTTCGAGCACCCGCTGACCGACCGCGGCTACACCTCGACCGTCGGCAACGCGGCGCACCGGGCCACCGCCCGCCAGGCCGTCCGCGAGTCCCAGGTGCTGCTGAAGAACTCCGGCAACGTGCTGCCCCTGGCGAAGACGAACAACAAGATCTTCGTGGCCGGCTCGAACGCCGACAACATCGGCAACCAGAGCGGCGGCTGGACGATCTCATGGCAGGGCGCAAGCGGTGCGACGACGACGGGCACGACGATCCTGCAGGGCATCCGTGCCCAGGCGGGCACCGGCAGCACCGTCACCTACAACCAGGCCGGGACCGGCATCGACAGCTCGTACAAGGTCGCGATCGCCGTCGTCGGCGAGACCCCGTACGCCGAGGGAGCCGGTGACCGCCCGAGTGGCATGGGCCTGAGCACCGCCGATCTGAACACCATCGCCAAACTGCGGGCGACGGGAGTTCCGGTCGTCGTCGTGATCGTCTCGGGACGGCCGATGGATCTCGCCGGCCAGCTGCCGAACTGGAACGCGCTCGTCGAGGCATGGCTGCCGGGGACCGAGGGCAACGGCGTCTCGGATGTGCTGTTCGGCGACTACGCGCCCACCGGCAAACTGCCCGACACCTGGATGCAGTCCGCGAGTCAGCAGCCGATCAACGACGGCGACGGCAAGCCCGCGCTGTTCCCGTACGGCTTCGGTCTCACCTACGGTGCCGTTCCGGCGCCCAGCGCCTACCAGCTGACGCAGGCGGAGGCTTTCGCATCCCAGTCGGGTACGCAGAACGAGGCCTGCACCGACACCGGTGGCGGTACCGATGTGGGTTACATCGCGGCCGGCGACTGGATCAACTACGGCAGTCTCGACTTCGGCGCGACCGGCGCGGCCTCGGTCACCACACGGTTGGCCTCGGGCGCGGGAGTCACGGGCACGGTGCAGTACCGGCTCGACAGTACGACGGGTCCGGTGGTCGCGAGCGTGCCGGTCGGCAGTACGGGCGGGTGGCAGAACTGGGCCGGCAGAACGACCGCCCTGACCGGGTCGGCGACGGGGGTGCACGCCGTCTACGTCACGTTCACCACCAGCGGCTCCGGTGACCTGGTCAATCTGAACTGGTTCCAGTTCGCGCACTGACGAGGCCGTCCGGCCGCACTTCCCGGGCGCCGGTGCCCGCGCCGCTCCTCGCGGCCGGTCACCGGCGCCCGCGCCGTCCGGATCACTTCTCCTCCCCTTTACGTTAGTGACACTAACGGTATACCGTCGTCCCATGGTCACCGTCAGCGTCATCGATTCCCACATCACCTACGCCGAGAGCGGCGAAGGCGGCCTGCCCGTGGTGTTCCTGCACGGCAACCCGACCTCCTCGCACCTGTGGCGCAACGTCACCCCGCACATCGCAGGACAGGCCCGTGCGCTGGCGCCGGACCTGATCGGCATGGGCGCCTCGGGCAAGCCCGACATCGATTACAGCTTCGCCGACCAGGCCCACTACCTGGACGCCTGGTTCGAGGCACTGGAGCTGCGCGAGGTCGTCCTGGTCGGCCATGACTGGGGCGGCGCCCTGGCCCTGGACTGGGCCGCCCGTCACCCGGAGCGGGTGCGCGGCATCGTCCTGCTGGAGACCATGCTCAAGCCGCTGTCCTCCGAGGAGATGCCGCCGCCCGCCCGCTCCCGGTTCGAGGCGTTCCGCACCCCCGGGGTCGGTGAGCAGCTGGTGCTCGAGGAGAACGTCTTCATCGAGACCGCCTTCAAGGGCGGCGTCCTGACCCCGCTCAGCGAGGCCGAAGTCCAGCCCTATCGCGCCCCCTACCCGACCCCGCGCAGCCGCCGCCCCCTGCTGGCCTGGCCGCGCATGATGCCGATCGACGGCGAACCGGCCGACGTCGTCGCCCGCATCACCGACTACGACACCTGGCTCGCCGCCAGCGCCGACGTCCCCAAGCTGCTGCTGACCTTCGACTCCTCACCCACCCTGCTGATCGGCGAGGACATGATCGCCTGGAGCCGGGAGAACATCGCCGCCCTGGAGGTCGAGCACTGCGGCCCGGCCGGGCACCATGCCCCCGAGGACCAGCCCGACGCGATCGGCCGGGCGATCGCCCGCTGGCTGACCGCGCACAGGCTGACCTCGAACGGCACCGGCCAGGAGCGGAGCAGGGCGCGAGTGGCTCAGGAGAGCCGGTCGGCGTAGCGGGCAGGTCCGGCTCTACGGTGCGGCGGCGAGGACGGCGTCGGCCACGGACGTGCGGGCGTAGAGCACCGAGCGGCCGGCCCGGTGGGCGCTGACCAGGCCCGCATCGCGCAGGGCGGTCAGGTGCTGGGACGCTGCCGGTGCGGTGAGCCCCGTACGGCGGGCCAGGTCCGTCGTGGAGGCCGGAGTCTCCAGTTCGGTCAGCAGCAGGGTCCGCGAGCGGCCGAGCACGGCCGCGAGGGCGTCGGTCCGCGGAATGGGCCGGGACTCCCACAACGCGCCGATGCCGCGCGCCGGATAGGCCAGTTGTGGCGGCTCCGGCAGTGTGACCCGGGTGAGCAGGCCCGGGCCGGTGAAGGCCGACGGAATCAGCAGCAGTCCCGCCCCTGCGGTCTGCCGGGACAGCGTCCGCTGCCGGCGGGCCAGCCGTAGCGCGTTCTCGTCCCAGCTCACCGACGTGTGCAGATCGTTGAAGAGGCGGCCCACGCCGTGTTCCGCGACCTGCCGGGCCCGGTAGAACACATCAGCGTCGAGCACGGCCCGGATCCGCGCCCAGTAGGGCGCGATCGCCACTTCCCAATAGGTCTCGATCTCTTCCGCGACCCGGACCATGCGGGCCTGCGGTTCGGCGTACAGGGCCCGCAGGCGCGGGCCGGGGGAACCCTGGTCCTCCTGGATGCGGTCGAGTTCCCGGCGTACCCGGTCGACCGGTGTGGCCAGGACGCCGGCCAGCTCCTCCGCCAGCGTGGGGGCCGGTCCGATGGGCGCCGGGTTGAGGAAGTCGGGAACGTAACCCGTGGGCGGGATCAGCTCGGCGAGCCAGCCCCGGTCCAGGCCGGCGGCCGCGACCCGGGGCCGGACCTGCTCGATCCAGGGCTGGTGCACCGGATGGGCGGAGCCGGAACTCAGCAGCCGGAAGCTCGTTCCGGCCTCCCACATCGGGGAGATGGAGAAGCGCATCTGTGCCAGATCGCTCGCGGAAAACGCCAGCTCCGCCAGCACGGCCACTCCCATGATTCAGACATACCTTAATCAATGGCCCGTAGCCTACAGGGCGGCCATCATCCCGGCATGACCTCACAGACGATGACCGCAACGACCATGACACCCCCAACGGACCAGCGCACCTGGGTGCTCGGCGACCTCACCGTCAACCGGATCGGCTTCGGCGCGATGCGGCTGACGCAGAACGGCGCGGCCTTCGAGGCCGGTGCCGCCCCCAGCGATCGCGGCCGCGCGATCGGCGTGCTGCGGCGCGCCGTTGAGCTCGGGGTGAACCACATCGACACCGCCGCGTTCTACTTCTCGCCGCTGCGCTCCGCCAACGAGCTGATCAACCAGGCACTGGCGCCCTATCCGGACGACCTCGTCATCACCACCAAGGTCGGGCCGAGCCGGGACGCGTCGGGTGCGTGGCAGCCCCACGCCACGCCTGAGCAACTCCGCGGCCAGGTCGAGGAGAACCTGCGCCAGCTCGGCCGCGACCACCTCGACGTGGTGAACCTGCGGATCGTCGGCACGGATTCGATCGCCGAGCGCTTCGGCGCACTGGCCCGGCTGCGCGACGCCGGGCTCATCCGCCATCTGGGCCTGTCCAACGTGCGCCCGGAACACCTCGCCGAGGCCCGGGCCATCGCGCCGGTGGTGTGCGTACAGAACCTGTACGGCCTCGGGGTACGGCCCGACCAGGACGAGTTCGTCCGGCTCTGCGGTGAGCAGGGTGTCGCGTTCGTGCCGTTCTACGCGATCGCCGGAGCCGGGCGCGAGGCCGGCGCCGGCGCCGGCGGCGCCGACGGCGAGGCGGTGCTCGCCGTGGCGCGCGCCCACGGGGCGAGCACGGCGCAGGTCCGGCTCGCGTGGACGCTGCACCGCGGTCCGCAGGTGCTGGCCATCCCCGGCACCGGAAACCCGGACCACGCCGAGGAGAACGTGGCCGCCGGAGCACTGCGCCTGTCCGAGGACGAACTGGCCGTCCTGGACGCCTTCCACCAGGGCGGGGTGTAGGCGGCGTTACACCTTGTGGACGAAGGCCCGTCGGAGAGCGTGGTACGGCCGGCCCGGGTCGTCGAAGATCTGCCGCATCCGGCTGAGTTCCTCCTCGCGGTACGCGGCCAGCGGCTTGGCGGCCTCCGCGGCGTCGCGCTCCGCCTTCTTCGCCGCGATGCGGGTCATGGTCGAGGGCATGGCGGCCAGCCGCACGGCGAATCCGCCGACCTGCCCGGCGAATTCCCGCGGGCCGGTGTCGAACAGCCGGTCCACCAGCCCGAGGCGCTGCCCGGTCGCGGCGCTCACCGGCAGCGCCCGCTCGGTGAGCTGCTCGGCGACCGAGGCGCCGACCCGGCGCGGCAGGGAGTACGTCCAGTACTCCGAGCCGTACAGTCCCATCCGCCGGTAGTGCGGGTTGAGTACGACGCCGGTCCTGCACCAGACCTCGTCCGCGGCCAGGGCCAGCATCACCCCGCCCGCCGCGGCGTTGCCGCCCAGCGCGGAGATCACATAACGGTCCGTGGTGGTCAGGATCGCCTGCACCACGTCGTCGATCGCGTTGATGTTGGCCCAGGACTCCGCGGCCGGATCGGGCGCGGCCTCGATGACGTTGAGGTGGATGCCGTTGGAGAAGAAGTCCCGGCCGCCACCCAGGACCAGCACCGACGTCGGCCGCGTGCACGCGTAGCGGTAGGCGGCCAGCAGACGTCGGCAGTGGGTCGTGCTCATCGCGCCGCCGGGGAACGAGAATCCGAGGAAGCCGGTGTCCCCGTGCTCGCGGTAGTGGATGTCGGTCCAGGTGCGGCGGCCGTCGGGTGTGCCGTCGAGGGGGAAGGGCAGGTCCGGCACCGGCGGCAGCCGTTCCCCCAGAGCGGTTGTCGCGGGCAGCGAGAACGTCGGCGGCTGCCCCGGGACACGACGTGGCCGCAGCCGCGGGATCCATACGGCGCCGTCACGGGTCGCGCGGCAGATCGCGCCCGCGCGGGTGGCCAGTACGTCGCCGGGGGCGCCTGTCAGGGCGTCCTCGGGGTGGCCGCCGTGCAGGAACCACTGAGCGCCGAGGAGATCATCCAGGACACCTGGCTGCGAGTCGGCGGAGCGCAGCTTGCGGGCCACCGTCCCGGTGCTGTCCGCGGCCCAGTCGATACGCCGTGTCTCCTGGCGCAGGTAGGGCCGGGCGGTGACGGTGATCCCCTCGTCCGGGTCGCTCTGCGAGCGGGGGACGAAGGTGCCCGAGGCGAAGCGTTCCACGGCCAGCAGCACGGCTTCGAGCGCCGCGTCGGAGACCTCATTGCGGTACAGATCGCTCTTGCCCACCTGGGGAAGCGAACAGGACACCGAGGCCCATACGTCCCCGGCGTCCATCTCGGCGTTGGCGCGCAGAACGGTCACGCCCCACTGGCCGACGCCTTCCTGCACGGCCCAGTCGAGCGAGGACGGCCCGCGGTCGCCCAGCGGGCCCGGGTGCACGATCAGGCAGGTGTGCGCGGACCACACCTGCTCCGGGATCGCCTCCTTGAGCATCGGTGCCACGATCAGCGCCGGCCGGTGCCGTTCCAGCGCGTCGCGCAGCGCCCCCTCCTCGCAGGAGTGTTCCACCGCAACGGTGTGGCCCCGGTCCGACAGCTCGACGTACACGCGCTGCGTCAGGCTGTTGAACGCACCGGCGAGCAGCAGGATGTTCATGGCGACCTCCAGCGGATCCCGTGGGAGGGAAGGTGAGGACCCTGACCGGAGATCCTTGCGCGCCGGCCGCCGCCCACGACCGACGCGCGCCCGCAAGGTCACCCGAACGACGGCGCCACATGGCCCCGTCACCCGCCCGGTTCCACCCTCACCGAGCCATGCTGCTGTGCGTGTCGCGCTGTCGGGCCTCCAGGGACTCGACGCGTGCGACCTGGTCCTCGGTGAGCACGTCGCACACCCAGTCCCAGTGCAGGGCGACGCGGTCGCCGGGGGAGAGCCCGTCGAGCAGTGTCCTGCCGCCGGTCGACCAGCGCACCACCTCCTGCCGCTGCGGTCCGGTCCCGAGCGTGGTCCCGCTCCAGCTCAGCGGGCTGGAGGTGACGGTCGCCGACTCACCGTGGACGTCCAGGACGACACCGGTGCGGATGCGGCATTGGTCGAGGACGGTCAGAGCGGTCGGGTTGTTGCCCGTGCGGAGCAGGTGCGCCCACGGGTAGACGTCGAAGACCTGGAAGCTGTGATGGGCGAGAGCACGGTGTGCGGCTTCGCGCCAGGTGCCGCCGATCTGGCCACGGAACCGGTCCAGCATGCGGTCCACCAATGCCGCGGAATCGGCCTGTTCCAGCAGGTCGTTGCCGATCCAGTAGGCCTCGACCACCCGCTCGTCGAGCGGATCGGGGATTCCGGCCGCTTCCGCGAGGAACTCGAGGTAGCACCAGGCGCCCTCGAACTGCCGCGCCCGCCGCTCGATTCCGGCGGTCGCGCCGGAGTCGAGCAGGGCGGACGCGTCGGCAGGACCGCAGTAGCCGAGTTCGTTGGGCGGGTAGGCGTATCGCGCGAACAGGAGCGCGCCCCGAGCGCTCATTCAGCAGATCCTCGGGAGCTGTTCGCCGATGGGAAGGCCGATCACCCGGGTACCGCCCAGCCCGGTCCTGGCGACCACCATCCCGGGGTGATCCGCTCCGCAGGTGCCGATCCGGCGCGCCGACCGGCCCAGCGGGTGCGCCCGCAGCGCCTCCAGCACCTGATCCGCCGACTCGGCGGGCACGATGGCGAGCAGCTTGCCCTCGTTCGCCACCTGGAGCGGATCGAGCCCGAGGAGACTGCAGGCGTCCCGCACCGTCTGCGGAACGGGCAGATCCCGTTCCACGAGGTCGATGCCGACCGCCGACGCACGGGCGATCTCGTTCAGCGAGGCCGCGACCCCGCCGCGGGTCGGGTCGCGCAGGACATGCAGATCCGCACGCGTGGCGATCATGGCGGCGACCAGGCCGTGCAGGGCGGCGGTGTCGCTCTCCACGGTGGTGCCGAACTCCAGACCCTCGCGGCAGCTCATCACCGCCACGCCGTGCACCCCGATGTCGCCGCTGATGAGCACGGCGTCGCCGGGCCGCGCGCGACGCGGGTCGATGTCGACCCCGTCGGCGATCACCCCGATGCCCGCGGTGTTGATGTAGACGCCGTCACCGCTGGCGCTGTCGACGACCTTGGTGTCCCCGGTGACCAGACGGACGCCCGCGGCCTGCGCGGCCGTGCCCATCGCCTCGGCGATCCGGCCGAGTTCGCTCAGTTCGGTGCCCTCCTGGAGGATGAAGGCGGTGGAGAGGAACAGCGGCGTCGCGCCCGACATCGCCAGGTCGTTGACGGTTCCGTTCACGGCCAGGTCGCCGATCGACCCGCCGGGGAAGAACATCGGCTTCACCACGAACGAGTCGGTGGAGAAGGCGAGCCGGGTGCCGCCGATGGACAGGACGGCCGAGTCGCCCAGTTCCGCCGCCGCGGCCGCGCCGTACGCGGGCAGGAACAGATGCTCGATCAGTTCCCCGGACATCACCCCGCCGCCTCCGTGCCCCATCACGATGGTCGGAGTGTCCCGCAGCGGGACGGGGCAGACCCAGCTCTCGAAATCGAGGTCGCCCACACGGTGCATCGCATCAGTCACTTGGCATCGACCAGTTCCAGTCGGCGGTAGGTGTAGTACGCGGCACAGGCGCCCTCGGAGGACACCATCGTCGCGCCCAGCGGGTTGCGCGGGGTGCACTCCTTGCCGAACGCCGCGCACTCATGCGGCTTGATCAGCCCCTGAAGGACCTCGCCCGCCCTGCACAGCGCCGACTCGGCCGTATGGATGCCGGTCACGTCGAACCGGAGCTCGGCATCGAACTCGCGGTATTCCGCGGACAGTTTCCAGCCGCTCCGCGGGATCATCCCGATGCCCCGCCACGTCCGGTCGGTCACCTCGAACACATCGCGCAGCATCTCCATGGCGGGGACGTTGCCCTCGTCGCGTACCGCGCGGGGGTAGGCGTTCTCCAGTTCGTGGCGGCCCGCTTCGAGCTGGATGACCGTCCGGCGGATGCCTTCGAGGATGTCCAGCGGCTCGAAGCCGGTGACCACGATGGGGACCTGGTACTTCTCCGCCAGCGGCGGGTACTCGGAGGTGCCCATCACGCTGCACACATGCCCTGCGGCGAGGAAGGCCTGCACCCGGCAGGTGGAGGACTCCATGATGGCCCCGATGGCCGGCGGCACCAGGACATGGGAGACCAGCAGCGAGAAGTTCCGCACCCCCAGGCGCTTGGCCTGGTACACGGTCATCGCGTTGGCCGGCGCGGTCGTCTCGAAGCCGATCCCGAAGAAGACGACCTCCCGGTCCGGGTTCTCCCGGGCCAGTTTCAGTGCGTCCAGCGGCGAGTACACCACTCGGACGTCCCCGCCGGCGCTCTTGACGGCGAACAGGTCCTGGCTGCTGCCCGGCACGCGCAGCATGTCGCCGAAGGAGCAGAAGATGACTCCCGGGCGGGCCGCGATGGCCAGCGCCCGGTCGATGATCTCCAGCGGCGTCACACAGACGGGGCAACCCGGGCCGTGGATCAACTCGACGCCGTCGGGGAGTAGTTGGTCGATACCGTGCCGGATGATCGAATGGGTCTGGCCGCCGCAGACCTCCATCATGGCCCACTGCCGGGTGGTGGCGGCATGGATCTGGTCCAGGAGCTTCTTCGCCAGGTCAGGGTCGCTGAACTCGTCGAGATACTTCATCTGCCGGCTCCTTCCGGGGCTTCCTTGTGCTTGGCCGCGAGTTCGAAGCCGTCGCCGAACTCCTCCGCCAGGATTCCGAGCCGCTCGAAGTCGGCCAGGGTGTTCTGGGCCGACCGCTCGTCGAGGCGCTGGATGGCGAACCCGACATGCACGACGACGTACTCACCGATCGTCACGTCGGGGATGTACTGCAGGCACACCTCTTTCTGCACCCCGCCGAAATCGACCTGGGCCATCAAGGTGCCGTCGACTTCGGCGGTACTGAGGACACGCCCCGGAACTGCCAGACACATGGTCCCTCTTCTCTGTGAATCCCGAAATCCCTGGGTATCCGGGTGGAGCCCGGTGGATCCGTCCGAGCCCCGGGGGTCAGCCCGAAGCGGCGATCAGCAGCTGGCCGAGGGCGATGCCACCGTCGTTCGGTGGGAGCAGCCGGGGCCGCAGGACGGTGAACCCCCGGCCGGTCAGCATGCGCTGCGTCTCCTCCAGCAGCACGGCGTTCTGGAAGACGCCGCCACCGAGGGCCACCACCTCCAGGCCGCTCTGCGCACGGCAGATCTCCGCGAGGTCGACGATGAGTACGGCGACGGACGTGTGGAAGCGGGCGGCGATACGTTCCGCGGAAGTCCCGGCGCGTACGTCGTGCACCACCGCGCGGATCACCGGCCCCGGGTCGGCGACGGCGGGATGTGCGCCGTTCGCGGAGCGGACGGCGAAGGCGTAGCGGCTCTCCGTCCCGTCGCAATCCGCCGATGCGGCGCGGGCCAGGCCTTCCAGCGCGATGGCCGCTTCGGCCTCGTACTCCACCTGCTGCCGGACCCCGGTCAGCGAGGCGAGGGCGTCGAAGAGCCGGCCCATGCTCGAGGTGGGCACACAGCCGAAGCCGCTCTCCAACTGGTGTGCCAGGACGTCGCGTTCTCTGGATGGGCAGGCGGCGACGGCCGGCAGGTCGTCCTCCCAGGCGACCCCGGCGGCGCGCAGGTGGGCGAGCGCCATCCGGTAGGGGCGCAGCACACTGGCGTCGCCGCCCGCCAGCGGAACGTAGCCGAGGTGTGCCGCCCTGCGGAACGACTTGTAGTCGGCGATCAGTACCTCGCCGCCCCAGACCGCGCCGTCGGTTCCGTAGCCGGTGCCGTCGAAGGCGACGCCGATCACGCTCTCGCCGGCGCCGAGCCCGTGCTCGCCCATCACGGACGCGATGTGCGCGTGGTGGTGCTGCACCGTTCGCACCGGCCTGTCGTGCGCGTGGGTACGGGCCCAGTCGCCGGACCGGTAGTCGGGATGCCGGTCGGCCACCAGCTGACGGGGGTCGACGCCGGTGAGGCGTTCGAGGTGGCTCTCGGTCCTGGTCAGTGCTTCGACGGTGGACAGGTCGTCCATGTCGCCGATGTGCTGACTGACCCAGGCGTAGCGGCCTTCCCCGAGCGCGCAGGTGTTCTTCAGGTCCGCGCCGACCGCGAGTGTCGGCGGTACGTCGAACGGCAGGGCGAGGGGGAGCGGCGCGTAACCGCGGGATCTGCGGATCGGGAGCTCCGCACCCGCGACGAACCGGCTGACCGAGTCGTCGCACGGGACATGGATGGGCCGGTCGTGCCGCAGCCAGCCGTCGACCAGCGGAGCCAGGGTGGTGAGGGATTCGGCGTCGTCGGTGACGATGGGCTCGCCGGACAGATTCGCGGAGGTCATCACCAGCGCGTCCGGGCCCGGCCGATCGTCCCCGATCCCGAAGAGCAGAACGTGCAACGGGGTGTAGGGGAGCAGCAGTCCGAGGTCGGGGTTGCCCGGCGCCACGGCGTCGGAGACCCCGGCCGCCGGCTCCGCCCGGAGCCGGGGCAGGAGCACGATCGGCTTACGGATGCCGGAGAGCAGCTCCCACTCCTCCCCGGTCATGGTCACCAGCTGTTCGGCGACCTCGGGGCCGGAGACCATGACCGCGAACGGCTTGCCGCCGCGTTGCTTACGGCGTCGCAGCTCGGCCACGGCCGCGTCGTTGCGGGCGTCGCACGCGAGGTGGTACCCGCCGAGTCCCTTGATCGCGAGGATCCTGCCGTCGGAGAGCAGTTCCCGTGCGGCTCGCAGGGCGTCCGCACCGTGCTCCGGGTGCCCGCCGTCCTTGCGGATCAGTTCCAGCCGGGGTCCGCAGGCATGACAGGCGATCGGCTGGGCGTGGAACCGGCGGTCCGCCGGATCGTCGTACTCCGCCCGGCAGTCGTCGCACATGTCGAACGCCGCCATGGTCGTGGCGGCCCGGTCGTACGGGGTACCGGTGACGATCGTGAAACGGGGGCCGCAGTGGGTGCACGTGATGAACGGATGACGGTACCGGCGGTTCTCCGGGTCACCCATCTCGGTGAGGCAGTCCTCGCAGGTGGCGACATCGGGGGAGACGAGCGTGCGGGCGCGGCCGCCGTCGCTGGAGTCCTCGATGGTGAACTCCGTACCGCCACGCGTCGGCTGCTCGGAATCCCGCACGCTCTCCACGATGGCGAGCGGAGGGGCGTCGGTGCGCAGCCGCCGCCCGAATTCCGCCACCGCCTCCGCGTCACCCTCGACCTCGACGACCACACCCGCGCTGGTGTTCGCCACCGAGCCTGCGAGGGCCAGTTCCGAGGCGGTGACGTAGACGAAGGGCCTGAACCCCACCCCCTGGACGACACCGTGCACCTCGAACCGGCGCCGGGCCCGGCGGGTGCGGGCCTGACCCATCATCTCCAGACCCGAGAGGGCCTCGCGGGCCTTCTCCTGGTCGATGATCTCCATCGCGAAGCCCATGTGCAGCAGGACCCAGTCGCCGGGGCCGGGTGCCTCGTCGAGCATGCCGATGTTGATCCGCCGCTGCGCGCCCTCCACGTCGACCAGTGCGAGCTGCCCGGCGAACCCGTCCACGATCTCCACCACTTGACCGGGAATGCCAAGGCACATGATCAGGACCTCCGGGGAACGGCGGACGGAACGGTCTCGGTGGGCTCGGGCGGCAGCAGACGACGGATCAGCCGGTGCACCGCCTCGATCGCGTCGGGTACCGCGGCGCAGACGGCCTCACTGAGCCCGATGCCCTCTTCGATTCCGGCGGGAGTACAGCCCACGAGGTAGGTGACGGGAAGAGTACCGCCCAATTGATCCAGATTTGCCAGAACTGACACCGGATTCATGCCATGCGCGTCGAATTCACCCGTACCGAGGTGCTCAGCGGTGATCTCCAGCACCGTCACCTCCCCGGCAGGCCCGCCCCCGGGGTAGGTGTCGACCAGCACCAGGGCGTCGTACCCGTTGAGCAGGTCATAGGCGAGATGCATACCGCGGATCCCGTAGTCGACCACCTGGACCCGTGGCGGGAGGCCGTCGGGTCCGGCCAGCCGGCGCACCACCTCCGGTCCGAAGCCGTCATCGCCGAGAAAGAGATTGCCGATGCCCGCTACCAGCACGCCGCCGGCCACGTCAGGACTGACCTTCGGTGGCCGGGGCGGTGGACACGGGCGCCTGCTGTGCGCGGGGCACGCCCGCGACCGGGCCCGCTCCCTCGCTCACATCGAACGCATTCTCAGATACCTGCGGATGTCGGGGATCGATTTCACGCCCACAGCCACGGCGACCAGCGCCACGGCCGCGGCCACGCCTGTGGTGATCATGCCCAGGGTTCTCATGGGGTCTCCTCTCGGTGTTCCATGGGGCTCCCGACGGGCAGGGGTTCCAGCTCGTCGGGGGCGAAGTAGAAGTAACGGCCGTACCAGTCGTGCAGGTCCGAGGCCGGATCGTCGACGAGGACCAGGGCGACGTGCACCGCTCCGTCGACATCCGAGAGCACCGCGGTCACCCGAGCCACCTGGTCGGCGAAGAACAGGTCCTGCGCGTCGGCGCGGCGGGACGGGTGCACCCGGACGAGGCTGCCCTTCGCCACCCGGACGCCGTCGATGACGACCGCGTCGGACTCCGGCCGCACCGCGGCGTCGGTCGCGGGGTCCCACCAGGGCACGCCACCGGTGTCGAAGGGGTCGGAGTCGAAGGGGGCCGACGTGTCGGCAGGAGACGGACCGGCAGGAGACGGACCCGCGGGAGCCGACCGCGGGGCGTGCGGATCGCGCAGCAGACCGTGGAGCTGTTGCAGGTCCGCGGGCGACATGCCGTCGCAGCGATCGATGATCTCCCGCGCCCTGGGGTCGGTGGCCCGGGCCTCCGCCTTCTCCGCGTCCGTCATGGTCATCACACGAAGCGTCAGGATCTCGTCGATCTCGGTGGAGTCGA
This sequence comes from Streptomyces sp. RKAG293, assembly GCF_023701745.1. Classification (NCBI taxonomy): domain Bacteria; kingdom Bacillati; phylum Actinomycetota; class Actinomycetes; order Kitasatosporales; family Streptomycetaceae; genus Streptomyces; species Streptomyces sp. RKAG293. The sequence continues at coordinate 816,916 of NZ_JAJOZB010000001.1, read as the reverse complement.
ACAGGGCGCCGGCGCTCTGTTCCGCCACCTCCGGGTAGTCGTACAGGATGATGGGCGCACCCAGCACGGTGTCGGTGGACCCGCTCGGGCCGGCCAGCACCGGCCAGCACCGCCGCTGCCGGCAGCGGCCGGCCGCACCGGCCGCCTCGGCGGCGGGCTCGAGCAGGGAGACGAACCCGGCCCCGTGTGCCTGCAGGAGCAGGTGCGAGCCGATCAGCGAGGCGCGGATCGCGGAGTCCTTGTCGGAGGCGGTGTCCGGGTGCTCGTTGTCCACCGACACCGACAGCCGGACGAATCCGTCGTCGGCCGTCCAGCGGGTACGGATCCGGGCCGCCAGTGGCTGCCGGCGGCGCACGATGCGGCCCACCTCGGCGCCGCTCAGGTCCGTCAGGGGTTCGGTCTCCGATCCGCCGGTGACGCGGTGCAGCTGATCGAGCTCCTGGTTCCAGGCGAGTGCGGGCAGCGTGACTTCCCGCTCCACCGCCTCGTCCCAGCTCAGCACCGACACACCGTCCACGACGAGCTGCTCGACCGGGGTGTAGCCGCCGTCCTCGTCGCGCCGTTGCACTTCGCGGACCTGCAGCTGGAGGAAGCGCAGATGGATCGTGACGCCACCGGGCGGCTCGTGCGGAGCCGTGAGCAGGCACTGCATCTCCAGGCCCGGATCCTCGCTGAAGCTCGCGGCGGACGCGGACGGCGGCCCGAGGACTCCGAACTGCCAGCGTGACTGGTTCTTGTGCGAACTCGCCCGGTACGGGTAGAGCAGATAGCCCTCGTAGAGCACCGCGTCGGCGATCGTGCGGACGTGATCGAGGCTCACCGGTCCGGCGGGGCTCAGCGCGTTCACGGGACCACCTCGCCGATGTCGGCCAGCAGGGTGCGCACGGTCTCGTCCCAACTGATCAGCCCGCGCCTGGCGCGGAAGTCGGCGATGCGGTCGAGCACGTCCTGGTCCAATCTGATCCAGCCGGAGTTGGGGAAGTAGGACGCGATCATCCGCCGCCACACCGTGACCGGCATCTGATGGCGGGCCTCGCAGTCCCAGGGCACCTGCCGTACCCCGAAGCCGGCGGTCCCCTTGGTGAACACCGTGCCCGAGAAGAGCAGGGTCAGCGGCACCGAGCCCTCGCCGAGAGCATGCAGATAACGGGAGCCGATCACGTCGAAGTCGTACGTGCAGGGCAGGGCGAGGTCCACTTCGGTGGTGCCGGTGAACCCCTGCACCGTTGTGTTGCACTGCATCCAGAGGAAGGGCTTGAGGGTGTCGGACCAGCGCTCCCGATCCCCGAACAGCCCGCGCAGCCCGTCCTGTTCTGCGGCGTCGTAGTGCCGTCGCTGCGGCTCGATGCGGACCTGGCAGCGCAGCACGATCGCGTGGATCCGCTCGCCGCTGTCCTCCTCGATCCGCAGCCGCGCGGTGAGTTGCGGCGCGACGGCGTACGGCTCGGCGACGACGTCGAGTACGGAGAAGCCGAGGCCGCTCACGACCGGTCGTCCAGGGTCGCGGGCCGGCTGCGCTCCGCCACGTAGGCGAAGAACACGTCCATCGCGTCGTGCGCCTCGCGGCCGCCGTCGAAGCCGCGCCACAGGGACCGGAGCCTGCCGACCAGTTCGTAGCAGGCGTCGATGGGCACCAGGTGGCAGGACCCGCCGACGCCGTCTGCGCGGCGCACCAGCAGCGCCTCCACATCGGGGCGCAGGACGGCCAGCTGGGGGTTGGCCTCCACGATGGTGTCCCAGGCATCCAGCGGCAGTTCGGACTCGGTGGCGCCCGCAGGACCCGGATAGAACGCGATGGTGCGGTCCTGGACGGAGTTGCGGAACAGGAAGGCCAGCCCGACCGGGATCTGCAGGGTGTCCCAGGTCCGTTCGTCGACGGTCGGACCGTCGAAGGACAGAAACCGCTCGGGGACCGCGCGATAGCGCAAGTGCGCGTCCTGATCGCTGAACAGCAGGTAGCAGGCCCGGCAACTGCACATCAGGGCCCGGCTCTCCAGGTTCACCACATGCGAGTGACCCGGGTCGATCGACTCCGCGCACATCTCGCAGCGTTCTCCGGCGGCCGGCTGCGGACGGTTGCGCGTCACCCGGAGCAGCGAGGCCACAGGTGACGCCGAGCGGCTTCCGCTGATCATGTCGCCGCCGGGGTGGGTACGGCGAGCGAGACGGTCGCACCGTCCGCGAGCAGTGGCAGCGGGTCCAGGTGCAGATCCTCCGCCTCGACACAGGCACCGGCCCGCCGCACGTCGTAGTGCGCGAGGCAGGCGGGGCACCGCAGCACCCCGTCGCCCGAGGCGCCGCCCAGCCGCCGGGCCAGTACGGCGCCCTCCAGCGGCCGCTCGCACCGGGCACAGCGGTCCCGGAAGGCGAACAGGTCCGAGCCGATGCGGCAGGCCAGCACCGGGACGAGCCCGGCGGTGAACCGTGTGACGGCACCGGATTCGAGGCCGGCCAGTTCCGGGACGAGCTCCCAGGACGCGCCGGAGTCGTCAGGAGCGGGAACGGTCTCGTGGAGGCGGGAGAACAGCGCCTCGACCGGGACCATCGGCCCGGCGGCTCCGGACTCCTCGTCGGCGGTGGTCTCGACCTCGATCGTGGTGATCTCGGGAGCGGCCGCCTCGACGGCCCCCTGCACGGCGAGCTTGAGGGTGGCCGAGGAGGACGGGCAGCCGTCGCAGCTGCCGAGCAGCCGCAGCCTGACCACACCGTCGTCGGACACACCGAGCAGCTCCACGTCGCCGCCGTGCGAGCCCAGATAGGGCCGTACGCTCTCCAGCGCCTTCTCGACGCGCGTCTCCACGCTGTACGGGTGCAGGCCGTGCACGAGCAGCAGACTCGCGACCAGCTCGTCCGCGGCGAAGGAGGCCAGGACGTCATCGGTGAGATGGCCCTGCTCATGAAGGAGGTCGAGCAGCTGTTCCAGCCCGGCACCGTAGAAATCGGTGACGAGCCGGACCAGTTCCTCGCTGCGTTCACGCGCGATGGCACCCCCCGACGCGCTGGCGGCGATCAGGGTGTCGATGCGCTCACCGGTCGCCCGCCAGTCGGACGGCGTGGCGGCGGACGGTACGGGGCCGGTCGATGCCGCGTCGGGCGCGGGCGATTCTTCGCTGTGCTCGGCCACGTCATTCACCGCCCGCGGACTGGGTGGGGGAGTGCAGCCGCTCGATCTTCTTGCCCTCGCCGAGGTACATGTGCACGCCGCACGGCAGACAGGGGTCGAAGCTGCGCACTGTGCGCATGATGTCGATGCCCTTGAAGTTCTCCCGGTCGTTCTCCTCGAAGATCGGCTGGCCCTGCACCGCGTCCTCGTAGGGCCCCGGCGTGCCGTAGGAGTCGCGCGGGCTCGCGTTCCACGGAGTCGGCGGGTACGGGTGGTAGTTGGCGATCTTGCCGTCGCGGATCACCAGGTGATGCGAGAGGACGCCGCGCACCGCCTCGGTGAAACCGCAGCCCACCGCCTCTTCCGGGACCTCGAACTTCTCCCAGGTCTTCGTGCGTCCCGCGCGGATCTCCACGAGCGCCTTCTCCGCGAAGTGCAGCGCGCAGGCAGCCGCGTAGGCCTGGAAGTAGGTGCGCGCCCGGTTCCGCTCGATGGTGTTGCTCCACTGCGGGATGCGCCATTCCAGCTCCACCGGACCCTTGAGCGCGGTCTTGGGGAGATTGATCTGCACGCTGTTGCCGGTGGCCTTGATGTAGCCGATGTCGACCAGCCCGGCCAGCGCCGTGGTCCACAGTCGGGCCAGCGGTCCGCCACCGGTGTCGAGGGCGAGATAGTCCTTGCCGTCGAACCAGCGCGGTGACATCACCCAGCTGTACTTGTCGCCCAGGTCGCGCTTCTGCGGCTGCGGGTTGGTGTGCTGGTTCCACGGGTGCCGGCGGTCGACCGGATTGCCGAGCGGGTCGTGGGTCACGAACATCTCCTGCTCTTCCCAGTCGTTGTAGTACGACGAGCCGAGCAGAATGCGGATGCCGAGGTTGATCTCGACCAGGTCGGTGGTGACCAGTTTCCCGTCGACGACGACGCCGGGGGTCACGTACATCTTCCGGCCCCAGTCGGTCATGTCCTTGTACTCGAAGTTGCAGTGTTCGGGATCCTGGAAGGATCCCCAGCAGCCGAGCAGAATGCGGCGGTTGCCGACCATCTCGTATCCGGGCAGCGCCTCGTAGAAGAAGTCGAAGAGATCGTCGTGCATGGGCACGACCTTCTTCATGAACTCGACGTACCGCATGAGCCGGGTGATGTAGTCGGTCATCAGCTGGATCGTCGCGACGGTGCCCACACCACCGGGATAGAGCGTGGAGGGATGCACATGGCGGCCCTCCATCAGGCAGAACATCTCCCGGGTCATGCGGCTCACCTGGAGTGCCTCGCGGTAGAACTCGCCGGTGAACGGGTTGAGCGAGCGCATGATGTCGCCGATGGTCTTGTACCCATGGGCTTCCGCGTGCGGGGAATCGGTCCGATTGGCCTTCTCCAGCACCCCGGGGTTGGTCTCGGCGACCATCTTCTCGCAGTAGTCGACCCCCACCAGGTTCTCCTGGAAGATGTTGTGGTCGAACATGTATTCCGCGGCTTCGCCGAGATTGACGATCCATTCGCCGAGGTGCGGCGGCTTCACCCCATAGGCCATGTTCTGCGCGTAACAGGAACATGTGGCGTGGTTGTCACCGCAGATCCCGCAGATCCGGCTGGTGATGAAGTGCGCGTCGCGCGGGTCCTTGCCCTTCATGAAGACCGAGTAGCCGCGGAAGATGGAGCTCGTGCTGTGACATTCCGCGACCACACGCTGCTTGAAGTCGATCTTCGTGTAGATACCCAGGCTGCCGACGATGCGGGTGATGGGGTCCCACGCCATCTCCACCAGTCCGTCTTTGCCCTGGGTTCCGCTGCCACCCTTGCGTTGCGTCGCGGTCATTGCGCCGCCTCATCTTTCTGTCTGTTGCGGTGGGTCACCAAGTGCGGGTGGCACCGGTCGTGAGGTCTTTTCCGGGCTTGCGCCACTTGGGCTCCCGGTCGAGCGTGTGCGTCGTGATGTGGCGCAGCCGCCGCATCGTCGCGCCGTACAGTCCGACGGTGTTCGTGGAGAGCTTCCCGCCGGGGGGCTCGTCCATGAAGGGCATGAACTTGTCCGGGAATCCCGGCATGGTGCAGCCGATGCAGATTCCACCGACGTTGGGACAGCCGCCGATACCGTTCATCCAGCCGCGCTTCGGCACGTTGCATTTGACGGTGGGGCCCCAGCAGCCGAGCTTGACGATGCATTTCGGCGAACCGTATTCGGTCGCGAAGTCGCCCTGCTCGTAGTAGCCCGCCCGGTCGCAGCCCTCGTGCACCGTCTGGCCGAACAGCCATGCCGGACGCAGTGCGTCGTCGAGGGGAATCATCGGGGCCTGGTCGGTGGCCATGTACAGCAGATACGTGAGGGTTTCCGAAAGGTTGTCCGGCTGGATGGGGCACCCGGGGACGCACACGATCGGGATTCCGGCCTTGGACTTCCAGTCCCAGCCCAGATAGTCCGGCACTCCCATGGCCCCGGTCGGATTGCCCGCCATGGCGTGGATGCCGCCATAGGTTGCGCAGGTGCCGACCGCGACGATGGCGGTGGCCTTCGGGGCCAGCCGGTCGAGCCACTCGCTGGTGGTCATCGGCTGACCGGTGGCGGGGTCGTTGCCGAAGCCCGACCAGTAGCCCTCGTCGTGCAGCTGCTCGTTGGGGATCGACCCCTCGACGACCAGGACGAACGGTTCCAGCTCACCTCTGTCGGCCTTGAAGAACCACTCGAGGAAGTCGTCGGCGCCGCCGGTGGGGCCGCATTCGAAATCGATGAGCGGCCAGTGCACGGCCACCTGGGGCAGCCCGGGCAGGGCACCGAGGGCGATCTCCTCGATGCTGGGCTGGGTGGCGGCGGTCAGTGCCACCGAATCGCCGTCACAGCTGAGACCCGCATTGATCCACAGAACATGGATCAGTGTCTCTTCCGCTTTTATTGCAGCCTCTGTCGGCATAGTGCCGCCGCCTTCCGGGGCCGGCGGCTGATCCGCCGCGCTACGGGGATCGCCTTCGGCTCACACGTGTGGTGTCGATCACATTGGTACCATCTAGACTCCGTCAGAGCGCGCTGTCAACACGGGAATCCGCTCGATGGGCGCGGGCATATCGGCAATCATTCATGGCTCGCATTGGGCCGAACGAGTGATTCGCGCGAGAAAGGCCGATGGTCAGCATGTGGGCCGGCCGGTGGCAGATTCTTCGGTTTTGATGGTGGCACTGGAGCGGGGCGCTGATGCATGAATTGTCGATTACGCAGAGCGTCGTCGACGCGGTATGTGAACGCGCCGCCGGCCGGCCGGTACAGGTGGTGACCGTCCGGGTGGGAATGCTGACCGCGGTGGTGGCCGACGCGATGCGCTTCTGCTTCGATCTGGTCACCGCGGGGACAGTGGCCGAAGGCGCACGCCTGGAGATCGACCAGCCCGCCGGCGCCGGCCATTGCCGTGCGTGCGACACCGAATTCACGCTGGCCGATCTGATCCTCCTGTGCCCGTGCGGCAGTGCCGATGTGGAGATCACATCGGGTCAGGAGCTCCAGATCATCTCGATGAAAGTGGGCTGACGTATGTGTGGTACCTGTGGCTGCGACTCTGACGGCGGCACCGGGGGCGGGCACAGCCATCCGGTGAACGGCGAGACGCTCACCCTGGAGCAGAGAGTGCTCGCCAAGAACGAGGATGTCGCGTCGCGCAACCGCGACTGGCTGTCCGGCCAGGGGATCGTGGCGGTGAATCTGATGAGTTCACCGGGAGCCGGAAAGACCACGCTGCTGGAACGAACGATCGGTGATCTCGCGGGCAGACGTGCGGTGTCGGTCATCGAGGGTGATCAGGAGACCACGCTGGACGCCGACCGGATCAAGCGGGCCGGATGCGCGGTGGTCCAGGTGAACACCGGGGCGGGATGTCATCTCGACGCGGAGATGATGCACGGCGCCCTGAGGACCCTGTCTCCCGCCCCCGGTTCGCTGATCCTGGTCGAGAACGTGGGCAACCTGGTGTGCCCCGCGCTGTTCGACCTGGGTGAGCGCAGCAAGGTCGTCATCATCTCGGTCACCGAGGGCACGGACAAGCCACTGAAGTACCCGTACATGTTCGCCGCAGCGGATCTGGTCATCATCAACAAGATCGATCTGCTGCCCTACGTCGATTTCGACGTCGACCGCTGCGCGGAGTACGCGCGGTCGGTGAATCCGAAGGTGCGGGTGCTGACCGTGTCGGCGACGACGGGCGAGGGCATGGCCGACTGGTACGACTGGGTGGCGGAGCAGTACTGAGGGGCGTGACCGCTCGCGAGGGGGATACCGGGCGGACCGGCCGGGCGCTCTTCCGCCCGGCCGGCTCCGAAGGGGCCGCTCTGATCCGGCGGGGGAGTCAGGACCGGGAGGGGTCGGCGGAACGCGCGGAACGCCACTCGGGGGCGAGCACCGACCAGATCTCGGTGTCCTGCCGGATGCCCCGGTAGAGGGAGCTCTCGCGCTGGACCCCGTCACGGCTCATGCCGAGCCGCTTGGCCACGTTGATGCTCGGTGTGTTCTTGGAGGACACCAGCCACTCCACTCGGTGGATTCCGCGCTGCTCGATCGCCCAGTCGATGATCACGCGTACCGCACGGGTGACCAGACCGCGGCCGGCGGCGGCCGGCTCCAGCCAGCAACCGGCCTCACAGGTCTCGGCCTTCGCGTCGAAGACCCGGAAGAGGACGCCGCCCACGAGGAGCCCGTCGAGCCAGATGCCGTACAGCCGGCCGGCGTCGGCGGCGGTCTTGTCGGCGTAGGACTGGAGCCAGTTCCGCGCCGAGTCGAGGTCGGCGGTGGCGTCGGGCAGTCCGACGTGCTGGCCGATGTATTCGCGGCCGCGGTCCATGTGGGCGAGGAACTCCTCGGCCTGCCAGGGTTCCAGCGGCCGCAGTTCGGCTCCGTCACCCAGCGATGTCGCGAACATTCTCGTCCTCCTCGGCGGTCCTGCGCGGTCCATGGATCCTCGCACGGCCACCCGTGCTTCTCGGCGCTGCCCCGGGAACCCTCCGGTGCGGGGCGGCCGGCTCAGTCCCGCTCGCCCGCGAACGGCCGGCCGGCGCCGAAGGCCAGGGCGGCGAAGCGTTCGCCCATGCGGTGGTGCGCGGCCGCGTCCGGGTGAAGCTGGTCGGGCAGCGGCAGCTCGGCGAAGTCCGCCTCACCGTAGAGGTCGCGCCCGTCGAGGTAGTAGAGGTTCGGGTCGTCGACCGCCCGCTGCTTCACGATGCGGGCCAGTTCGTCCCGGATGACGTTGAGCGTCAGCTTCCCGGCGGCCCGTTCCGCCGGGTCGCCCACGGCCAGGAACCGGATCCTGCCTTCGCTCAGGTTGCTGAAGTCCGGTGCGCTGGGGCCGGGAGTGTCCTCGTGGATGGGGCACAGGACGGGGGAGACGACCAGCAGGGGAACGGTGGGATGTCCCTCGCGGATGGTGTCGAGGAAACCGTGCACCGCCGGGGTGAAGGCGCGCAGCCGCATCACGTCGGTGTTGACCAGATTGATGCCGATCTTGACGCTGATGAGGTCCGCGGGGGTGTCCCGCAGGGCGCGGGCGGTGAACGGATCGAGCAGGGCGCTGCCGCCCAGGCCGAGGTTGATCAGCGCCACGCCACCGAGGGAGGCGGCCAGCGCCGGCCAGGTCGTGGTGGGGCTCGCGGCGTCGGAGCCGTGGCTGATCGAACTGCCGTGGTGCAGCCACACACGGCGGCCGTCCGCCGGTGCCGCCTGCACCGGGGCGTCGGTGCGCAGCGCCACCAGCCGGGTGATCTCGTTGTAGGGCAGCCAGATCTCGATGTTCTTCATCCGGTCGGGAAGACCGGGGAACCGGACGGTGCCGACCGGGCCCGGACGGCTCTCCACCGACCCGGTGGTCATGTCCACCAGCAGCACATTGCCGCCGGTCGCACTCGCCTGCCCGGCGAGGTGGCCGTCGACGAGCAGGTCGTACACGCCGTCCGGACGGGGCGGGGCGCCCTGGTAGGACATCTTGGTGCGGAGAGTGTCCAGCTCGATCGTGGTGGCCCGGGTGCGGAGCACCAGCCGAACGCCGGAAGGCTGGGCCTCCACCATGGCCAGCTGCCCGTCGGAGCACTGCGCGCGGGCCCGCGCGGGCAGCCGGTGCGGCAGGACGCCGTGCTCGGTGAACTCCACGTCGAGCGCGCCGCGCAGGAGGTCCGCCGTGATGGGCGTGGTGGTCCAGTCCGTGCCCTGGGGCTCCGTGTCCTGGGGCGGGTTGGAGGAGCCGGGGACGGGGTCGTGCTGAGAAGTCATGGTCCCACCTTGTCAACCGGATACGTGGTGCGCACATGATTTACCCGGCCGGCCTGATCGCCGCGCCCCTTCCGCGAAGCGGCAGGATGCGGGAACGCGCTTCCCGATCAGCATTCCGAACGTCCTCGACCGGCTCGAACCGGTGCCGCGCCGTATCGAACAGGGCCCGCCGGCCTGGCCTAGGGCAGTCGGCCGACTCTGTTCAGGAGCCACTTCTGGGCGTCGGTCTGGTTGTTCTCCCACTGCTGGACGTTGGCGTGGTTGGCCGTGCTGGCGTTGTCGACGTCCAGGACCCTGCCGCTGTTGACGTTCGTCAGGGTGTGACTGCCGCTCGCCAGTCGGTGGATCAGCCACTTCTGGGCGTTGGAGCCGTTGGCCTCCCACTGCTGGACGTTGGCGCCGTTGTGCGTGCCGGCGCCGCTCACGTCCAGAGCCTTGCCGCTGTTGGCGCTGATCACGATGTGGACGCCGTCGCCGAGCGGGTTGAGACGCCACAACTGGGCCTTGGACCCGTTGGGTTGGTACTGCTGGACGTTGGCGCCGGAGGCCGAGGCGGCGTTCACGACGTCGAGTGCCTTGCCGCTGTTGACGTTGACCAGGGTGTAGATCCCGGCGGTGAGCGAGACGAGCTGCGGGGCGGGTTCCTCGAGCCGTACCGAGGAGACCGCGTCGTTCAGGTCCTCGATCGGACAGTCGTCGAGGAGGCCCGCACCCCTGGCCCCGCTTCTCCGGACACCGGCCAGGCCCTGCCCCGGGTCCAGTCCGATCTCCCGGCCCCCGAAGTCCGCGTGGTCGAAGCAACCGACGTGGTACCGCGTGTGGTTCACGATCGACGAGGCGCGGTCGTTGAAGCCGTGGTCCTGGAGATCGGCGATGCTCTGGTCGGAGATCAGGATCTCGCCGGACCTGTTCCCCTCGTTGAAGTCGGCGTCGTCGTACAGCGCCCAGTAGTCCTCCGGACAGGCGTACCTGCCCGCGCCGCGGATGATCCTGACCGTCACGTCGCCCTCCCCGGTGTCGTCGCCACCGTAGGTGAGCGCGGGATGCCCGTCCACGGTGCCGCGAGCGGAGCAGCGTGATCCGGTCAGGCCCGCCCCGGTGCACCTGCGAAAGGCCCGGTGTCGCGTTTCGCGTCGCAACGCCCCAGGGGATCCGCCTGGGCACCGGGCCTTTCGCGTGCTGTGCCGGGGACCGCTCAGCTGTGGGAGACGGTCAGCCCGTAGAAGGCGACTCGTGCGCCCTTGGTGGTGCTGTCGGAGGACGACTGGTTGTACGAGCCGGCCTTGAAGTACTGCTTGTACGGGTTGAAGGACGACGGGATCGCGTAGTGCGTCGTGCCGCCGTTGACCGTCAGGTCGATCGTGTGACCGCCGGAGACGGCGATCGTGTAGCTCCACGTCTTGCCGACCGCGACATGGCCCACGGTGTGCGGCGTCTGGCCGCCGGAGGGCGAGTTCTCGAGGCCCGCGACGATGTCGCCGTTGGAGTGGTAGTAGAGCTCGATCAGCGGTTTCGTGGAGGAGCCGCCGGTGCCGAGGTGGATCTGTCCGACGCAGACGTTCGACGTCACGGACACCACGCGCAGCGTCGCGTTGAGCTTGTGGGCGCCGCTGAGTGACCAGTTCGCGGAACTGCCGTTGGCGTTCATCTCACGGAGTTCGGAACGGGCGTAGTTGGAGTTGGGGGTGGTGACGCCCTTCTCCGGCGCCCAGAAGGTCATGGCTCCGTCGCGGGTGTCGGTGTAGAAGTACGAGTCCTGGAACCCGTTCGGACCCTGGAGCCGGGACGACGAGATGGTGGTCGGCGATCCGGGGGAGCCGACCGGCTCCTGCAACTGCCATACGGACAGGTTGAAGTTGCCACCGGGCGCGACGGAGGGGGACGCCGCGTCGGCGTTGGCGCCCAGCAGGCCGAGCGTGCCGGCTATGCCCGCCGCGGTGGCCAGAGCGAGGACTTTGGAGCGAAGTTTCATGTGGGGGGCCTTCCAGCGCTTGTTCAAGGACGTGAACTAGGTCTAGTCCAACGGTGCGCCAGATCTGAATAGCACGGCCCTGTCGCGCCGTCAACGGTGGTCTCCGCGCGTAGAGTTTATTCCCGCAGTTCAGGGCTTCGTGGTCGGGGAATGCGAGCGCGGCGAGGGCGGTGTTTCCCGGAGTTGCGGCCGTGTGGGCACGAGGCGTCGCGGGTTCGGGGCGTACCGCGCAGAGTTCACATCCGTGGACGTGGAACTGCTCGGCGGACGCCGGGGTGGCGTCCCGGTGCCGTCAGAGCGGCTCTCCGAGCGGCCCGTACTCCTGTTCCAGGGACGCGGCCCAGTGAGCGGCGAAGTCCGGCTGTGTACCGTCCGCGTCGGTGAATCCGTACTCCTGGTACAGGCCCCAGGTGGCCAGGGCCCGACCGCTCTTCGCCATGATGTCGGGGTCGGCGGCCAGCGCGACGATCGCCCTTCCCAGATAGGCCGGGGTCTCGGAGTGTGCGAAGTTCGGGTCCTTGGCCACCCCGTCGCGCCAGTTGTCCTCGGTGACGCCGAAGTGCTCCAGCAGTGCCTCCGAGCGCAGGAAGCCCGGCGTGATCGCGACGGCGGCGACGCCGTGCGGTTTCAGTTCGGCCGCCTGCGCGACGGCGAGGCGGATCACGGAGGACTTCGCCAGATCGTAGAAGAACGATCCGCGATAGCGGGCGGTGTTGCCGTCGGTGACCTCCACCACCAGGCCGCGCTTGCGGGCGACCATCAGCGGCAGCGCGAAACGGCTGGTGATGACGTGCGTCTCGACCGCCTGCCGCAGCAGCCGGATCCCGGTGTCCAGGTCCTGCTCCCACAGCGGGTGTTCCCAGTCGGTGAGCGGATCGCCGCCCCACACGGAGTTGACCAGGACGTCCAACTGCCCGCTCTGCTCCGCCTCGATCCGGTCGACCAGGACGCGGACCTCCTCCGGCCTGCTGTGGTCGGTGCGCACCGGGATGCCGAGGCCTCCGGCGGCGGTGACCGCCTGCGCGGTGGCCTCGATGGTCTCCGGCCGGTCCAGGCCGGAGCGTCCGGCCGCGCTGCTGCGGCCGGTGACGTACACCGTCGCGCCCGCGGCGCCGAGGGCTACGGCGACACCCCGCCCACCGCCCCGGGTGCCCCCGGCGACCAGGGCCACCTTTCCGGTCAGCGGCCGGATCTCCTCGTTGTTCACGGCTACTCCAGGGTGGATCGGTCGGGCGGCTGGAGGTGGGGGCAGAGCGCGGTGTCGATCCCTTGCCGGAGCCGTTGTGCGAGCGTGCCCTGCCGGTCGAGTGCCCACATCAGGCCGGTGCCGGCGGTGGCCGCCTGCACGGACCGGGCCAGGGCCACGACGTCCGTTCCGGTGCGGAGCGCGCCGGTGGACACCGCCTCTGCCAGCAGGCTCTCCACCGCCTGCCCCTGGACCTGGTGAACGGCCAGTGCGTGCTGGTGGAACTGCGGATCGGTCAGGTCGATGCACAGGAAGGCCAGGTGGTTGGCGTACATCTCGGGCGAGGCCATGGGGGCCATCGACTCCACCGTCAGCGTCACCAGTGCCTCAAGAGCCGGCTCGTGCTCGGATCGCTTACGTCCGAAGAGTGCGCTGGCGTCCTTCGCGGACTGCTCGGCGAGCGCCAGCAGCAGACCGCGCTTGGATCCGAACCGCTGCACGAGCGTGGCGGGGACCATCCCCACCTCCCGGGCCACGACCGCCAGGGTGAGTCCCGCGGGACCTACCCGGCCGACCACCTCAGCTGTCGTACGCAGGATCACCGCGTCATCCACTCCCCGAGGGCGTCCTGTCACCACGACTCCCCTCCAGTTAGTAAATGAACGTCCATTTATTAAAGCGCCTGGTCGTCCGCGCCGCAAGTGTGGCGGGGCGGTCGCCGACGAGGCGGGTGAATGCGAGGGGAGAGCCGGAGGTCCAGCCGCCGTTCCCCCCACGGGACGACGGCCGGACCCCCGCTGTCGCTGCTGGCCATGTGCAACGAGAACTGAACGTACGCGAGTGCTCTACGCACGGCTACCGTACCTGGGGAATGTGGCCGAGAATCAACCGAAAAGAGTCGAACACCTGCGCAGCGCGCGCAGCCGTCGGACCTACGGCCCCGGACGGCCGATCCGGTGTCAGGCGTAGGGGTCGAACGGGATCCCGGCGGGCTTGGAGTTGTTGAGGGCGTCGTTGAAGGTGCTGTCCGAAATCTTGATCGTGGCGTCGCCGAAGTTCGCGTTCATGAGCTTGTCGCGCAGGCCCGTCGGGTAGCCGTTCCAGCCGACGAGGCGCGGATAGAACCAGCCACCGGTGACGTTCTCCGGCGGTTCGTCGTTGTTGTTCGCGAGGCGGAAGAAGTGGGTCGAGGCGCCGTCCTTGTTGTAGACGACCTTCGGGTGGGTGCCGTCGAAACGCACCGACGAGCGGGGATACCACTTCCAGCCGCTGTGCTGCGACGTCGAGACGTACTGGACCTGGTTGTCGTTGATCCACACCACGACGTGTTCCCAGTCGTGCCGGTGTCCGATGGCCGCGGGTCCGAGGGTGGCCTGGTCCTTCTCGAAGTAGCCGGCGTACACGACCGCGCACCAGCCGTTGTTGCACTTCTCGCGTGAGTACGTGTTGGAGTTCGCCAGCTGGGGGTAGTCGTGGCAGTGCCCGTTCACGTCCCCGCCCGGCTTCAGGCCGGGGTTGAGGGTGCCGTCGGTGCCGATGGCGGCGGTCGCGTAGCAGCCGTCCCCGTCGTAGTCGAAGGCCGGGGAGAAGGACTGCTCGAGACCGTCGGCGTTCTGCGGCAGCGACTGGAGGATGGAGGCGCTCGCGTCGGTGGGGACCACCATCACCAGAGCCGCCGCGCTGAGGACGCTTGCGAGCGCGGACCGGCGGAACCTTCCCGGGCGCATCGGGCGCATCGGGCGGCGGATCGCCGCTGTTCCGGGGATTGTCGTCGACGACAGCATGCTGCGCACATCAACTCCATAGCAATACATATGGGGTGAGACATTCTCGCCCGGATTCCTGGCCGGGAATCGGGCAACTCTACGACCGTGACGTCGGCCGCAGAAGTCTCCGGACGAAAGGTCCGGTGTCCCGGACATGAATTGCGGACCTGCTGAACGATGGGGACTGAATCGTGCGCCGGGGGCGGCCGGTTGGCCGGTCGGGGTTGTGTCAGTGGTCCGTGTGAGACTGCTTGACATGTCTCTCGCCGATCTCACTCTTGACCAGTGGCAGTCACTCGATCTGCCGGCCGCCCGGCGCTTCGCACAGCTGGCCGCCGACCGGGTCGGCGGCCGCGTGTCCCTGGTCGGTGCCGCCGAGCGCCTCGGCGCGCCGTGGCACCGTGCCCGCATCGAGAAGGACGGGCGGGAGTTCGCTCTGATACCCGGCGGTGAGGTGACGCTCGGCTTCGACGTCGACGCCTGGCAGCCGACACCGGGGCAACTCGCCGACTACGCGGCGAGCATGGAAGAGGGCTTCGGCTACGGATCGGACCTGAAGGCCCATCTCGCCGAGCTGGTCAGTCCGCGCCGGACCGTCACGTTGGCCACGATGCTCATGAGCGTCGAGGACGAGGACCTCACCGAGCTGCCCGCCGACATGCCGGCCCTGCTGGCGAAGAACGGCGTGCGGATGCCCAGCGCCGACGAGTGGGAGTACGCCTGCGGAGCCGGAGCGGCCACCCTCTTCCGGTGGGGCGACGAGTGCTCCCTCGACGGGACGCCGGACGAGGACGGCAACGGTCCCCAGCATGAGCTGAGTGTCTTCGGGCTGCGCATCGCCTACGACGTCTACCGCACGGAACTGAGCAGTGACGTGACCGCCGTTCACGGTGGTGACGGCGGGGAGGCGGTCTGCGGGGGCTACGGCAACCTGCTGGCGTGGCTGCCGCTGGCGACCGCCAACCGCAATCCCTTTCTGGCCGAGTTCGTGTACGGACCGGACGGCGAGGGCGTCGGTGAGGAATTCTCCACGCGCCATGTCATCACGCTCGCCTAGCCTTTCCGTTCCTTCGGTTCCCGCCGTTCCTTCCGTTGCCGTGCGATCGGTACCGTCGATGGGGTCGATGCGGTTTCCGGAGGGAAATCGACTGTTCCGCCGGTGGTCCGCGGAAAGATCTTTCGGTGGCCGCCGGTTCACGGCACAATCGCACCGTGACGATCACTGAAGCCCCCGCCCCCCATCGCGCAGGACCGGTGGTGCTGATCCGCGGATTCGTGGCCGCCGCGGTGGCCGGTGCCGCGGTGGCGTGCGTCGTCGTCGGGATCGTGATCGGGAACGTGGCGCTGTGGTGTGCCGGCGGCGGGCTCCTCGTTCTCACGTTCGCGGGCATGACCGTCGCGGGGCGGCTGAAGCGTGCGCGGAGGCCACCTCAGGAGAAGCACCGGGCCCTGGCCATGATCGAGAGCCGGCGCGCCACCAGTGGTGAGTCGGCGGACGTTCCGATCAGGTTCGTCCTGACGGTGGCGCCGGACGACCGGGCGGCCTACCGGGTCGAGTTCTCCCAGCCGATCAACCTGGTCGACGTCCCCGACTACCGGCCGCGCGGCATCGTGGTGGTCGAGTACCCCGCCGACGAGCCGTGGTCCGTCAGGATCATCACCGAACCGGACCAGGAGTGGGCGGCGAGGGCGGCCGAGGCGTTGCTGGACTCCGCCCCGGAGTCCAGTCTGGTGAAGGATCCGACCAAGTGGGGTTCGTGCTGCCTGATCGGCGTCGCGGGGATTCTCATCGGTGCGGCGATCGTCGTTCTGCTGTTCCGCGCGGAACTGTTCCGCGATGAGCACACGGGTGGGGTGAAGTCCGGGGGAACGGGGAGCTCTTCGTCCTCAACGACCACTTCGTCGTCGAGCACGACGACCGCGCAGACCTCGGAGTCGATGCTGCAGGACGGACGGATGCGCCGCACCGCCGCCGAGATGATCGCGACACACTCGCCGATGGCCGTCGAATTCACCATCGAGGACCACCGGATGTCGGCCCGCGGTGCCGGCTCCGGAGAGTCGACCGCCGCTCACCCGCCGATCGACCTGCGGACCCTCCCGTACGAACGGCTCCCCGGCCTGGTCCGCGAGGCGCGCACCACCCTCGGTGTCAGCGACGCCGGCACCTGGCGCATCGATGTCGACCACGACCCGAAGACCAAGGCCCTGCTCTTCCGCGTGACCGTAACGGACCCTCACCGGTCGGCCTTCCTGCTCGCGGACGCTCTGGGCCGAGTCACGCAGCGCGGCGCCCGCTGACGCGAGATCACTGACCCCAGGCCGCTGACGCGAGTCCTCTGACGTCCGGTCGGGCGGCTCTCAGCGGACGGCGGTCCCATCAGCGGTCGCGTGCAGCTGCTCCCGCAGGGTGAGGGCCGCGGGCAGCGGGGTGGCGGGTAGTGCGGTGTGGATGGTCCGGTGGGGGAGCAGCCCGTCGAGCGGGCGCAGAACGAGTTCGGCCGGGACCGCCCACGCGGCCAGTGACGGGACCAGCGCGACGCCCAGGCCGGCGGCGGCGTAGCCGAACTTCCCGGTCCACTCGGCGATTCTGATGAGCTTCCGGGGAGTGAAACCCGCCCGGGCACAGACGTCGTCGAGGAGGGTCGGGCGGCCGGCGAGCGGGTCCTGGAGCCACGCCTCGTCGCGCAGATCCCGCAGGTCGATCGTGGCGGTCGCGGCCAGCGGGTGCTCACGGGGGAGGACGACGAGCAGCTCGTCCTGCAGCAGTTGGGTCGTCGTGACGCCCTCGGCCGTCGGAAGCCCGGACGGATAGTCGCTCACCACGGCAAGGTCGAGGGCCCCGTCCGCGAGCCGCTGCATCAGCGTGTTGCTGCGGCCTTCGACGGCGATGACCTCGATGTCCGGCCGCCCCCGCTGGAACGCCCGCAGGGCGGCGGGTAGCAGGGAGATGTTCGCGGTCGCGAACGCGCCGACCCGCAGCGTCCCGCCGTGCCCCGCGTGGATGGCGGCGACCTCCCGCTCCGCCCGCGCCAGCCGATCGAGGACGTCCACGGCGTGGCGGTGCAGCGCATGTCCCGCGGGATTCAGCCGTACGCCACGGGGGAGCCGCTCGAACAGCGGCCCGCCCGCCCGCTGTTCGAGCGAGGCGATCCGGCGGGACACCGCGGACTGTGTGTAGTTGAGCCGGTCCGCGGCCTGGGTGAACGACCCCGTGTCGGCGACGGTGACGAGCAGACGCAGCGCGTCGATCTGAAACACATTCCCCCCATGCATGGCTGCGATGCATTCTAGTCGCTGGTGGAATGCCTTGGCCCGTCCTAGCGTCACACCTGTGGCCGTGGCCGCGTTCGTCGGACCGGAACGCGGCGATGCCGCCACCCGTGAGTTCACATCCGAGGAGGCAGCGTGCTGGTGTTACTGCGGGTCGAGATGGAGCCGGGCCGGTGACCGCGGGAGCGGTGACCGAGCTGACGGCGATGCTGGCCGACCTGGAGGAACTCGTCGTCTGTGAGTCCTTCTCCGCCGACCATGCGGCCCTGGCCCGCAGCGCCGAGGTGGTCGGTGCGCTGGGCGCCCGACTGCTGGGCGCCGAGCCGGAGCGGATCGTGATCGAGGGCGTCACGCACCTGAGGTGGGTGTTCGGCACGCCGCGGGTGCTGCTGGTGGGGCATCACGACACCGTGTGGCCGATGGGGTCGTTGCGCAGCCACCCTTGGTCGGTGGTGGACGGGGTGGCCCGGGGCCCGGGGGTCCTGGACATGAAGGTGGGGCTGGTGCAGATGTTCCACGCATTGGCGTCGCTGCCGTCCCTGGAGGGCGTGTGCGTGCTGGTCAACGGGGACGAGGAAGTGGGATCGCCGACCTCCCGGGAGCTGATCGAGCAGTCCGCGCGTGGCTGCGCCGCCGCGTTCGTCCTGGAGGCTGCCGCGAACGAACAGGGTGCGCTGAAGACGGCCCGCAAGGGCACGGCACGCTACGAGGTAGTGGTGCACGGCAAGGCCGCACACGCCGGTCTTGAGCCGCACAGGGGAGTCAACGCCGCGATCGAGGCGGCCCACCAGGTCCTGGCCATCACTGAGTTGGCGGCCTCCGTCAACACGGCCGCCACGAGTGATGCCGGCTCCGCTCTGGGAGCCGCGACCATCACGCCCACGCTCCTCTCCGCCGGCAGCACACTGAACACGGTGCCCGCGCTCGCGAAGATATCGGTGGACGTCCGGGTGCCGAGTCCGGCGGCGCAGGACCGGACGGACGCGCTCATGCGGGGGCTGACCGCCAGGACGGACGGGGCGCGGTTGGAGGTGCTGGGCGGCAGGAGACGACCCCCCATGGAACCGGAATCGTCCGCCGAACTGTTCGCCCTCGCCGCGGGAATCGCCGAGGAACTGGGTCAGGAGCCGCTGCGGGGGATCGCCGTCGGCGGTGCGTCGGACGGCAACTACACCGCGGGCGTGGGCTGCCCCACGCTGGACGGCCTGGGTGGCGTCGGCAGCGGCGCCCACGCGGATTCCGAACACGTCGTGGTCGCCCGGATCATTCCCCGCACCCGGCTGCTCGCCCAACTGATCGCGCGGACACAGCGATGATCCCTGACCGATCGAAGAAGACGTCCATGACCACCG
Source organism: Streptomyces sp. RKAG293 (assembly GCF_023701745.1). NCBI lineage: Bacteria > Bacillati > Actinomycetota > Actinomycetes > Kitasatosporales > Streptomycetaceae > Streptomyces > Streptomyces sp. RKAG293. Next base: position 798,029 of record NZ_JAJOZB010000001.1, on the reverse strand, counting down.
CGAACACTCTGCCGCCCGAAGCCCGCGAACTGGCAGCGCATCATCATCTCGGGCCACTTCAGGGCGCGTTCACCCCCAAGCCGATCGGCAAGGGGCTCGTCGCGCTCCACCTCTTCGCGACCGTCAACCTCCTGGCGATGTTCGTGATCCCGGGCCTGCTGTACTACTGGTGGTTGCGGCGGCTGCCGAACTTCAACCGCAAACAGGCCGCGAAGCGGCTGTACCTGTTCGAGCACGGGCTGATCGTCCATCCGCAGTTCGGCGACGGCGTCATCGCCCTGCGCTGGGAGTCCGTCCGGCTCTACCAGAACATCATCCAGACGATCATCAACGGTGTTCCCGGCCCCACCACCTACACCTACTCCGCGGTCGGCCCGGGCAGGACGAGCGCGACGATCACGGAGTTCTACGACGGCCCCCAGACCTGGGGGCCGTGGATGCAGGGCGCCGTGGTCCGCACCCAAGGCCAGGCGGCCCTCGAAGCGGTTCTTGAGGGCCGGACGGTGAACTTCGGGTCGTTCACCCTCTCCCGCGCGGGCGTGAGCACCCATGCCAAGGGCCAGCTGCCCTGGTCCCATGTCCAGGAGTGCCGCGTCACCGCGGGCAGGGTGCACGTCATGAGGACGGGTGCGTCCAGCCCCTGGTCCAGCGACGCGGTCGGCAGCGTCGCCAACCTCCACCTCTTCCTGACCCTTGCCGCCAATCTCGCCGCGGAGTGACCACCCCCACCGGGCCGTCAGCCGGTGGCCGGTCCGGTCCAGTCGGCGGCCAAGTGGCCGAGGCGGACGCGCTGCGGGTGGTAGCCGACGGGGACGGAGAGGATCTTCTGTCCGGTGGCGAAGTCGATCGCGGTGATCTGGTTCGCTCCGCTCTCGGAGATGATGCAGGCCGTGCCGTCCCCGCTCAGCGTGGCCCAGTACGGTTTCGACGCCGGAACGAGCGGGCCCTCCTGCAGCGTGGTCCGGTCGACGACCGTCGCGTAGTCGTCCACGGTTCCGGCGACACAGAGCTTGGCACCGTCCGGACTCATCGCCAGGCCGTGGTCGCGGGAGTCGTTGGGCCACGTGGTCCGGTCCGGGTCGGTGGCCGGGTTCTCCGGCAGTGTCTTGACCCGGGTGATCCTGTCCGTCGCGACCGAGTACTCGACGAAGCCGTTGAAGAACGACACCTGGAAGTAGAGCTTCGACCAGTCCGGGGAGAACGCCACCGGCCGGACCGCATTGGAGAGGTCGGAGCGGCCGAACGCGTTGAGCCGGGACCGCATGTCGATGGTCCGGATCGGCTGGTACGTGGAGCCGTCGACGACGGTGATGTGCCGGTCGCCCTTGGTCCAGTCCCACAGCGGGTCGTCGAGATTCGTCTGGACCTCGCCGATCGACATGTTCCAGAGATACCTTCCGTCCCCGGTGAAGACGTTCTCGTGCGGCTTGTCGCCGGTCAGGAACGAGCCGAGCTGCCGGCCGGTCCGGATGTCGATCACAAAGGCCGTGTTCGCCAGGGAGGCGGAGACGACGACGCGGCGGCCGTCGGGGGAGAGTGCCATGTGGTCGGAGCGGTAACCGGCCACCTCGTAGCGCCAGTTGGCCTTCCCCGTGGCGAGGTCGAGCGAGACCACGTCCCCGAAGCTGGGGCGGGAGACGACCACGGACTTTCCGTCCGGCGTGGTGTACATGTCGTCGACGTACTGGTCGTGGCCCTCGCCGGGGCCCTGCTGGATGCCGAGGTAGATGGCGAGCCGCACCGGGTTGAGGTAGATCTCGGTGAGCCGCTGGGTCTTGTCGGGGACCACGTTGAGGTGCCCGACCTTCGCGAACGTGCCGGTGGAGCGGACCACATCGGCGGTGCCGTCCCAGTTGTTGCCGACGAACAGCACTTCCTTGAGGTGACCGGCGGCTCTGGGCTCGGCGCCGGCCGGAGCGGTGCACAGAGCGGCGTGGGCCAGGGTTGCGGCGAGCAGCACGAGGGAAGTCCTCGGGCGTTTGCATGCGGTCATGGCGACTCCGGGGGACGGATGCTTCGAACGGGGGCTGGACGACCGGAAGTTCACTGCGGCTCGGGCGGGAGCGGCGCGGCGGCGTGCCGCACGGAGGGGTCTCCAGCACGGCACACCGGTGTTACTTTTCGGTGGTCCAAAGGAAACCAAGGCGGCTCGCACCACCGATAGGCAGCTTCCACCGGCAACTCGCGGCGACCGTGCTCGCCTACCTCGATCACGGGCAGCGCTTCGACCGCACCGCGACGGCCCTGCACGTCCACCCGAACACCATCCGCTACCGGCTCACCCGCTTCGAGGAAACGGTCGGGATGTCGCTGCAGGCCGTCACCGTGGAGAGCCGGGCGGCCGTCATGGACACCCTGCACTGGTGGTGGGCCCTGCGAACCTGGCTCGGACCGCACTGATCCCGCTCCCGAGGGTCGGCGCCGGTGACGGCGCGCCACCGGACGGTGTCGGATGCCCGGGTGTTCCATCGGTCCGTACGGGTAGGCGAAGCCGACAGCAGCGATCGGGAGGACAGTCCGCTGATGACACAGCAGTCCGAGAAGGCGGCCGGGTCCCGGTCGGAAGAGGACAGCAGGACCAAGGTCACGATCATCATGGCGCTCGGCGCCAATCTGGTCATCGCCGTCGCCAAGGCCGTCGGAGGGCTCTTCGCCGGATCGCCCGCCCTGCTGTCCGAGGCCGCCCACTCGGTGGCGGACAGCATGAACGAGGTCTTCCTGCTGGCCTCGCTCAAGCGCAGCAAGCGTGCCCCGGACAACGAGCACCCCTTCGGCTACGGCAAGGACCGGTTCTTCTGGTCGCTGCTCGCCGCGGTGGGGATCTTCACGATGGGTGGCTGCTTCTCGGTCTTCCAGGGGGTCGAGGCGCTGCACTCGAGCGGTGAGGAGAGCCGTTCCGGCTATCTGGTGGGACTGGGGGTGCTGGTCGTCGCGCTGCTCGCCGAGGGCGCGTCGCTGGCGAAGGCGCTGCTGCAGGTGCGCGGGCAGGCCCGCGCGGCGGACCGGGGCCTGCTGCAGCAGATCCGGGTGGCCGACGATCCGGCACTGCGTACGGTCATGGCCGAGGACGGCACAGCCGTCATCGGTGTGCTGCTGGCCATCGCCGGAATGGCGCTGCACATGGCCACCGGGCAGGTGCAGTGGGAGGCCGGCGCCTCCCTGGCCATCGGCGTTCTGCTCATCTACGTCGCGTACCGGCTCGGGAAGGACGCCCGCGGGCAGCTGATCGGTGAGGCCGTCGATCCCGGACTGCAGCTGCGGATACGGTCCTTCCTGGCCGAACAGCCCGAGATCGACGCCGTCACCTCATTGCTGACCATGCGGCTGGGCATGGACTCCACACTGGTCGCCGCGCGGGTGGACCTGGTGGGCGGGCTGGACAGCGAGGAGGTCGAGGAGATCTCCGGGCGGATCAAGGGCGAGATGCGGGAGAAGTGGCCGACGGCCGACCACGTCTTCCTCGACATCACCCATGCCTCGGACGAGGACCGCTCCCGGGCCGGCCGGGACCGGGAGATCCTCGACGGGGCGGCCGCGGAACACCCCGCAGGTCACTGACGTGCGCTCGGCCCGCCGCGTGGCCGAGGCCGTGATCGGCCGGACAGGCCCTAGTACCAGCCGGTGCAGACGATCTTGCCGTTGTAGCCGCAGGCCCTCATGACGTAGCCGGCATCGTTGAAGGCGGGTGTGTACGTGCCGGTGCCGGACCGCAGGTACGTCATCCCCATCGGGCCGGTCCACGTCGCTCCACCGTTGGACGACCGGTCCACCCACACCTGGTTGCCCAGCTTCGACCGGCTGATCCGGCCCCACGCACAGCGCGTGGCCGCGTTGTAGCGCAGCTCGATGATCATGTCTCCGTTGTGAGCGGTCTTCTTGCTCACGGCGCTGCTCGTGTTGCACACCACCGGCGCGCTCGATGCCGCGTCGGCGACGGGGGCCAGGGTGAGCAACCCGCCCCCGATGAGGGCGATGGCACCGATTCCGGCGGCGATCCGGCGCTTGAACACTGACATCCGCGGTCCTCTCGACAGGTTGTCGGATCAGGCCGGCACGGCCCGAATCCCACAGTGATGGCCCCCGAAACAGGGGACGAACGGGATAAGCCTCCCCTATCGGGACCTTGTTGTGCGGTGATTCCGCCGCGTGTCACCCGCTCGAGCCACAGTGGACTCCGCCCGGACCGGACCCCGCACCGCGGACCGCTCCGCTCTCGGCGAACCTCTCAGCTGTCGGCGAAGTGGGGGCGCGCAGGGCCGCCGGCGGTGTTTGAGTAGCCGCATGGAGATCTTGGTATTGGGTGGAACGGCATGGCTGGGGCGCGAGGTCTCACGACAGGCGCTGGAGCGTGGGCACCGGGTGACGTGCCTGGCCCGGGGGGAGAGTGGCCAAGTCGCCGAGGGTGCGACCCTGGTGGCCGCGGACCGGAGCGACGCGTCGGCCTACGAGAACCTGGCGGGCCGGGACTGGGACGCCGTGGTCGAGGTGTCCTGGCAGCCCGGCTTCGTCCGCGGGGCGCTGGCGGCACTCGGCGAGCGGGCGGGCCACTGGTCGTACGTGTCGTCGGTCAGCGCGTACGCATCGCATGCGCAGCCGGACGCGGACGAGTCGGCCGAACTGCTCCCGGCGGCCGCAGGGGACGAGGCCGAGCGCGAGGAGTACGGGGAAGCCAAAGTGGCGTGCGAGGAGGCCTCGACGGCCGCGGTCGGGGACCGGCTCCTCGTCGCCCGTGCGGGACTGATCGGCGGCCCCGGTGACCACAGCGGCCGTACCGGGTACTGGGTCGGGCGCGCGGCCCGCGAACCGCTGGCGCCGATGCTCGTACCCGATTCCCCCGGGATCCCGACGCAGGCGGTCGACGCCCGGGACCTCGCGGCATGGCTGCTCGACTGCGCGGAGAAGCGGACGACCGGGACGTACAACGCGGTCGGCCCCATCGTGCCCTTCGGGGAGTGGGTCGCGCTGTCACGGGAGATCGGCGGGCACACCGGCCGGGTGGTGGAGGCCGATCCCGGCTGGCTGCTCGCCCAGGAGGTGGGCCAGTTCATGGGCCCGGAGTCGCTCGCGATGTGGATGACCGACCAGGACTGGCTCGGCTTCAGCGCCCGCAACGGCGACGCGGCGAGCGCGGCCGGCCTGCGACACCGGCCCCGCGCGGAACTGCTGGCGGACACCTTGCGATGGGAGCGGGAAGCGGGTCTGGACCGGCCGCGCCGGGCCGGGCTGAGCGGCGAGCGCGAGCGGGAACTACTCGACGCTCTGGGGTGAATGGGGCCCGGTTACCCTGGTGGGACGGGAGCGGCCGACGCTTCCGAACCACGGGGGTGGGCAGCTGTGCTGCGGGTGACGTTGGCCGGACTCAGGGCGTACAAACTACGCTTGTTGCTGTCATCGGTGTCGATAGTGCTCGGGGTCGCGTTCATCGCGGGCACGTTCATGATGACCGACTCGATCAATCAGGTATTCGACCACAGCTACGCCCGCGCCGCGGAGAACGTGGACGCGGCCGTGCAACCGTCGGACGCCGCGAAACAGCGGCTCGCCGCGCAGCCCGGTGTCACGGTCCTCACCCCGGAGGTGCTGAACGCCGTCCGCCGCGTCGGCGGGGTGGCCGCGGTGGCCGGGCGGCTCAAGGCACCGGCGCCGATGCGGGACGTCGACGGGCAGGTGATGACGACCGACGGGATCGCCGGCAGCGCGCTGGCGATCCCGGACGACGTCGCACTCAGCGGCGGCACGGTCGTCGAGGGAACACCGCTGCACCGGCCCGGTGAGGCGGTGGTCGACAAGGACACCGTCGCGGAACGGCATCTGAGGATCGGTCAGGACGTCGAGGTCGTCGCGCACGATCAGCGGGTGCGGCGGTTCCGGCTCGTCGGAGTCATGGAGTTCGGGGTGGACAACCGGGCCAACGGCTACACCGTCGTGGGTCTGCAGCCCGACGTGGCGTTGTCCGTCACCGGGCACACCGGCTACGACCAGATCGACGTACGTGCCGCTGCCGGGATCTCGCAGGCCCAACTCGCGGACCGCATCCGTGCGGTGCTCGGGCCGTCCGCCGATCTCTCGGTCCTGACCGGGCAGCAGTACACCCGGGCAACGCTGTTGCACCGCGCGAAGATCGCCGGAAACCTGCCACAGATCCTCCTGGTCTTCAGCGTCACGGCGCTGCTCGTCGCGGCCTTCGTCATCTACAACACGTTCACGATCCTGGTCACCCAGCGGATGCGCCAACTGGCGCTGCTGCGCTGCGTGGGAGCGACCCGCAACCAGGTGTTCGTCAGCACCCTGCTGGAGGCCGCGGTGGTCGGGCTGCTCGCCTCGGTGGCCGGGCTCTTCGCGGGGATCGGCATCGCGGCGGGGCTGCGTTCCGTCGTCGGTGCCCTGTCCACCGCGGCGGTGCCCGCGGGCGGTGTCGTGGTGCACAGCACCACGGTTGTCGCCGCCCTGACAGCCGGAATGGTCGTGACGGTGGCCGCCGCGGCGATACCGGCGCGCGCCGCGACGACCGTGGCGCCGATATCCGCCGTGAGCCAACAGCCGGACACGACCACTTCCCGCGGCCGGATCGGCACGTCGAGGCTCTGGGTGGCGACCGTGCTGGGCAGCACGGGGATCGCGGTCATCGCCATCGGCACCCGCTCGACCGACCTCTACGCCGGCATCAAGGTGATCGGTACGGGGTGCGCGACGGTCTTCCTCGCGGTGCTGGCGATCGGCCCGGTCATCGTCGGACCCCTGACACGCGTCCTGGGCTGGCTGCCTGCCAAGGTGCTCGGCACCCCGGCGAAACTTGCGGCCGCCAATGCGCGGCGGAACCCGAGGCGGACCGCCACGACGATGGCGGCGCTCTCCGTCGGTGTCATGCTGATGAGCCTGTTCACGGTGATCCAGGACTCGGCCATGGTCACCCAGTCGCAGTGGATCGAGTCCCACAATCCCTATGACTACTCGGTCGACCCGCTCGCCGGTTCTGACCACAGTGTGCCGTTCTCCGTGGCGGCCGAGCTGCGCAGAAAACCCGAACTGGCCCATGTCGCCGCGGTCGACGGTACGAAGACCGAGGTGAACGGGCACCCGTCGGATGTGGGTGCCGTCGAAGCGAGCGCCTACGGCTCGCTGTTCCGGCCGAACGTGCGCAGTGGCTCCCTCACCGACTTCACCGCCGGTACGGTCGCCGTCTCCAACGAACTCGCCGCCACGTTGCACCTGAAGCTCGGTGACACGGTGAAGGTCGCGACCCCACGGGCCGGCACCGTCACGGCCCGGCTCTCCCTGATCTACCAGGTCTACACCGGGCACGGCATCGACTGGTTCGACGTCCTCCTGCCCCGCGACGACTTCCTCCGCGGCTTCGCACCCGCCGGCGACAGCCAGGTGCGGATCCTGGCCAGGGAGGGCGTGAACATCGTCGACTCGCGCGCGGCCGTCCAGGACGTCGTCTCCGCCCTCCAACTGCTCCACATCGGCAGTCTCGCGGAGAAGAAGTCCGACCTGTCCGGCAGCGCCCGGTCGACCCTGACCCTGTTCACCGTGATGCTGGCCATGGCGATCCTGATAGCAGTCCTCGGCATCGCCAACACCCTGTCCCTGTCGGCCGTGGAACGCTCGCGGGAGTCCGCACTGCTCCGCGCCCTGGGGCTGTCACGCGGCGGGATGATGAAGATGCTCTGGGTGGAGGCCGTACTGACGGCCCTGCTGGGCACCCTCATCGGGATGCTGCTCGGGGTGTCGTTCGCCGGGGCCTTCGAGCAACTCATCGGCCACAGCCAGGGCGGCGCCGTACTCAGCGTCCCGATCGCGAAGCTGGTCGCGTATGCGCTGATCGCCACGGGGCGAGCCTGTGTGCGGCCCTGCTGCCGGGCAGCCGTGCCGCGCGCGCCTCGGTGGTGGCGGCGTTGGCGGACGCCTGATTCCAGCCTCAGGCAGGGGGCGCGCGGGAATGCCGGTGCCGATGGGTCCGGCGGTCGTCCGTCGGGCCCATCGGCATCTTCTGATCTGCGTGTGCCACGTGGTGAACCGAACAGTCCTCGGGGGATGTCCGGCACACCGTCGAGCAGGCCGCGAATCAGTGGTCGCAGTCGTCCTTGCCGCCGTGACCCTTGCCGCCCTGCTGACCGCTCTCGTGGTGCATGCCCTGCGGGCGGCTGTGGTGCTCGCCGCCGCGGCCGTCATCGCCGGTCATGTGGTGGTCCGAGGAGTTCTCACACCTGTTGCCGAACGCGGGGTTCAGCAGGCCGATCACGTTGACCGTGTTGCCACAGAGGTTGACCGGGACGTGCACGGGCACCTGGAGGAGGTTGCCGGACAGGACACCGGGCGAACCGACGGCCGCCCCGTGCGCACCCGCGTCGGCGGAGGCCATGCCCGCACCGGCGAACAGGGCGGATCCCATGACGGCGATGACCGTGGTGGCCTTCGTGAAACGCGACATCAACAGCTCCTTGATGGAGGAAGTACCGCACCTGTTGCGGCACAGACCCCACGATCAACACCACACAATCACCATGAAAACCGGCCCAACACGCCGACTTTGCGCGGACGGGAACGGCATCTCACCGCAACGGAGCACGCGACCCCGGCCGTTACCGGACCACCGGCCCGTTCCGTGGCGTACGCAAGGCCGGGGAAGACGGCCGGCAGGAGCCGGTCCGGGAGGTCCGCAGACGGGAGATCGCGGTTCAGGCCGGTCGGTAGACGGCGGCGGCGAGATGGACGAAGGAGCGGATCAGCGGGTTGGTGTCGCTGCTGTTCCACGCGATGACGAGGTCGCTGGACGGCATGTCGATCAAGGGTACGGAGGTCAAGCCCTGGGGAAGGGCGTGGGCGAGCGGTGCCAGTCCCACGGCGCCGTCCCACAGGACGGACTGCAGGCACTCGTGCACGGTGCGCACGACCGGGCCGTCCCGTCGGTGGGCGGTCGCCGGCGGGCCGTTCCAGAAGGCCCGCCACGCGGGATCGGTCCCTTCGGGCAGCTGGAACCATCGCCGGTCCGCGAGATCGTCCGGTCGCAGGCTTCCACGGTCGGCGAGCGGGTCGTCGGCTCGCAGGACCACGCCGACGGGGTCGGAGCGCAGCACGCGGACGGTGATGCCGGTGTCGTCGAAGGGCGCCCTGGTCAGGGCCACGTCCACCAGGCCGGCCCGCAGCCCGGCGGTCGGGTCGGTGAAGTCGGCCTCGCGGATGCGGACACGGGCACTGGGGTGACGTTTCCGGTAGGCGGCGGCCAGCCGGGTGTCGACCTGTTCGGCGCTGTCGGCGAGGGTCCCGATGGTGAGGGTGGCGGTGCCGCCCGCGGCCGCCACCCGGGTACGGAGCTGTTCGACCTGGGACAGCAGGGTGCGTGTCTCGTCGTAGAGCACGGCTCCGGCGTCGGTGAGCGAGACGCCGGTGGGGGTGCGGTGCAGCAGTGCGCAGCCGAGGTCCGACTCCAGTTGCTGGACGGCCCGGCTCAGGGGTGGCTGGGTCATGTGCAGTCGTGCGGCGGCCCGGCCGAAGTGGAGCTCTTCGGCGACCGCCACGAAGTAGCGCAGCGTCCGCAAGTCCATGAACAGCAACGATACCCGCTCAGTATCGGCGGGAAGGAATCGGTGTTGGACACCTGGGACACCCCGCGGCTGACTGGGACCACGGGACCCGCCACGACGGGCCCCCGACGGACCCCCGGGTGTCGGAACGGCACCGCCGGCTCGGTTCGATCGTCGACGAGACCCAGGAGCCACGATGGCCGAACACGTCATACCGGACCCCGCCGTACAGGTCACGGAGGTGCGGGAACTCGCCCGTGACCTGGTGGTCATCCCTGATCGGCGGGTCCAGCTCGTCCCGAACATCGGCATCATCGGCGGTCGGGAATCGGTTCTGGTCATCGAGACGGGCCTGGGCCCCGGCAACGCCGCGAAGGTGCTGGAGTTCGCGGCCGACTACGCCAGGGGCCGCCGGCTGTTCCTGACCACGACGCACTTCCACCCCGAGCACTCCTTCGGGGCGCAGGTCTTCGCCGGCGAGGCGACGTTCCTGGTCAACCGTGCCCAGGCCGAGGACCTGAAGGTGAAGGGCGCCGGCTATCTGGAGATGTTCAAGGGGCTCGGGGAGCCGGTCGCGCGCCGGCTGCGGGGCGTCGAGCTGGTGGATCCCGACGTCGTCTACGACGAGGCGTACGACCTGGACCTGGGAGGCCGGGTGGTCCAGCTGCGGGCCACCGGCCGGGCACACAGCAAGGGGGACCAGGTCGTCAGGGTGCCGGACGCCGACGTCCTGTTCACGGGGGACCTCGTGGAGGCCGGCCAGTTCGCCATCTTCCCGTGGTTCCCGCCGTACGACGCCGACGTCTCGGGCACCCGCTGGCTCGCCGTGATGCAGCGGCTGGCCGCCGAGGGCGCGGGGGTCGTGGTGCCCGGTCACGGTGACGTCGGCGGCCCGCGACTCCTGTCGGACGTCCGCGACTACCTGCGGCTCCTGCGCGACGAGACCTGGATCCGCCGCGACTCCGCGGTCGGTGAGCAGACGATCATCGACGAGATATCGGCACTGATGATCGAACGGCACCCGGACTGGGCCGGTCAGGAGTGGATCGAGAAGGGCGTCAGCTGCCTCTGCTCGGAACACCCCGCGTGAGACACGGCCGCCGGCGGGTTCCGTGCTGGCGGGATCCGTCCCGGTGCGGGGAGTGCGGGCCGGGCTGCGCGTGCTGCTCGATCTGCCGCCGTCCGCCGACGCGGCGACGGTGACAGCGACGGCCCTGCGGCGGGGCCTCGCCGCCGCGCACCTCGACGAGTTCCGCATCGACCCGACGGCGGGCACCGGTCGGACGCTGGTGCTGGGCCACGGAAATCTCGCCGACCGCGCGGTCGGCGCCGCGGTGGGGATGCTGGCCGAGGTCGTGATGGACCAGCGCCGTCGGTCGACGGGGTTGTCCCGGCCCACCGGTCAGGCGTAGAAGCTGCGCTGCCAGCGGTGCTTGGCGAGCACGGCGAGCTGGTCGGCGGTGAGCGGGCGTCCGTCGCTCACCGCGGTGTTGCGCTCCACGTTCCGGACGGTGCGCATGCCGGGGATGACGGTGGACACGGCCGGTGCGCTGAGCACGTACCGCAGGGCCGTTTCCGCGATCTCGTCGGGGGCGATGCCCAGATCGGCGATGATCGCGTCGACATGCCGCTCGACCTCGGCGGGACGGTCGCCGCGGAAGTAGCGGCTGCGGAAGTCACCGTCGGGGAAGGTGGTCCCGGCCGTGATCCGTCCGGTGAGGCCTCCCTCGTCGAGGGCCACCCGGACGATCACGCCGACCCCGTGTTCCTGGCAGGCGGGGAGCAGAGTGTCGGCCGGGGCCTGGTCGAAGATGTTGTAGATCACCTGGACGGTGTCCACGACGCCGCTGCGGACCAGGGCGAGGGCGCTGTCGGGCTGGTGGTCGTTGATGGACACGCCGAACAGCCGGATCCTGCCCTGCTGCTTCAGCTCGGCGACGGTCTCCAGCCAGTCGCCGCGGCCGACCCACTCGTCGTTCCAGACGTGGAACTGCAGCACGTCGAAGTGGTCCAGGCCGCTGACGCGCAGGCTGGTCTCCAGGCTGTCGCGGATGTGCGCGCCCGGGAAGGCCTCCGCGGGGTCCAGGCCGTCGGGGGCGGGCCAGACGCGGTTCTTCGGGGGCACCTTGGTCGCCACGTACACCTGGTCGCCGGCCCGTTCGCGGACCACCCGGCCCACGATCCGCTCGCTCTCGCCGTAGCCGCGCGCGGTGTCGATGAAGTTCACGCCCTGGTCGATGGCGTGGTGCAGTGCGCGCAGGGACTCGTCCTCCGTGGCGCCGATCCAGCCGGACTCGCCGATGCCCCAGGCCCCGTAGCCGATCTCGGACACCTGGATTCCGCTGCGTCCCAGCTGGCGGTTACGCACAGTCGTCCTCCACGTCATGGTCGTCGTCCCGGCGCAGCGGATCACTCCGCCGGGACGACACTAGGCGATGGCGTGCAACAGTCAAACGAGTTAGGGGGCGTCCGTCCCGGCCACTGCGGGAGCTCTGTTGTCAGTGCCCGCGCGGGGTCCAGAGGACGGCGTGGTAGCTGGAGTTGACGGTATCGGGGTCGGTGGTGGTCGCGGCGGTTCCAGCGACGGCTCCCTGCTCATCGGCGCTTGACGCGGTGGAGTAGAGGCCGCCGGGCGCGGGAAGCAGCGTGGACGAGCGGGTGTCGGTGCGGTACGCGAAGGCGAGGGGGCCGGGATTGGTCTCGCCGACGACGACCCGCCCGGTGATCCCGTTGACGCCGGTGGAGCCCTGGCCCAGGCCGAGCGGCGTTCGGATGCCGGTGCTGAGATCGACGGTGTAGGCGGTGTGGCCGTCCGTGCCGGCGGCGGTGTGTCCGCTGACCTGGAGGTGGGCGATCATGTGGTCGCCGAGGTCGGTCCAGGCCCTGCTGCGGATGTCGTAGGCGAAGCCGTGCACGGCGTCGGGTGCCGGAGCGCTGCCGGTCCGGCTGATGCCGACGACGGTGTTTCCACTGATCGCGGTGGCCTGGCTGGAGGCACCGCCGTTGGCGCCCAGATCGGTCATCCGGTGCGTGCGGAGGTCGTAGAGGAAAGCGTGCTGAGTGGTGTCGGGCGCCGTGCTGACATCGGACGTGCCCGTGATGAAGCGGCCCTGGGAGATCCCGGCCGCGCTGCTGACCCCGGACGGCCCGGCCAGGCTGCCGAGGTCGGTCATCAGGCCGGTGCGCACGTCGTACGCGAACGCGTGCTCGCCTTGGTTGCCCGTCGTTCTGGCGCTTCCCACCACGGTGTCTCCGCTGATGGCGTTGACATGGCTGCCGGTGCCGCCGAAGGTGCCGAGGTCGGTCATCCGGTGGGTGCGCAGGTCGTGGACGAAAGCGTGCTCATCGCCGTCGGCCGTGGTGGAGTCGCCGATGACGTAGCGGCCCTGGACGGCGACCGTGCTGCTGGACGTCCCCCCGAGCGTGCCGAGGTCGGTCATCGTTCGGGTGGCCCGGTCGTAGGCGAACGCGTGGAAGTCGGTGTTGCCGGGGAGCGTGGAGCTGCCGACCACGGTGGCGGCGTCCAGGGCGATACCCGAGCTGATGGTGCCGCCGAGGGTGCCCAGGTCCACGACGGTGTAGGGGCGAGGGTGCGGTGCGTGCGGGGTGGCGGCGAGTGCCTGGCCCGAGCCGAGGGTGAGCGCCGCGAGCGCGGCCCCGGCGGTGGCGCAGGCGCGTAATCGGGTGAGAGTCATGGAGCCCCCTGTGAGAAGGATGAGCGGAGAACGGTGTCACACCGGGCGTACGGCCCCCGGGACCTGTCCTTGCTACCGTCCGTGCGGCCCGGCCAACCACCGGGCGGCCGTAGGTACGGCCAATCTCATCCCCGAGGCGGGCGCCAATGACCGTCACCGGCGCATATTCGGTCGCAGTCCGCCGCGAGTCGGACACCTGTACGGGTGCGCCGGGTTAGGGCGGTCGGGGGCCGCCGGGCCAGGCGGTCCGGGTCGGAGTCACCGGCCCCGGTCAGGCCGTCGCGGGACGGCGGCGGATGCTCCAGCCGAACGTGCCCCGGCACACCAGGTCTCCCGCCGCGTCGGTGACGTCGGCGACGGTGGTGATCCGAGCCCGGGTCGCCTTGCCCGACAGCACCGGTCGCAGCACACGGCGGGCCTCGGCGTCGAGCCGGCAGGACGCCAGGAGCTTGCCGCGGGCGGGCGCCCGGAAGTCGAGCGACGCGGTCGCCCCGAGCGGAACGACGTGCTGGAAATCGTCCGCGGCCTCGCACGCGGCGATGATCGCCGCCAGCCCCGCGGCGTCGACCAGCGTGATGAGACCGCTGGAGTGCAGGGAACCGATGACGTTAGTCATCTCCGGCAGCGTCACCATGGCGACCTCGGCGGCGCCGTCGGCGGCGCGCAGGACTTCGAGCCCCGCCGCCCGATGGGCCGGTATCGGTTCCAACAGCGCGCGAGCCAATGTCGTGACGTCCACGGGCGCAGCGTGACAGCACGGGTGAACGCGGGAGTGGCCGCAGCCCCAACACCGCGCGAAAGCAGGTGGTCCGTGACCGGTCGCGCGCGCTAGGTTCGCCGGGCGGCATCGATCTCCGCGCCCCCGACACCCCCGAACGGACAAGGTTCTTTGTGACGCTCATTCGTATCGCCCGCGCCGACGAACTCCCCGCCCTGGTCGAGCATCCCGGTGATGCCGAACGCAACGCCGCGACCCGCGAGTACCTCACCGGGCTCCTCGACAGCGGATGCACGCGGCCGCAGTGGTGCCTGGTCGCCGAGGGCGGCGACGGGCGGCCGGCCGGCAGCGCGGTGCTGTGGACCATACCCGGACAGGAAGTCCCTCGCGCCCTCGTGCTGTTCGAAGCACCCGAGGACTCGCCCGGGACCGGCGTCGCGCTGCTCGACGCGGCAGCCGCGCAGGCCAGGGAGCTCGGAGCGACCGAACTGGAACACGTCCTGGACTCGCCCGCCCAGGCCCCGCAGTTCCAGCGCGACCCCCAGAGCCGGCAGGAGCTCCTGCGGGGCGCGGGGTTCGAGCTCATCCGTGACGGGCTGCGCTTCCACCGCACGCTGACCGGGGAGCAGCTGCCCGCGGATGACGCCCGGCTGGACTTCCGTTCGCTCGCCGCCATCGGCCGGGAGCCGTTCATCGACGCGCTGGAGGAGCTCCTCGCGGACACCGCTGACGCGCGCCTCACCGCCGACGTGGACAAGCACGGGTTGCGGCACGCGGCCGAGCTGCTCTTCGAGGACACCGCCGGGCTGCGGCACGAACCGGAGTGGTGGGAGCTCGGCTACGCCGCGGACGGCACCCCCGCCGTGGTCAGCCTGCCCGCCGAGAACCCCAGCGTGCCGGTGATCGGATTCGTCGGCGTCACACCGGCCCACCGGGGCAACGGATACGCGGCCTCGGTCGTACGCCGGAGCACCCGCATTCTCGCGGCGAACGGCGCGACCGAGATCCGTGGGGACTGCGACCGGGCCAACGTGGCCATGGCCAAGGCGTTCCGGAGCGCCGGATACGAGAACTTCGCGGGCCGGCTGGAGTTCAGCCGCGCGCTCTGATCCCGGCGGACGCCCAAGGCCTCCGCCCGGCGCCGTGGCCCCCTCAGCAGGACCGCTCAGCCGCCGGTGCGGATCGAGCAGTTCGCGTCCGGGGCGCGCCCGGCGGGCCAGGCCAGCCGGTCGAAGGCGGCGGACTTGGTCACCGGGTCCAGATGCACGATGGCGACCGCCTTGTTGTAGGGGTTGCCGTACTGGTCCAGGCAGATCCAGCCGCCGGCGCCGTTGACCCGGTTGCCGCCGTGCAGCCGGAGCCAGCTGTTGGCCACCTCGTCCAGGGTGGGCATCTCCACCTTGCCCACGGTGTCGTTGCGGATGCCGCTGACGGCCGTGGTGACGGAGTCGTACGTGATGATGGTGCGCGAGTCCGAGAGCGAGGTCCGGCCGATGCCGGTGGCCGACGTGTTGCCGAACGTCGTGGCGAGATCGGCGAGTTCCTTGTACGCCCTCCTGGAGCCGCCCGGCGTCTCGGGACCGTCGCCGCTCCAGGAGTCGGGGTGCGCGAGGGCGGCATACCGTACGGTGATTCCGGCACCCGCGGTGAGCGAGCCCCACTGGTCCTGGAAGTTGGCGTCCACGGTCAGGGTGGAGGCGTGCGAACCGCTGATGACCGTGTAGTGCTTGGCGCAGTTGCGGCGTCCGAGCTCGATGAGGAACTGCCGCAGCTGCACCGGACGTCCGGCGAAGTAGATGGTCTTGGCGTCGGAGGAGCAGATGTCCGGGACCATCTGGTGGAAGTCGTTGGCGAGGTTGCCCTCGTCGTTGAAGTCGGTGGGGGACCGGAAGGTCTCCGGGGCGTGCGGTGCGCCCTTGGCGAGCTTCTCGAAGGCCTGGCGCAGGGTGGTGAGGTAGTTGTCGTCCTCCCGGACGTCCTCCACGACCATGGTCTCGGCGGGTTTGATGTCCGATCCGAAGGAGCCCAGGGCGGCCGCCTGGTCGGAGTTGCTGGGGGCGACGCGGGCCAGGCCGGGGTAGGCGTGCGGACGGGCGGCGCTGTTCATGATGTCGTCGGCGGTCATGGGCCCGGCGACCACGGGAATGCCCTTGGCCGCGGTGAGGAAGGCGATGGCCTTCTCGGTCTCCTTGAGGCTGATGTTGATGCCCGTGACGGCGCGGAGGTTCTCGGTCGGTGAGGCGGCGGCGTCGGCGAGCTGCTGGGCCACCGGCTCCCAGAACTCGTAGTTGCGGCCGGGGTTCGCGAGCAGCAGCCGGATGGGCGGCCGCTGCCCGTTGGCCTGGTGGTTTGCGCGGTACTGGGCGAGATAGGCGCCCTGCACCTGCTCGGTGAACTCGTGCTGTTCGGCCGGATTGTCCGAGATCATCGGGATCATCAGGGCGACCGTGGCCGGTGACTTGTCGGCGATGCTGTCGTTCTCGGCCTTGATGCGCCCGAAGACCGGTGCCAGCGCCTCGGCGAAGTGGAAGCTCCCGTCGGTGACTCCGGTGCATTCGCTCTTCGTGCCGCGCTTCTCGACGCCGTGCGCGCACCCGGTGTCATCCGTGACCAGCCAGGCCACGAGGAAGTAGATGCCCAGGCCGAGTACGACGGTCGCGGTGCCGAGTACCAGGGCGCGGTAGAGCCTTCCGTCGGGCAGTAGCTTCATGTGCCGGACACTCCGTAGGTCTGCAGGTTGGGCGCCTGGGTCCAGTGGTGCAGTTCTCGCGGCCACTCCTCATGGGCGCGGAAGAAGACCTTCTGGGCCTCGGGCCCGCTGTTCTGGGCCAGGGTGAGCAGCTGCAGCCCGATGCTGTTGATCGCGGCCGCCGTGGGGACCGACAGCGGCTGGGACAGCTGCCACAGGTGGTTCACGAGGAGCCGGACCGCCTGGTGGACGGGATGATCGGCTTCGGCCGCGCAGCCCGGGCACGGCACGGTGTCGTCGGCCGGGACGGGCAGGGTGTCCGGGGGAGCGGGTGCCGCGCAGACGAGGTTCACGGCGGACAGCCACCCCGTGGCGTCCTGCTCGGTGAACCGCCGGTGCAGACAGCGCACGACCAGGTCCGTCTCGCCCAGCGCGAGCGAGTGGTGCAGATAGCGCGTGTCGGGGCGATGGGCGGCACCGCCCTGGTCGTGCGGGTCGTACAGGGACCGGCAGCGCCGGTGGATGGTCTGCCACGGCTCGGCGCCGGGCACCCGGCCGGTGCGGGCGCTCAGTTCGTGCAGCAGCAGAAGCCGCAGCGGTGCGTCGCCGACGAACGGCCCCTCGACGCCGGCCCAGAGCACCTGGGGCCACTGGTTGTCGCGCAGATGGGCCAGCGCCTCCTGGACCGGGACACCGCCCGGGTCCTGCGGCGGGTAGACGGTGCTGAGCCGGTACGCGGCCATGTCGTCCAGCGCCGACGCGTAGTAGGTGAGCCGCTCACGGGCCACCTCGTCCGGTATCAGACGCTCCAGCAGCCTGCCGTTCACGGACGGTTCCGGGTCGGCGGCGGCCGGAAGGTCGAGGAGCCCTGCGAGGCCGGTGTCCTCGCGCAGCCGGACACGTCGCGCGACGGCCTGGACCAGGCTGTGGGCCACCCCCGCCCGCCCACCGCTGAGGCGCAGGATGAGCCGGGCGGCACCCGGTGGCGGGTGATCCTCCCCGAACATGTCCTTGACCTCGTCGAGATCCAGCTGCGCCAGCCGCAGCGGCACGATCCAGTCGGCCGGCGCGTTCGGCCGGCTCTCCTGCCAGAAGGACCGGATCACGCGCCGTGTCGACGGCAGGATGTCGTCGTCCCGGACGGGTGTGACCTCCTCCAACGCCGTCGCGACGACGACCGGCCGCATCACCCTGCGGGAGCCGGCCGCCTCCTCGTGCCACACCCGCACCAGCGCGTCCAGGAACACCCGGCCCAGCGGGCTGTGGACGTTGTCCAGGAGCAGCAGCGGACGCGG
Organism: Streptomyces sp. RKAG293; assembly: GCF_023701745.1. Lineage (NCBI taxonomy): Bacteria > Bacillati > Actinomycetota > Actinomycetes > Kitasatosporales > Streptomycetaceae > Streptomyces > Streptomyces sp. RKAG293. Next base: position 780,105 of record NZ_JAJOZB010000001.1, on the reverse strand, counting down.
CACGCCGTTGGCCACCTGCAGGAAGCCGTAGTGGTCCGCGATGTCCGCGAGCAGCGCGGCTATCAGGAACCGTTCGGCCAGCTGCCGGTCCTCCGCGTCACCGCGGAACCTCATCGCCAGTTCCGTCAGCTGGTCGTGGGCATCGCCCTGCGGTGCCACCTGCCGGCTCGCCCACCACGTCAGACCGCCCCGGTGCGCGCGCGGGCTGAACAGCTCGGCGGCGACGATCCGCAGCAGCGCCTGCACCATCGCGTCCATCCCCGCGGGCAGCGGCAGTGGGCCGACCGCATGGATGACCTCGTCGACCCAGGCCGCGGCCTTGTCCCTGCGCCGCTGCTGGTCGGGCTGGCTCGCTCTGAGCAGTTCCGCGAGCCGCCGTTTCGCGGCGGCCAGTTCCTCCGGCCGCACCGCGTGCCCGGGGTTGTCGGCGCTCTCCGCCTGCCATCCGCTGACGGCGAGCAGCCCCTGCGTCAGCCGGGGGAAAGACATTTTCTTGCCGAATTCCGCGGGTTTTCTGCTCAGCCGGAAATTGAGATAGAAGAGCAGATCAGACGTACGGGAGGCATTCGCCGTGGTGTCCTCGGCCAATGCGGCGAGTCCCGGTTGGCCGAAATCGATCGCCGCGAGATCCGCGTGTGCCTGGGGTATGCGCTGTGCGTACTGTTCGGCGAGGGCCGTCAGAGCGGCGCTCTTGCCGGAGCCCCGGCCGCCGACGCATTTGATCAGCAGCGGATGACCCCGCCGTGGCGGGTCGATGCGCCCCGTGCCGCTCGGCTTGAGCCCGACCAGCGAGGGCACCACGGTTTCCAGTAAGACCGTCCCCCCGTACAGCCTTGCCATGATCCCCCCGGTCGCCCGCCTCAATGGTGCGCAGCAGCAGTGACAGGAGAATATGTGACCTGGCCAAGGCCCGTACTTGGTACGGGTATTGACGCACGATCAGTTATCCATTCGTGACGCGTGGGACGGCGGGGAGTGCAGGGTTTCGGAATCGAATACCTGCGATGCGTGCTGGTTGCCCGATGTGCCGCCGTACGCGCGGAAACGCCGTTTCGCGAGGAGGCCGTCCGTCCGCAGCGGACGACCAACAGCAAAGGCGAGGAGATACCTCTCCTCGCCACTATCAATCTATAGCGCACCGGGGGGCTTGCGGCAAGACCCCGGTGGTACCGCAGAATCGGCGGCGCAAAGCCGGAACCTGCGGAAACGGGGAGTTGCGAAGTGCGTGTGCTGTTGACGTCATGGGGGTCGCGCGGGGATGTCGAACCGCTGGCGGGACTGGCGGTGGAGTTGCGGGAACTGGGAGCGGAGGTACTGGTGTGTGTGCCGCCGGACGAGGATTTCGGGGCGCTGCTGGCGCGGGTCGGCGTGCCGCTGGTGCCGCTCGGCCCGACGGTGCGTTCGGTGGTCGCCGGAACGGAGCCGCCGTCGGCGGAGGACGCGTTCCGGCTGGCCCCCGAGCTGGTCGCAGCGCGGTTCGAAACGCTCACCGCGGCGGCCGAGGGATGTGACGTGCTGCTGGCGACCGGTCTGCTGCCGGCCGGAGCGCGGGACGTGGCCGGGAAACTGGGCATCCGCTACGTGTACGCGTGCTTCCACATCTTCGGACTGCCGTCGCGGCGCTTCCGCCCGGGGGGACTGCCGGGCATACCGTCCCCGCAGGACGAGACCGACAACCAGGTGCTGTGGGAGAAGCACGCCCAGGGGATGAACGCGTTGTACGGGGAGGCGCTCAACAGCCACCGGGCGGCGATCGGACTGCCGCCGGTGGACAACGTCCGCGACCACGTCTACACCGACCGGCCGTGGCTGGCGGCGGACGCGACGCTGTGTCCGTCGCAGGGCATGACCGACCTCGACGTCCTGCAGACCGGCGCGTGGATCCTGCCCGACGACCGGCCGCTCCCGGAGCGGCTGGAGGCGTTCCTGGAGGCGGGCGCACCACCGGTGTACGTGGGCTTCGGCAGCATGGCCGCGCACGCCCCGAAGGGCATCGCCCGGGTGGCCGTCGAAGCGAACCGTGCGCAGGGCCGCCGCGTACTCATCGGCCGCGGCTGGGCGGATCTGGCCCCGATCGACGACGCCGACGACTGCTTCGTCGTCGGCGAGGTCAACCAGCAGAAGCTGTTCCGGCGGGTGGCCGCCGTGGTGCACCACGGCGGCGCGGGCACCACGGCGACGGCGGCCCGGGCCGGCGCGCCTCAGGTGGTGGTCCCCCAGATCGGGGACCAGCCGTACTGGGCCGCCCGCGTGGCCGAGCTGGGCATCGGCGTGGCTCACGAAGGCCGGACGCCGACCTTCGACTCCCTGTCCGCCGCGCTCACCACGGCCCTGACCCCCGAGATCCGGGCGCGGGCGAGGGCCGTGGCCGGCACGATCCGCACCGACGGGGCGGCGGTGGCCGCGAAACTGCTGCTCGAAGCAGCCGGCCAGGAAGAGCCGCCCGTGTCCGTGTGAACCGCACGCCACTGGTGCGCCCTCCGGGGTCAGGGCCGGAGGGCGCACCCGTCGTGGGGTCGGCATGCCGCGGACGGGGTGGGGCTGCCGACTACCCGGCCCCAGGCCCCGCCACTGAGGTCTCCGCCGTCACCTCCAGCGCCGCACGCAGCGGCAGTTCGGCCGACGAGGAGCCCGCGAACAGGGCGACGTCGCCGGGCTCGGTGCGCCAGCCGGAGTGTTCCGGCGACCAGTACTGGAAGGCGCGCGGTGCGATGCGGATGGTCGCGGTCACCGTCTCGCCCGGTTCGGCCCGGACGGCGGCGTACCCCGCTAGCCTGCGCTCCGGGCCGCGCGCCGATCCGTCCGGCGGACGGGAGAGGTACACCTGGACCACCTCCCGGCCCGCCCGCGCGCCGGTGTTGCGCAGACGGACGTCGACCGTCAGGGCGGCTCCCGCGGCGAGCGTTCCGGGGGCCGAGACGCCCTCGTAGCTCCAGCTGGTGTAGCCGAGGCCGTGCCCGAACCAGAAGGCCGGCTCGTTCGTCGCGTGCAGCCACGCCTGGTAGCCGATCCGGGGGCCTTCCGCGTAGTGCAGGACACCGTCGACGGGCACGGTGTCGAGCACCGGGACGTCCTCGGTGCGGGCCGCCCAGGTGGTGGGGAGCCGGCCCCCGGTTCCGCGGCGCCGAAGAGCACATCGGCCAGCCCGTCGCCCGCCTCCTGCCCGGGGAACCAGCCGAGGAGGATGGCCGGAACCGCCGCCCGCCAGGGCATGGCGACCGGTCCGCCGGAGTTCACGATGACCACGGTGCGCGGATTGACGGCCGCGACGGCGGCCACCAGCTCGTCCTGCCGCCCCGGCAGGGCCAGCCCCGGACGGTCGAACCCCTCGCTCTCGAACTCGTCGGTGGTCCCCACCACCACGATCGCCAGCTCCGCGGATCCGGCGAGATCCACCGCCGCCGCCAGCTCCGCGTCCTCGTCACGGCGCGGCGGGTCGGCGGCCAGCGCCACCGCGTACCCGGAACCGGCCTCCATCCGGCGGCGGGCCACCAGCCGTACGTCCTGGCCGGCCTCGGCCTGCCAGGCCACCTGGCGGAACGACGGCGCGACATGGAGGTAGGTGGGGTCCCGGGACTCGGGCGTCACGTACTCGTCGATCAGGGCCCGGCCGTCCACCAGGAGGCTCACCTGGCCGAGTCCCACCACGGCGAACTGCCATTCCCCGGAGCAGGCCGGCCGCAGCAGGGCGCTGACCTCGACGGTGGTCGCCGCGCTGATGTCGGCGCCATCATCGGTGGGTTCGAGGATCCGGCCGCTGAGCCGGTGCTCGACGTGCACCTCGGCGTCATGGTCGTCGAGGTAGCGCACCAGGATGCCGGGTTCACCCGTACGCGGATCGCGGGCGTCCCGGGCCGACAGCGGTGTCGGGCGGGCGGTGAGGAAGACGCCCGCGCAGTGCTGGACCTCGGCGACACCGGCCAGCGCGCCGCGGATGCCCTCCAGAGGTGAGAGCGCGGTAGCGGGGAAGACCCCGGCGCTGCCGCCGCCCTGGATCCGGGCGGCGGCGGCGTTCGGCCCGATGACCGCGACCGTCCGCAGCCGTGTGCGGTCCAGCGGCAGCAGGGCCTCCTCGTTGCGCAGCAGGACCGCCCCGGCGGCGACGGCGCGGCGCAGCAGAGTCCGCGCCGCACCGGGGGAGGACGCGGGCGCGGGGAAGGAGCGGGGCGGTTGGCCGGCCAGGGCACCGACGCGGGCGGCGAGCCGCAGAATGCGGCGGATCTTCTCGTCGATCGCGGCCTCGGGGACGGTGCCGTCCTCGACCGCCCGCACCAGCGCCGCGCCCCACAGGGGGTTCGGTCCCGGCATGGACAGGTCCTGGGCCGCGCGGGCCGAGGCGGCGGTGGAGCGCACCGCGCCCCAGTCCGAGACCACCAGGCCGTCGAAGCCCCACTCACCCTTCAGCGGCTCGTCGAGCAGCGGGCTCTCCGACATGGCGGTGCCGTTGACGGCGTTGTACGCCGACATCACCACCCAGGCGCCGGCCTGGACGGCGGCTTCGAAGGGCGCCAGATACACCTCCCGCAGGGTGCGTTCGTCGATGTGCGCGTCCAGGGTGAGCCGTTCGGTCTCGGAGTCATTGGCCACGTAGTGCTTGGCGGTGGCCGCCACCCCGCCGCTCTGCACCCCGCGTACGTACGCGGCGCCGGTGCGGCCGGTGAGCAGCGGGTCCTCGGAGAAGCACTCGAAGTGGCGGCCGCCGACCGGGGAGCGGTGCAGGTTGAGGGTGGGCGCGAGCAGGACGTCGATCCGCTTCCGGCGGGCCTCACCCGCCAGCAGGCCGCCGAGTTCCTCGACGAGTTCCTCGTCCCAGCAGGCGGCGAGCGCCGTGGGCGACGGGAGGGTGAGGGCGGCGTCGCGTTCGTCCCAGCGCTCGCCCCGCACGCCGACCGGGCCGTCGGAGAACGTGATGGCCCGGAGTCCGACGGCGGGCTCCGCCGGGGTACGGAACACCGCGGAGCCGGAGAGCAGGCGCACCTTGGCCGGCAGATCGAGCTTGGCGACGAGCCGGTCCAGCTCCTCGGTGGACGGCAGCGGAACGGCGTCCGGGGGTACGGAGACGCCGGCCGGAACGGGGACGGGCGGTTCGGAGGGGTCCTCTGCGGTCACAGTCATCCCTTCATCGCTCCCTGCATGATTCCGTCGAGGATCTGGCGGCCCATCAGAAGGAAGACCACGATGATCGGCAGGCTGGAGACCAGCGTGCCGGCGAGTACGAGTGAGTTGTCCCGGAAGTAGCCGCTGGCCAGTTCCGACAGGGACAGCTGGACGGTGGGGTTCTGTTGCGTCATGACGACCTTGGGCCAGTAGAAGTCGTTCCAGGTGGCCATGAACGTCAGCATCCCCAGCACCGCCATCGCCGGTCGGGCGGCGGGCACCACGACGTGCCAGCACAGGCCGCGGGTGGTGCAGCCGTCCATCCGTCCCGCGTCGAGCAGTTCGTCGGGGACGGCGGTGACGAGGTACTGACGCATGAAGAAGACGCCGAAGGCGTTGGCGATGGAGGGGACGATGAGCGCCTGGAGGTGGTCGGTCCAGTGCAGCCAGTTCGCCATCATGATGTAGAGCGGGATGATGCCGAGCTGCGTGGGCACCATCATCGTCGCCACGACGGCCCCGAGCAGGCCGTTCCGCCCCCGGAAGCGCAGCTTCGCGAAGGCGAAGCCGGCCAGGGTCGAGGTGGCGATCACCGAGACCGTCACCAGTGAGGAGACGATCACCGAGTTGAGCAGGGCCAGTTGCATGTCCGACTGGCTGAAGACCCGGCCGAGGTTGGACCACAGGCGGGAGCCGGGCAGCAGGACGGGTGGCATGCGGGTGATCGAGGCGTTGTCGCGGGACGCGGCCACCACCGTCCAGTAGAGCGGGAAGAGCGAGAGCAGGACCACCACGGCCAGCACCGCGTAGATACCCCGTCCGGCGGTGAGCTGGCTGTTACGGCCCCTGCGGGGACGGCGGAGCGGGGGCGCGCCGTCGGTCCGGAACGGGTCCCGGGCGGGTGTCGTTGTTTGCGCCTGTGCCGGTGCGCTCATGCGGCGTCGACTCCCTTCAGACGTCGCGCGAGGACGAAGTTCAGCGCGACGATGAGGACGATCACCAGGAACATCGCCCAGGAGATCGCAGCCCCGTAGCCGTACTTGAACTTGCCCCAGAACTGGTCGTACGTGTAGAGCGCCATCGTCTGGAACTGGTGTTGCGAGCCGCCGGCCATGGGCGTCTGGCTGGCGCTGAACAGCAGCGGCTCACCGAACATCTGCAGCGCTCCGATGGTCGAGGTGATGACGGTGAACAGAATCGTCGGACGCAGCATCGGGACGGTGATGCTGCGAAACTGCCGCCACCGGCTCGCCCCGTCGATGGCGGCGGCCTCGTACAGCTCGAACGGCACGGCCTGCATGGCGGCGAGGTAGATCAGGGCGTTGTAGCCGGTCCAGCGCCAGGTGACGATGCAGGAGATGCCCACCCAGGAGGACAGGGTGCCGGCCTGCCAGTCGGTGTGGCCGACGCCGAACAGGCCGAGCACCCAGTTCACCAGCCCGTAGTCCCGGCCGAAGAGCTGGACGAAGATGATGGTGACGGCGGCCACCGAGGTGACGTTCGGCAGCAGCACCCCCATCCGGATGAAGGTGCGCCCGCGCAACCGGTAGTTGAGCAGATGGGCCAGCCCGAGCGCGAGCAGCAGTTGCGGAACGGTCGACAGGACGCCGATGCCCAGGGTGTTCTTCAGCGCGTTCCAGAAGAACTGGTCGTGCAGCAGCGTCCGGTAGTTGTCCAGTCCGACGAAGGTGTGCTCGCTGCCGTCGGTGTCGGCCCGCCATCCGGTCACGGAGACGTACGCGGTGTACAGCAGCGGGAAGAGGCCGAAGACGGCGAACACCAGGAAGAACGGGGCGATGTAGAGGTAGGGCGAGGAGGTGCGCTCCAGGCGGCGCCAGGCGAACCGGGAGGGCCCCCGGGCGAGGGGAGCCGCAGCCGTACCGGCGGCGGGTGGTGATTCGGTCGACACGGCCATGGCGGCGTACTCCTTGCGGGCGGGGATCGGGAAGCCGGGCGGATCAGCCGCCGGTCAGCCGCCGATGTTGGCGATCTCGGCGAGGGAGTTCTTCCAGGCCTTGTCCGGGGTGGCCTTGCCCTGCTCCACGGAGACCAGGCCGTTGCCGAAGACGTTGCCGATGTCACCACCGTGCGCGCCCAGCGGCTGCGGGTTCAGCGCCTTCGCCGACTCGGAGAAGATCTTTCCGGTGGGGGCGTTGTTGAAGAGCGGGTCGGTGAAGGACGCGATGTCCGGCTGGCTCCACAGGGCCTGGTCGGAGGGGAAGTACCCCTTGTTCTTGAACAGCCACGCCTCCTGGGCCGGCGCGCTGAGCCACTTGGCCAGCTCCACGGCCGCCGCGGTGTGCTTCCCCTGGGTCGGAACCGTCAGGTACGAACCGCCCCAGTTGCCCCCGCCGCCGGGAATCCGGGCCATGTCCCACGTACCGCCGCCGACGGGCGGGTTGGCCTTGAACTCGTAACTCATCCAGGCGGGGCACGTGACGGTGGCGAACTGGCTCTTCTGGAAGCCGGTGTCCCACGCGGGAGTGAACGCGGCGATCCCGGCGGACTCGCCGTCCTTGACGGCGGCACCCACCTGGTCGAAGGCCTGCTTGACCGCCGGGTTGGAGTCGGCGATGACCTTGCCCGAGTCGTCGTAGAAGCCCTGCGGCGACTGCGCGGTCATCGCGGAGAAGACGTTGCTGCCCGCGTCGAACCACTTGGCCTTCTTGTCCGGGCTCTTGGCCAGGAACTGCTTGCCGGTGGCGAAGTAGGCGTTCCAGTCCGTGAGCAGCGCCGAGACCTGGCCACGGTCGGTGGGCAGGCCCGCCTTCTTGAAGAGGTCGCTGCGGTAGCAGAGCGCCATGCCGCCCATGTCGGTCCCGAGGCCGTACAGGGACGTGCCGTCCTTGCTGCTGGCGGGCTTGGTCTTGGACGGCACCCACTGGTTCCTGTCGACGCCGTGGTCGAGGAAGTTCACGAACTTGCCCGCCTGCCCCTGGAAGCCGGCGATCTGCCCGATCTCCACGGCCTCGATGTCGGCGGTGCCGCTGCCGGCCATCAGGTGGGCGTGCAGGTTCTGGTGGTGCGCCCCCATGTCGGCGCGGTTCTCCTTGATCGTGATGTTGGGGTGCAGCTGGTGGTACTGGGCGTAGAGATCCTTGTAGCCGAAGTCGGAGAAGAGGTTGACGGTGAGCGTGATCTTGGCGTTCGCGCTGTCGGCGGCCGGCTTGGCGTCGCTGCCGCCGCAGGCGGTGACGAGCAGCGCGCCGACGAGCGTGGCACCGACGGCGGCGAGCCGGGTCGTACGTCTGGTGAGGGTGTCGCGCATGGTGGGTCCTCGGTGGCTGGGGGTGGGAGAGCACGGGGTGAACGGTGTGGGAACGCACTGGGAGAGCGCTCTCCCGCTGCCGTAGATTCCTGCCGAAGGGTCATGGCTGTCAAGGGTTCGCGACGGATGCGGGACGGGGAATCCACGCCATGGCCGAGTCAATGCCAACAACCCTGACAATTCAGCGACATGGAGCGGCCGGCAGAACCCCCGATCCGGTCACAACGCTTGACACTCCGGAAACGCGAAGGAAACCATCACCCCACTCAGAGAGCGCTCTCCCGGCGCTCCGCCCCCACGCCCCGGACAGGACTCCCGGTATGCGACCTCCCCCCTCCGCCGCCGCACGGCGCGGCGGCCTCCCTCCCGCACTCCGACTGACGGCCCCGCTCGTGATCGCGTTCTGCCTCGCGCTCTACGCACTGATCGCACCGGTCGGCCGCGCGCACGCCGCCGACCCCGTTCTGCTGTCCCAGGGCAGGCCCGCACTCGCCTCGTCCGCCGAAGGGGACGGCCTGGCGGCGGCCGCCGCGGTCGACGGCAACGCCGCCACCCGCTGGGCCAGCGCGTGGAGCGACCCGCAGTGGCTCCAGGTCGACCTCGGCAGCTCGTCGGCCATCAGCCAGGTCGTCCTGAAGTGGGAGAACCACGCGACCGCGTACAAGATCCAGGTCTCCGACGACGGCACCACCTGGACCACGCCCTACTCCACGACCACCGGAGCGGGCGGCACCGAGACCCTCGCCATCTCGGCCACCGGCCGCTACGTGCGGATGTACGGCACCGCCCGGGTCAACGGCTACGGCTACTCGCTGTGGGAGTTCCAGGTCTACGGCGGCGGTGGCGGCCCCACCGACCCGCCGCCTACCGACCCGCCGCCGGCCGGTGACTGGACCACCGTGTGGAACGAGGACTTCACCGGCGCGGCCAACACCGCACCCTCCGCCGGCAACTGGATCACCCGGACCGGCACGTCCTACCCCGGTGGCCCGGCGAACTGGGGCACCGGCGAGGTCGAGACCGCTTCCGACTCCACGGCCAACGTCGGCCTCGACGGCGGCGGCAACCTGAACATCACCGCGCTGAAGAACGGCGACGCGTGGACATCGGGCCGGATCGAGACCCGGCGCAGCGACTTCGCCGCGCCGGCCGGCGGACAACTGCAGATCTCCGCGACCATCAGGCAGCCCAACCCCGCCAACGCGATCGGCTACTGGCCGTCCTTCCGCGCCACCGGCGCCGGCTACCGCGGCAACCCCGCCGCCTGGCCCGCCGTCGGGGAGACCGACATCATGGCGGACGTGCACGGCCGCAGCCAGCAGGCGGCGACGTTGCACTGCGGCACCGCCCCCGGCGGCAACTGCGACGAGTACACCGGCCTGAGCAGCGGACTGGCGAGCTGCACCGGCTGCCAGACCGGCTTCCACACCTACTCCGAGATCATCGACCGCTCGAAGTCCGACGAACAGATCCGCTGGTACCTCGACGGCAAGCAGATCTGGCAGGTCAACGAGTCACAGACCGGGGTCAGCACCTGGGACGCGGCCGTCCACCACGGCTTCTTCCTCTCCCTGAACCTGTCGATCGGCGGTTCGTACCCCAACAGCATCTGCGGCTGCACCTCCCCGACCGCCGCCACCAGCTCCGGCGGCACCCTCAGCGTGGGTCAGGTCACCGTCTCGCAGACCACCGGCCCGGCGCCCGCTCCGCTCACCGACCCGCCGGTGCCCACCGGCACCAGCGACGTGCACGTCACCGGCGGCCAGGGCAACTGGCAGCTCAAGGTCAACGGCGCCCCCTACCAGGTCAAGGGCATCACCTGGGGACCCTCCAACGACACCGCCGGCGCCCACATGCGCGATCTGAAGTCGATGGGGGCCAACACGCTGCGCGACTGGGGCACGGACGCGGGCAGCAAGGCGCTGCTGGACAGCGCCTCCGCCTACGGCCTGAAGGTCATCAACGGCTTCTGGCTCAACCAGGGCGCGGACTACGTCAACGACGCCGCGTACAAGGCCGCCACCCTCGCCGACATCAAGAAGTGGGTGACCACCTACAAGGACCATCCCGGCGTCCTGATGTGGGACGTCGGCAACGAGGTGCTGCTCACCATGCAGGACCACTACTCGGGACCAGCGATCGAGCAACAGCGCGTCGCCTACGCCCAGTTCGTCGAGCAGGTCACCCAGGCGATCCACGCCATCGACCCCAACCACCCCGTGACCTCCACCGACGCCTGGACCGGCGCCTGGGCGTACTACAAGACGAGTACCCCGAGCCTGGACCTGTACGCCGTCAACTCCTACGGCGCGGTCTGCGACGTCAGGAAGAACTGGACCGACGGCGGCTACACCAAGCCGTACATCGTCACCGAGTCCGGCGAGGCCGGCGAGTGGGAGGTGCCCAACGACGCGAACGGCGTCCCGGCCGAGCCCACCGACATCCAGAAGCGCGACGGCTACCTCAGCGCCTGGAACTGCATTTCCGGGCACACCGGGGTCGCACTCGGTGCCACGATGTTCCACTACGGCAACGAGAACGATTTCGGCGGCGTCTGGTTCAACGTCCGCCCCAGCGGCTGGAAGCGGCTTGCCTACTACTCCGTCGCCAAGGACTACGGCGGCACCCCGCAGACCAACACCCCGCCGGTGATCAGCGCGATGAACCTCAGCAACACCACGACCGTGCCGGCCGGCGGCACCTTCACGGTCAGCACCACCACCTCCGACCCCGACGGCGACGCGCTGCGCTACCAGCTGATGTACACCAGCAAGTACGTCGACGGGAACACCGGCTTCCAGCAGGTCACCTTCACCCAGACCGGCGACGGCCGCTTCACCGTCACCGCCCCGAAGACGCTGGGGGTGTGGAAGGTCTACGTCTACGCCTACGACGGGCACGGCAACGTGGGCATCGAGACCAGGTCCTTCCGGGTGACCGCCCCACCGGTCAACGGCACCAACGTCGCCCTCGGCAGGCCGACCACCGCGTCGACCTACCAGTCGCAGGGCAACGGTGCGCCCTTCCCGCCGTCCAACACCACGGACGGCAAGTGGGACACCCGCTGGGCCAGTGAGTGGAGCGACCCGCAGTGGCTCCAGGTGGACCTGGGCCAGGCCACCGCACTGCACCACGTGCAGCTCGGCTGGGAGGGCGCCTACGGCAAGGCGTACCAGGTCCAGACGTCGAACGACGGGACCAATTGGAGCACGGCGTACTCCACCACGACCGGCACCGGCGGTATCGAGGACCTCGCCGTCAACGCGTCCGGCCGATACGTGCGGCTGAACATGACGCAGCGCGGGACCGCGTACGGCTACTCGCTGTACGAGTTCGGCGTCTACAGCTGACGGCGGCCGGCGGCGGCCGGCGTATCTGGTGACGACCTCGGCCGGCCCGGTGAGTTACCGGGCCGGCCGAGTGCTGTGCACGGAGAGCGCTGAGGTGGGGGTGGAGTACTCAGGTGGGGAGTGGAGTGTGGTGCCGGTGGTGCCGGACTACGGGAGGACGTACTGGTCGTTGAGGGCGGCGCCGGCCTCGGGGTGGGTCTGGTCGTAGCCGCGGGCGTCGCACTGCAGGCCGCCGTCGATGCAGTGGGTGACCAGGGCGCTGAGGGTGGGTGCGTCCCAGGCGTTGTAGAAGTCGTAGTGGAACGAGAAGGCCCGGCCGCTGGAGAGCCGGACCTGGGACATGTCTCCGGAGACCGGGAAGGCCATCTTGAACTCGATCATCGGCAGGGCGACCGGGTGGTCCGCCGTGCACCGGCCGTTGACCGGGTAGGCCATGTGGCTCTTGTGGTCGGGGGTGTCCAGGTACTTGCCGTCCCAGCAACTGGGGGCCTGGTATCGGATGTTGAGCTGGCTGCCCGGCGTGCAGGTGACCGGGAAGTCGATGTTGTGGTAGCTGTCACCGCACTCCCAGCCCGCCACGTACCCCGGGTCCTGCCGGAACTGGTCGGCGGTCGCCATCGGGCTGCCGACGACGAAGCGCAGTCCCTTGGGGAACGGCCGGACGCTGGTGTAGTCGATCAGATTGGTCTTGTAGTAGATGACCTGGGGCCCGATCGGCTTGATGACCTGGTTGCCGTTGTAGAGCGTCGGCATCCAGTAACCGCTCTTGTCGCCGGGCGCCTTGCACGAGGTGCCGCCGGCGTTCAGCGAAGCCTGGGTGCTGTTCGCGTCCGTCGTGGTGTTGCCCATGAAGGTGTGATCGTGCGAGGCGCCGGGCTGGCCGGGGTAGACGATCGGATCGTCCGGGATGTTGCGGGTGACCGAGCAGTTGGCCTGGAACTCGTGGAAGTACCGGTTGGGCGGGGTTGCCTGGGACGGGACCACGCCGGTGACCTGCGGGTCGGCGAGTACGTAGGTCCCGGCCGGGGCCGCCATCATGGCGGCGGTGTGCCCGAGGTGGGACGCCGCCTGGGCGGCGGGGTCGGCGCCAGGGGTGGCGGTGGCGCCGATCGTATTCAACCCGAACGCCACCAGAGCGGCGGCGGTGGCGATCAGACCACCGGAGAAGAGTCTGGACTTGCGTACCATGCGGGCCTCCAAGACCTGTGGGAGAGCGCTCTCCGAAAGCGTCAACAGTGTTTCGTCGGCCGCGCGAACATGTCAATAGAAGATGAACTCACGGGCATAAAGAGGGTGTTGAGGGGGTAATGCTCCGGTCCGGCTCGAGTGGGCCCGGCCGCCTGCGTCTCCTGGCCGCCGTCGCCAACGCCCTTGGGGGAGCGCTCTCCAGCACCGAAGGGCCGGGTGCACCACCGTCAGCGCCAACGAGACGGCTCTCTGCTGATCGTGGTCACGGACCGCGCCGTCATTCCCCAGGCACGGGTGCGGGACCGTTCCCTGGCCGGGCATGAACAATCGCCCGACCGCGACGGCCGGACTTCTTTCGGTGACGGGGGAGACCTCTTGCGGCCCGGATCACGGCGCCGGTCCACGGCGCGCAGGGGTCCAACCGACGGCCTGTCCCGTCCTCCTCCGGAGAGAACGGACGGAACGGACGCCCGCTGCGCGGGGGCTCGCGTTCAGTGCGGGACGGTGGCGGCCGTGCCGGCGCGCACCGCGTGGACCACCTCTTCGTGCAGTGTCCGGCTCTCCGTCTCCGACGGGCAGGGGATGGGGCTGCCGGTCATTGTGAACCAGTCCGATGAGCCGCTGTACTGCACGGCGACCCGTGCCTCGCCGCCGGACCAGGTGGTGTGCACGGTGAGGTCGCCCGTCAGGATTCCGACCTCGTCGGTGCGCACCCCGCCACGGCCGGCGAAGACACCTGTGGTTGTCCATGACGCCCAGCTCATCTCTCCACTGTCACACTTCTGGCGGATCCCGGCGAGCGGGGGACGGCGGGCCTCCCGGAGGCCCTGCGGAGACCACTCGGAGGCCCCGCGGGGCCTCCGGCAGGGCCCCCTCGGCGGCCCAAGTGGGCGGAATATCCTCCAAGGGGTTCTTTCAGGATCACAAAGCTTCAATAAGGGAACAAATTACGTCATATATACGGGCTGGAAGCGTGCTCGCAGCTGGGATTCCCGAGGCCGCGAGGGTGCACGCTTCGTGAATCACATATTTCAGGCCCAATGCGAATAATGCCGCCTTGTTCTCGGCGGATGCCGGAGACCACGATCACCTCGTTCCGGCGTCACCCCTGGCCACCGCCCGGATGTGACGCCCGTCCTCGAGGAGGTTCCTGTGAACGATCGACTCAGTCTCGGTCCGGATGCGGCACGGCAGCTGGCCACCGCCACCAAGACCAGCCCGCAGATGCGCGGCATCACCCCGCGCTATCTGCTGCGCGCACTGCCCTGGGTGGACGTCGAATCCGGTGTCTACCGCGTCAACCGCCGCCGGACCTTCGTCCTGGGCGACGACCTGATCAGCAGCTACAGCGAGGACGGCACCCACCACATCGTCCCGGAGGACCTGCGGGAGGTGCCGTACCTGAGGGACGCCGACGAAGCGCTGCTCACCGAACTGGCCGCCGCGTTCGCGGAGGTCACCTTCGAGTCCGGTCAGTTACTGGCCTCGGAGGGCGACGCCTCCGATCGGATATGGGTGCTCGTGGAGGGCCGGGCCGAGAAGCGCGTGACGGGCCGATACGGTGAGGACGCGCTGCTCGAAGTGATCGGGGACGGCCAGTTCTTCGACCTCGACGCCTGGACCCGCGCCGAGCCGATGCCCTACCGGGTCAAGGCCCTCACCCCCGGAGTGGCGCTCTGCGCCGACCGCAGCGCGCTGGCCGGACTGACCACCCGCAGCGAAGACCTGCAGGCGGCACTCGACTCGTACCTCGCCGGGGACATGCCCGTGCCGGGCTCCGAGGTGCCGGTGGATCTCAGCGCCGGCCACGTCGGAGAACCGGACCTCCCGGGCACGTTCGTGGACTACGAGGACACGCCGCGGGAGTACCACATGAGCCTCGCGCAGACGGTGCTGCGGGTGCACACCCGCGTCGCCGATCTCTACAACGGGCCCATCGACCAGACCCGCGCCCAGGCCAATCTGACCATCCAGGCGCTGCGCGAGCGCCAGGAGTCGTCGATGCTGAACCACCCGGAGTTCGGGCTGCTCAACACGGTCGCACCGGGGCAGCGGGTGCAGTCGCGGACGGGCTCGCCGACCCCCGACGACCTGGACGAACTGCTGGCGAAGGTCTGGAAGCAGCCCGGCTTCTTCATCGCGCACCCCCGGGCGATAGCCGCCTTCGGACGGGAATGTACGCGGCGGGGTGTGCCCCCGGTGACGGACAGCAGATTCGGCAGCCCCCTGCTGACCTGGCGGGGAGTGCCGCTGCTCCCCTCCGACAAGGTGGGGTTCACGGGTCACAACGGCGCCAGCACCACCTCGATCCTGCTGATGCGGGTGGGCGAGGCCGAGCAGGGCGTGGTGGGGCTGCGGCCGACGAAGGTCCAGGACGAGGTCGAACCGGCGCTGTCGATGCGGAACATGGGCGTCGACCAGAAGGGCATCACCTCGTACCTGATGACGGCCTACTTCAACACCGCGGTGCTGGTGGAGGACGCCACCGCCGTCCTCCGGAACGTCGAGGTGCACAACTACCATGACTACTCCTGACGTTACGGAGCGCACGGGCTTGGGCGGCCTCACCCCGAACGGGGTCGCGGGTGCGGTCCCGGGTTCAGCCCCGGGTTCGGCCCCGAGCGTGGTCCCTGCCGCATCTCCGGCTGCGGATCCGGCTCCAACTCCGGGGCCGGGGCCGGGGCCGGGGCCGGGGTCGGGGTCGGGAATGGGCCGGCAGGGCGGTGCCTTCTCTCCTGAGACGGCTCGGAAGGACTTCCCGATACTGCAGCGCCTGGTCAACGGCCATCCGCTGGTCTGGCTGGACAACGCCGCCACGACGCAGAAGCCGCGTCAGGTGATCGAGGCACTCGCCGCCTACTACAGCGCGACCAACTCCAACATCCACCGCGGCGCGCACACTGTGGCGCGCGAGGCCACCGAGGCGTACGAGGCGGGCCGGGCCGCGGTCGCCGAGTTCCTGGGCGCGGCGTCTCCGGAGAACATCGTCTTCGTGCGCGGCACCACGGAGGCGATCAACCTCGTCGCGCAGAGCTGGGGGCGGGCCAACCTCGGGCCGGGGGACGACATCCTGGTGCCGGTACTGGAGCACCACTCGGACATCGTTCCCTGGCAGCTCATCGCCAAGGAGACCCGGGCCCGCGTGGTTCCGGTCCCGCTCGGACCGGACGGCCAGATCGACCAGAACGCCTACGCCGACCTGCTCTCGTCGCGGACGCAACTCGTGGCGATCAGCCACGCGTCGAACGTACTCGGCACCGTCCCGCCGGTGCGGGAGATGACGGCGCTGGCGCACCGCTACGGCGCCAAGGTGCTGGTGGACGGGGCACAGGCGGTCGCTCATTTCCCGGTCGACGTCCAGGAGATGGATGCCGACTTCTATGTGTTCTCCGGCCACAAGATCTTCGGTCCCACGGGCATCGGTGTGCTGTACGGGAAGCCGGAGGTGCTGGAGAGCATGCCGCCGTGGCAGGGCGGCGGCAACATGATCGACTCGGTCAGCTTCGCCCGCACCACGTACGCGCCCGTTCCGCAACGGCTGGAGGCCGGCACCGGTCATATCTCCGGGGTGGTCGGACTGTCGGCCGCGCTGAACTGGCTGACCTCCTTCGACCGGGGTGCCGTCGCCGCCTACGAGCAGGGGCTGATGTCCTACGCGCAACAGGCGCTGTCCATGGTCCCCGGCCTCGAGACGGTGGGCGCCGCACCCGACAGGATCGCCGTCCTGACCTTCACGCTCGCGGGTCAGGACCCGGCCACGGTGGCCGACTGGCTGGACCGCGACGGCATCGCCATCCGCGCCGGCCACCACTGCGCCCAGCCGGCACTGGCCCACTACGGCCTCGAAACCGCGGCACGCGCCTCACTCGCGCTCTACAACACATCCGAGGAGGTGGACCAGCTGGCGGCCTCCCTGCGCCGGCTCACCGACAGTACGCCGTGACGAGGAAGCGCTCCCAGCAGGCCCGGAGGGACGCCCGCCGCCCGCGGCCGGGACGGCGAAGGGGGCGCCCGGACGGCCGGGTACCCCCTTCGTGTGTCATGACGGTCGCGCTGCTCAGCCCTGGAAGTGACTCATCGAGGAGTCGTCGAAGGGGGCGTTCATCACCTTCGAGGAACAGCAGGACGAGATGACGCCGGTGCTCACCTTGATCTTGCAGACATCGAAGCAGGCGTAGTTGATGTAACCGCCCGGAGCGGCGTACGCCGTCCAGGTGGCGGCGTCGCGGGCGGCGGGGTCCGGGCGCGGTAGCTTCGTCATGTCTGCCGCCACCCCCCTGTACACGGCACCGCCGCTGCGGAGATCCTTTGGAGCGGTGACCGACAGTGCCGCCGCTACCGCCCGCCTCCGTGACCGGCGGCCATATCCGGGAGAGAGTGCATTGACTCAGGAACCGACACCGGATGCCGAGATCAGGGCGCTCCTGGCGTCCCTGGACGGACAGCGACGGCACGTCCTGGGAATCCTCGACGGGCTGGACGCGGACGGGCTGCGTCGAGTCGTGCTGCCGTCGGGATGGAACTGTCTCGGGCTCGTCCAGCACCTCGCCCTGGACGTCGAGCGGTTCTGGTTCCGTGCCGTCCTCACCGGGGACAAGGACGTCATCCGCAGCCTCGACGAGATCGACGACGCGTGGGTGGTGGGACCCGATACCCCGGCCGCCGACGTCCTCGAGCGGTACCGCGGGGAGACGGACCTCGCGAACGCGGTCATCACCGCCACCGCCGCGGACGCCCCACTGGCCTGGTGGCCCCACCACCTCTTCGGCGAACCCCACCTGCACACCCTCCGAGACGTCCTCCTCCACGTCATCACGGAGACCGCCTGCCACGCGGGCCACCTGGACGCGGCACGGGAACTCCTCGACGGCCGCCGCTGGATGGTCCTGACCTGAGCCGCCCCGCAGCGGCCGGCGAAGGAGGCCGTCACTTCGAGGCCGCCCGACGGGCCGTGCCTTGTTCTGTGATCGTGAACAAATAGACTCTTCCCCATGCCGTGCGAAGGCCGCCCCAGGGCGTGCAGCCGCAGGTACTCGCCGATGAGGGGGCCGACACGTGGGAGGCGGACGGATGGATCCGGAAGCGCGGCCGCCGGTGATGGCGGATGTGGCGCGGGTCGCGGGCGTGTCGCATCAGACGGTGTCGCGGGTTCTCAACGGGGCGTCGCATGTACGCGAGGAGACGCGGGACCGGGTGCTCGCCGCGATCCGGCAGCTGGACTACCGGCCCAATTCGGCGGCCCGGGCCCTGGTGACCCGGCGCTCCCAGACGCTGGGCGTCGTCAGTTTCGGCAGTGTGCTCTACGGGCCCGCCTCGATGCTGGACGGGATCGAGCAGGCGGCGCGCAGCGCGGGCTACTTCGTCAGCGTGGCGAGTCTGCGGTCCCTGGACAGCCGCTCGGTGCAGGAAGCGGTGGACCGGCTTCGTGACCAGGGGGTGGAGGGCATCGCGGTGATCGCGCCGCAGACGTCGGCGGTGAGCGCGATCGGCAAGCTCTCGACCGTCGTGCCGGTGGTCGCCGTCGGTTCCGGCAGCGAGTCCCGTGTGCCGGTGGTGGCGATCGACAACGAGTCCGGTGCGCTGGCCGCCACCGGGCACCTGCTGGATCTCGGGCACACCACGGTGCACCATGTCGCCGGCCCGCCCGGCTGGTTGGAGACGACGGCCCGCCAGAACGGCTGGCGCAAGGCGCTCAAGGCGGCGGGGGCGCCGGTGCCTCCGGTGCGGAGCGGGGACTGGAGTGCCCGCTCGGGATACGAGGCCGGACTGGGGCTCGCGGCGGACCCCGCGGTCACGGCGGTGTTCTGCGCCAACGACCACATGGCATTGGGGCTGCTGCGGGCGCTCCACGAGTCGGGCCGCGCGATCCCCGGCGACATCAGCGTCGTCGGGTTCGACGACATCTCCGAGGCGGCCTACTTCTCACCGCCCCTGACCACCGTGCGTCAGGACTTCGGCGAGTTGGGCCGCCGCGCGCTGGAGCTCCTGGTGGAGGAGCTCAACGGCGCCGGCCACTCCCGGCGGCACATCCTGGTGCCACCGGAAATGGTGCTGCGCTGGAGTACGGGCCCGGTCCCGTCCCGATGAGTGCGGTGCCGGATGAGTGATGTCCGGACCGAAGAACCCCCGCGGTCGCGCGGCCGAGCCCGGCTCCCGGTCCTTGGCGCGCAACTTTGTTATCGTTAACAATCACATCCGCTCTTCATCGTGTCAGCTCCAGGAGGGTCTGTGCCGCGGCCTGCCGAAGACACTCGTCTGCCCACCATGTCGGACGTCGCCCAGCTGGCGGGCGTCTCGCATCAGACCGTGTCCCGGGTGCTCAGCGGCCATCCGAACGTGCGCGAGGTGACCCGCGCGGGGGTGCAGAAGGCGATCGACGAGCTGGGATACCGTCGCAACTCCACCGCGCGGGCCCTGGCGACCCGGCGCACCCGCACGCTGGGCGTGGTCGCGGCGGACACCACGCTGTTCGGCCCGGCCAGCACGGTCGCGGGGCTGGCGGAGTCGGCCCGTGCCGAGGGGTACATGGTCTCGACCGTGAGCGGGCGGGCACTCAGCCGGCACAGCCTCACCGAGGCGTTGGAGCACCTCGGTGAATGGGGTGTCGAGGGGGCCGTGGTCATCACCCCGCAGCGCGAGGCGGCGGCCGCGCTCTTCGAGCTGCGGCACCCGTTCCCGGTGGTGACCGTCGAGGGCGGCCACGATCTGGAGATCCCCAGCGTGTCGGTGGACCAGCACCTGGGCGCCCGGCTGGTCACCGACCATCTCCTCGGGTGCGGCCACCGCACCGTCTGGCACGTGGCCGGGCCGCAGGACTGGCTCGAAGCGGCGGCCCGTATGGCAGGCTGGCGTGCGGCCCTGCACGAAGCCGGCGCCGACGTGCCACCGCCGTTGATCGGGGACTGGAGCCCGCTCTCCGGCTACCGCGCCGGCCAGGAACTCGCCGGCCGCGTCGGCCGCCGGGGCGCCGGCGGCTCCGATCTGACAGCGGTGTTCGCCTCCAACGACCAGATGGCGCTGGGCATCATGCGTGCCTTCCGGGAGGCCGGGGTGCGGATCCCCGTGGACGTGGCGGTCGCCGGTTTCGACGACATCCCCGAGGCGGAGTTCTTCGCACCGCCGCTGACCACCGTCCGGCAGGACTTCGCCGCGGTCGGGCGGGCCAGCATCCGGCTGCTCCTGGACCGGATCGAGGGCGGCGACCGCGACCGTACGACCATCCCGCACCATGTGATCGAACCCCAGCTCATCGTGCGCGGCAGCACGACGACCCCGGTGGTCTGAACCCGCCGGCTTGCCGGCGCAACGTCATGCTGCCGGCCCCCGAGAGCACCTCTCGGGGGCCGGCAGCGAAACCCACAGCGGGGCATGAGGTGGGTGCGGGACGGGTCAGGAACGGGTCAGGATCGTCAGGAACCGATCTTGCGCTTGTTGTAGACGTCGAAGCCGACGGCCGCCAACAGCACCAGCCCCTTGATGACCTGCTGGTAGTCGGTGCCTATGCCCACCAGCGACATGCCGTTGTTGAGCACACCGAGCACCAGACCGCCGATGATCGCGCCGAGGACGGTGCCGACGCCGCCGGCGGCCGAGGCGCCGCCGATGAAGGCCGCCGCGATCGCCTCCAGTTCGAAGTTGATACCGGCCTGCGGCGTACCGGCGTTGAGCCGGGCCGCGAAGACCAGACCGGCCAGCGCGGCCAGGACGCCCATGTTCACGAAGGCCAGGAAGACGACGCGCTTGCTCTTCACGCCTGACAACCGGGCAGCCGGCTCGTTCCCGCCGATCGCGTAGGTGTGCCGGCCGAGTATCGAGTTGCGCATCAGATAACCGAAGCCGACCAGCAGGACGCCCAGGATGAGCAGGACGACCGGGAAGCCGTGATAGCTGGCGAGGAGCAGGGTGAACACGGTCACCGCGGCGGTGATGGCGGCCAGTTTGGCGAGGAGGAAGCCCAGCGGAAGCAGTTCGAGCCCGAAGGCGGCGGCCTGCCGTCGGCCGCGGACCTCCTGGAGCACCGCGATGGCGAGCACTCCGATCCCGAGCAGCAGCGTCAGGTTGTGGTAGTCGGTGTACGGGCCGACCTCCGGCATGAAGCCGCTGCTGATCTTCTGGAAACCACGCGGGAACGGGGCCACCGACTGGCCCTGGAGCAGGATCTGGGTACCGCCGCGGAACAGCAGCATGCCGGCCAGCGTGACGATGAACGACGGGATGCCGACGTACGCGATCCAGAACCCCTGCCAGGCTCCGGCGACCGCGCCGATCAGCAGCGCGGCGACGAGCGCCACCGGCCAGGGCACCTGGTGTTTGACCATCATCACCGCGGCGGCCGCGCCGATGAAGGCGGCGAGTGACCCGACCGACAGGTCGATATGGCCCGCGATGATGACGATCATCATGCCGATGGCCAGGATCAGGATGTAGCTGTTCTGCTGGATCAGGTTGGTGACGTTGAGCGGCTTGAGCAGGGTGCCGCCGGTCCAGATCTGGAAGAGCAGGACGATCAGCGCCAGCGCGACCAGCATGCCGTACTGGCGGATGTTGCCGCGCAGGGCCTGGACCAGCTGTTGTCCCACCCCGCCACCCGCGCCCTCAGGGCCTGTCGGCCTGTCGTCGGCCGGTGTGCTCGCCTCGATGCCGGAGGTCTGTGTCTGGGCCATGCGTCACACCTGCTCGTTCTGGGTTGCCGCGCTCACGGTCATGAGGCGCATGAGTGATTCCTGGGTGGCGTCGGCGCGGTCCACCTCGCCGGTGAGCCGGCCCTCGGCCATCGTGTAGATCCGGTCGCACAGGCCCAGCAGCTCGGGCAGTTCCGAGGAGATGACCAGCACCGCCTTGCCCTGGGCGGCCAGTTCGGCGATCACCGTGTAGATCTCGGCCTTCGCACCGACGTCGATGCCGCGGGTGGGCTCGTCGAGGATCAGTACGTCGGGCTCGGAGAAGATCCACTTGCTGAGGACGACCTTCTGCTGGTTGCCGCCGCTGAGCTTGCCGGTCGCCGCGAAGACGGAGGGCGCCTTGATGTTCATCGAGGCGCGGAACCTCTCCGCGACCCGTGTCTCCTCGTGCTCGTTGACCCAGCCGCGCCGGGAGACCTTCCCGAGCGCGCTCAGCGAGATGTTGCGGCTGATGTCCTCCGTCAGATGGAGCCCGAGCTGCTTGCGGTCCTCGGTGACGTACGCCAGTCCGTGCCCGATCGCCTCCGGCACCGTACGGGTCCTGATCTCCACCCCGTTCAACAGCACCCGGCCCCCGGTGTACCGGCCGTAGGAGCGGCCGAACACGCTCATCGCGAGCTCGGTACGCCCGGCGCCCATCAGCCCCGCGACGCCGACGATCTCGCCGCGCCGCACATGGACCGAGACCGCGTCGACGACCTTGCGCTGGTGGTCGATCGGATGGAGGACGGTCCACTCCTCGACGGCGAAGGCGACGTCGCCGATGTCGGGAGTGCGTTCGGGGAAACGGTGGTCCAGGTCGCGGCCGACCATGCCCCGGATGATGCGGTCCTCGGAGATGCCCTCGGTGCCGACGGCGACGGTCTCGATGGTCCGGCCGTCCCGCAGGATGGTGACGGAGTCGGCGACGCGGGCGATCTCGTTGAGCTTGTGCGAGATGATGATGCAGGAGATCCCCTGCGCCTTGAGTTCGAGGATGAGGTCGAGCAGCTTGCGGCTGTCCTCGTCGTTCAGCGCGGCCGTCGGCTCGTCCAGGATCAGCAGCTTCACCTCCTTGGCGAGCGCCTTGGCGATCTCGACCAACTGCTGTTTGCCCACCCCGATGTCCGCGATCCGGGTCTGCGGGTTCTCGTGCAGACCGACCCGCTGGAGCAGCTTCTTCGCGTGGGTGAGGCTGCGGTGCCAGCTGATGATGCCGTGCGAGGCGTGTTCGTTGCCGAGGAAGATGTTCTCGGCGATGGAGAGATGGGGCACCAGGGCGAGTTCCTGATGGATGATCACGATGCCGCGCTGCTCGCTCGCCCGGATGTCCTTGAAGGCGCACGGCTCACCCTCGAAGAGGATCTCGCCCTCGTACGAGCCGTGCGGGTACACCCCGCTGAGCACCTTCATCAGGGTGGACTTGCCGGCGCCGTTCTCACCGCAGACGGCGTGGACTTCGCCGGGCGCGACGCTCAGGGTGACGTCGGAGAGCGCTTGGACGCCGGGGAAGGACTTGCTGATCGAACGCATCTCCAGGACGGGTCCGGCCATGATGGGCATCCGTTCGGGTCGGGGTCGGGCTTGGGGGTTGGGGGGCAGGTCGGGGGCGGGGTCGGAGGCGGGGCGGGGAAGTTCGGCGGGTAGTGGGGAACAGGCCCTCGGAGTCGGCTACTTGAGCTGAGCGGCGGAGAGCTGCCCGGTGTCGACCAGCACCTTGCGGTAGTTGTCCTTGTCGACACTGACCGGCTGCAGCAGGAAGGCCGGCACGACCCTGGCGCCGTTGTTGTACTGCTTGGTGTCGTTGACCTGGGGCTTGCCGCCGGTGAGCAGCGCGTCGCCCATCTGCACGGCCACCTTGGCGAGCGCACGGGTGTCCTTGGAGACGGTCTGGGTCTGCTCGCCGGCGATGATGGACTTCACCGACGCCAGTTCGGCGTCCTGACCGGTGACGATGGGCAGTTCCTTGCCCGACCCGCCGTATCCGACGCCCTTGAGGGACGACAGGATGCCGATCGAGATGCCGTCGTAGGGGGAGAGCACCGCATCGACGCGAGCCGTCGAGTAGGACTTGCTGAGCAGGTTGTCCATCCGGGACTGCGCGAGCCCGCCGTCCCAGCGCAGGGTGGCGATCTGGTTGAAGTTGGTCTGGCCGCTGCGGACGACGAGCTTCTTGTCGTCGAGGTACGGCTTGAGCACGCTCATCGCGCCCTGGAAGAAGTACGGGGAGTTGTTGTCGTCCGGTGAGCCGCCGAACAGCTCGACGTTGAACGGGCCCTTGCCGTCCTTGAGGCCGAGCTTGTCGGCGATGTAGGTGCCCTGGAGGACGCCGACCTTGTAGTTGTCGAAGGTCGCGTAGTAGTCGACGTTCTTGGTGCCGAGGATGAGCCGGTCGTAGGAGATCACCGGGATGTCGGCGTCGGCCGCCTTCTGCAGCACGTCGGTGAGTGACGAGCCGTCGACCGCCGCGATGACCAGCAGCCGGGCGCCCTTGGTGATCATGTTCTCGATCTGGGACACCTGGTTCTCCACGACGTTGTCGCCGTACTGGAGATCCGTCCTGTACCCCTTGTCCTGGAACTGCTTGACCATGTTGGCGCCGTCGTTGATCCACCGTTCCGAGGATTTGGTGGGCATCGCGATACCGACCAAACCGCCCTTGGCGTCAGGGTGTTTCGCATGGGCGCCGACGCCGTTGGCACTCTGCCCGCAGGCGGCCAACACCATTGTTAGCGCAACCAGGGCGAGGCCCGTCGAAATTTTCCGCACACTTCCTCCAGTGATGTGCCGCGATCAGCGGGACCCGCGTACGGCATCCGCGTGACCCCGGTGTCCTCGGACCAGTCGAGTCCCCGTGCTGGGGCGGGGTGTGATGAGCGCGCAGGAATCGCGCACGGATCGGGCTCGACCGACAGGGGCCCGGTGGCTGCTGACAAGCCCGCCGATGTCCGGCCGGGCCATGGCGCCGGCTTGGCGTTACAAGAGTGTTAACGCTAACAGAACGGGCGTCAAGGCCCGGAGGGTCACCGTTTTGAATCGCACGCCAGCGGGGCGGCGTCCGCACGGCACCGCACGGCATCGCACGCCATCGGGCCGGCGTCGCAGGGGGCATGGGGTGGCGGCGCACGGCTTGGGGCGGCATCACGCGGGCCGCCCGCCCGTTGTCGATTTGTGATCTGCGCGGAGCATTGACGCCATCTGTTGTTAACGCTCACACTCTGGGGGTCGGAAACCTTCGGGCAACATGCCGGGGTCGCCGGTTCCTGGGTCGGGCGCCGGCCCCGCCCGTCAAGCCCCACCGTCCCAACTCATGCAACGGAGAGTTCGATTGATGATTGTTAACGCTAACAATTCGGCTGGCACCTTGCCCGCCACTGCCGGGGCCGCCGCCGGGGCCTCCCGCACCACCCCGACCGACTACGTCCTGGGCATCGACTTCGGCACGCTCTCCGGACGCGCCGTCGTCGTCCGGGTGTCGGACGGTGCCGAGATCGGCAGCGCCGTCCATGAGTACTCCCATGCGGTGATCGACGACCGATTGCCGGGCAGCAACGTCCCGCTGCCACCGGACTGGGCCCTCCAGCATCCGGAGGACTGGCTGGACGTGATCCGCCGCGCCGTCCCCGAGGCCATCGCCGCCGCCGGGATCGACCCCGCCGCGGTGATCGGTATCGGCACCGACTTCACGGCCTCCACCTGCCTTCCCACCAGCGCCGACGGCACCCCGCTCTGCCTTCGCCCGGAGCTCGGGTCCCGGCCGCACGCCTGGCCGAAGCTGTGGAAGCACCATGCGGCCCAGCCCCAGGCCGACCGGATCACCGCGCTCGCCCACGAGCGCGGTGAGGACTGGATCGCCCGCTACGGCGGCCTGATCTCCTCCGAGTGGCAGTACGCCAAGGCCCTCCAGGTGCTGGAGGAGGACCCGGACACCTATCGGCGCACCGACCGCTGGATCGAGGCGGCGGACTGGATCGTCTGGCAGCTCACCGGCGTCGAGACCCGCAACACCTGCACGGCCGGATACAAGGGGATCCACCAGAACGGTGGCTACCCGTCGACCGGGTACCTGGCCGCTCTCAACCCCGCCTTCGCGGACTTCGCGCGGACCAGGCTGGAGCACCCGCTCTCCCCGCTGGGCGACCGGGCCGGCGGCCTGACGGCCCGGGCCGCCGTCTGGACCGGGCTCCCGGAGGGCATCGCCGTCGCGGTCGGCAACGTGGACGCCCACGTCACCGCTCCGGCGGCACGGTCGGCCGGCGCCGGCGAGCTGCTCGCCGTGATGGGCACCTCCACCTGCCACATCCTCAACGGCGAACAGGTGGCCGAGGTCCCCGGCATGTGCGGGGTGGTCGACGGGGGAGTGGTCGACGGGCTGTGGGGCTTCGAGGCCGGACAGAGCGGCGTCGGCGACATCTTCGGCTGGTTCGTCGAGCACGGCATCCCGCCGACCTACCACGAGCAGGCCGCCGCCGAAGGCATCAGCCTGCATGAGCACCTGACCCGGCTGGCCGCCGGCCAACCGGTGGGCGGGCACGGCCTGGTGGCGCTCGACTGGTGGAACGGAAACCGGTCGGTGCTGGTCGACCACCGGCTCTCCGGGGTGCTGGTCGGTGCCACGCTGGCCACCCGGCCGCCGGAGATCTACCGCGCGCTGCTCGAGTCGACCGCCTTCGGCACCCGGGTCATCGTCGAGGTCTTCGAGAAATCCGGCGTCCCCGTCACCCGCTTCACGGTGGCCGGAGGCCTCACCAGGAACGCGCTGCTGATGCAGATCTACGCGGACGTGCTGCGCCGCCCGCTGAGCGTCGCCGCCTCCGAACAGGCCCCGGCGCTGGGCTCCGCCATCCACGCGGCGGTGGCGGCCGGGGCGTACGAGAACGTGCCCGCCGCGGCCGAGCGGATGGGGCGCGTGCACCGGGACCGGTACCTCCCGGACGCGGCCCGTGCCGACGCGTACGACCGGCTGTTCGCCGAGTACCGCGCCCTGCACGACCTGCTCGGCGGCGAGCACAGGGGCGTGCTGCACCGACTGCGCGAGTTGCGCAACGCGACCGGCACCTCTGCCGCCAACTGACCCGTACGGAAGGCCGCCATCATGACCGAGCGCACAACCGACGACCCCCGCACCGAGCGCACAACCGACGACCCCCGCACCGAGCGCGCAACCGACGACTCCCGCACCGAGCGCGCAACCGACGACTCCCGCACCGAGCCCGTGGCCGACCCCGGGACCGCATCCCTGACCGCGCTCACCGCCCCCACCGACCCCGCGATCGGCCGGATACGGCAGCAGGTCAGCGATCTGCACCAGGAACTCGTCCGCTACCAGCTCGTGGTGTGGACCGCAGGCAACGTCTCGGCCCGCGTGCCGGGACACGACCTGATGGTCATCAAGCCCAGCGGTGTGTCCTACGACGACCTGACCCCCGAGAACATGATCGTCTGCGATCTGTACGGGCAGGTCGTCGAAGGTACGCACAACCCGTCCTCGGACACCGCCGCCCACGCCTACGTCTACCGCAACATGCCCGAAGTGGGGGGCGTGGTGCACACCCATTCCACGTACGCCACCGGCTGGGCGGCGCGCGGTGAGGCGGTGCCCTGCGTCGTCACCGCGATGGCGGACGAGTTCGGCGCGGAGATACCGGTCGGCCCGTTCGCGCTGATCGGTGACGACTCGATCGGCCAGGGCATCGTCGCCACCCTCAAGGGCCACCGTTCGCCCGCCGTGCTGATGCAGAGCCACGGCGTGTTCACCATCGGCAAGGACCCGAAGGCCGCCGTCAAAGCCGCCGTGATGTGCGAGGACGTCGCTCGCACCGTCCACCTCTCCCGGCAGCTGGGAGAACCGGTGGGCATCGCCGCACCGGACATCGACTCGCTCTACGACCGCTATCAGAACGTATACGGCCAGCAGCCCGCCGGCCGTGAAGGAGTGCAGGAATGAAGTCGCTCGAAGGCCGCGAAGTCTGGTTCCTCACCGGCAGCCAGGGACTCTACGGGCCGGACACCCTCCGGCAGGTGGCCGAACAGTCCCAGCAGATCGCCGAGGCACTCAACGACGGGCCGGACATCGCGGTCCGGGTGGTGTGGCTGCCCGTACTCACCGACGCGGACGCGATCCGGCGGGTCTGCCTCGACGCCAACGCCGCCGACGACTGCGTCGGCGTGATCGCCTGGATGCACACGTTCTCCCCGGCCAAGATGTGGATCGCCGGCCTCGACGCGCTGCGCAAGCCGATGCTGCACCTGCACACCCAGGCCAACCGGGCGCTGCCGTGGGGCTCCATCGACATGGACTTCATGAACCTCAACCAAGCGGCGCACGGGGACCGCGAGTTCGGTTACATCCAGTCCCGACTCGGAGTGGCCCGCAAGACGGTCGCCGGACACGTCAGCGACCCGTCGGTGGCCCTGCGGATCGGATCCTGGGCCCGTGCCGCGACCGGTCACGCCGCGCTGCGCGGCCTGCGGGTGGCACGGTTCGGCGACAACATGCGGGACGTCGCGGTCACCGAGGGCGACAAGGTCGAGGCACAGCTGCGGTTCGGCGTCTCGGTCAACACCCACGGCGTCAACGACCTGGTCGCCGTGGTCGACGCGGTGACCGACGCCGACGTCACCGAGCTGACGAAGGAGTACCAGGAGACGTACCGGGTCGCGCCCGAGCTGCGCTCCGGAGCGGAGCGGCACGACGCGCTGCGGTACGCGGCGCGGATCGAACTCGGCATGCGGGAGTTCCTCACCGACGGCGGATTCCAGGCGTTCACCACCAACTTCGAGGACCTCGGAGGGCTGCGCCAGCTGCCCGGTCTGGCCGTCCAGCGCCTGATGCTCGACGGTTACGGCTTCGGCGGTGAGGGGGACTGGAAGACCGCCGCGCTGCTGCGCACCCTGAAGGCGATGTCGGCGGGTCTGCCCGGTGGGACGTCGTTCATGGAGGACTACACCTACCACCTGGAGGCCGGGCAGGAAGTCATCCTCGGTGCGCACATGCTCGAGGTCTGCCCGTCGATCACCGCCGAGGTGCCCTCGTGCGAAATCCATCCCCTGGGCATCGGTGGCCGGGAGGATCCCGTCCGGCTGGTCTTCGAGGCCGCCCCGGGCCCGGCCGTCGTCGTGGGGCTCGCCGACATGGGGGACCGGTTCCGGCTGGTCGCCAACGAGATCGACCTGGTCGCCGCCGCGGAGCCGCTGCCCAACCTTCCGGTGGCGCACGCCGTATGGAAGCCGCAGCCCGACCTGCGGACGTCGACCGAGGCGTGGCTCACGGCCGGTGCCCCGCACCACACCGTGCTCTCCAGCGCCATCGGGACGGAAGAGCTCGTGGACCTCGCGGAGATGACGGGGGCCGAACTCCTCGTCATCGACGCGGGGACCACGATCCGGCAGTTCAGCCAGGAGATCCGCTGGAACCAGGCGTACCACCGGCTGGCACGAGGTTTCTGAGAGCGGCTTCCCGTTCACCGCAGAACCACTCCAGTCGCACCAACGCAGTCGCACCACTCCAGTCGCACCAACGCAGTCGCACCACCCCGGTCATACATCGCAGGGAATTCCCCGGCTCGAAGGAGAGTGCACGATGTCCCTCACCGCCTCCACCCCGGCAAGACCCCGTCACCCACGACTGCGTACGCGCTGTGCCGCCGCGGCCGTCCTGGCCGCGGCGCTGTGCCTCTCCCTCGCCGCCTGCGGCGCGGGCAAGAAGGCCCCCGCCGGCAGCGGCACGGACGCGAACGGCGCCAAGAAGCTGGTCTTCGGATTCTCCCAGGTCGGATCCGAGAGCGGCTGGCGCGCCGCCAACACCAAGTCCATCCAGGACGCGGCGAAAACCGCCGGCTTCGAGCTCAAGTTCTCCGACGCGCAGCAGAAGCAGGAGAACCAGATCGCCGCGATCCGCACCTTCATCCAGCAGAAGGTGGACGTCATCGGCTTCTCACCGGTGGTCGTCACGGGCTGGGACACCGTACTGAAGGAGGCCAAGGCCGCCGGCATCCCGGTGATACTCACCGACCGGGCGATCGACACCCAGGACACGTCCCTCTACAAGACCTTCATCGGGTCGGACTTCGTCAAGGAGGGGACCGCCGCCGGTCAGTGGCTGGTCGACGCGGAGAAGAGCGGCACCGGCACGGTGAACATCGCGGAGCTCGAGGGCACCACCGGCTCCGCCCCGGCGATCGACCGCAAGAAGGGGTTCGAGGACCTGGTCCTGAAGGACCCCCGGTTCAAGCTGGTCGCGGACCAGACCGGTGACTTCACCCGCGCCAAGGGCAAGGAGGTCATGACGGCCTTCCTGAAGGCGCACAAGAACATCAATGTCCTCTTCGCGCACAACGACGACATGGCGATGGGTGCCATCCAGGCGATCGAGGAGGCGGGTCTCAAGCCCGGCAAGGACATCCGCATCGTCTCGATCGACGGGGTCAAGGACGCCTTCCAGGCGATGGCCGACGGCAAGATCGAGGTCGTCGTCGAGTGCAACCCGCTGATCGGCCCGCAGGTCATGGACCTCGTGCGGAAGCTCAAGGACAAGGCCGAGGTGCCGGCCCGGGTCGAGTCCAAGGAGGGCGTCTTCACCAAGGACAAGGCGGCCGCCGAACTCCCCAACCGCCAGTACTGATCTCGCCGGTACCGCTCCGGTGATCCGGGACGGGGGCGCCCCAGGTGGGCGCCCCGGACCCGGCCGGAGCCGACAAGCGGCCCGAGGAGAGGAGCTCCCATGTCGACGCCGCAGCTCAGCCCCGCTCAACCCGTCCTCCGGATGGCCGGCATCACCAAGGAGTTCGCCGGCGTCCGGGCCCTCGCCGGAGTCGGACTCGACCTGTATCCCGGTGAGGTGCACGCCCTGATGGGCGAGAACGGCGCCGGGAAGTCCACCCTCATCAAGGTGCTGACCGGAGTGCACGAGGCCGAAGCCGGGACCGTCACGCTGGACGGCGTCCCGGTCCGGTTCGCCGGGCCGCTGCAGGCGCAGCGGGCCGGGATCAGCACTGTGTACCAGGAGGTGAACCTCTGCCCCAACCTGTCGGTCGCGGAGAACATCTTCCTCGGCCGCGAGCCCCGCAGGCTCGGCCGCATCGTGTGGTCCGAACTGCGCCGGCGGGCCCGTGACCTGCTGTCCGGGCTCGACCTGGAGATCGACGTCCGCGCGCCGCTGGACGCCCTTCCGCTCGCCCTGCAGCAGATGGTCGCCATCGCCCGCGCCGTGGACATCCGGGCGAAGGTGCTGATCCTCGACGAACCCACCTCCAGCCTGGACCGCGAGGAGGTGGCCCAGCTGTTCACGGTGATCCGCCGGCTGCGTGGCGAGGGCGTGGCGATCCTGTTCGTGACGCACTTCCTGGACCAGGTCTACGACGTGTCCGACCGGATCACCGTGCTCCGCGACGGCCGTCTCGTCGGCGAGTACCGCACCGCGCACCTGCCGCAGATCGAGCTGGTGTCGGCGATGCTCGGGCAGGAGCTGGGGGAACTCACCGACCGGGGCCGGGGCGACCGCGAGCGCCCGGCCGGGGCCCCGTTCGCCGAGGCGCGCGGACTCGGACGTAAGGGCGCCATCGCGCCGTTCGACCTCGCTGTGCGCCCGGGGGAGGTACTGGGCCTCGCCGGGCTGCTCGGCGCGGGACGCTCGGAGACCGCCCGGCTGCTGGCCGGCGCCGACCGCGCCGACACCGGCAGTCTCACCGTCGACGGCCGGACCGCCCCCCTGCGCAGCCCCCGCGCCGCCGTCCGGCGGGGCATCGCGTTCTGTTCGGAGAACCGCAGGAGCGAGGGCATCATCCCCGATCTGACGGTACGGGAGAACATCGTCCTCGCCCTCCAGGCCGCCCGCGGCTGGGCCGGAGCACTCCCCGCCCGCCGGACGGAGGAGCTGGTCGCGCACTGGATATCGGCCCTGCACATCCACCCGGTCGACCCGGAGGCGGTCGTCCGCAACCTGAGCGGCGGCAATCAGCAGAAGGTGCTGCTCGCCCGCTGGCTGATCACCGAACCGAAACTGCTGATCCTCGACGAACCGACCCGGGGCATCGACATCGGGGCCAAGGCCGAGATCCAGCGGCTGGTGGCCTCGCTCGCCGCGGACGGCATGGCGGTGGTCTACGTCTCCGCCGAACTCGAAGAGGTGCTGAGCCTGTCCGACACCGTCGCGGTACTGCGCGACCGCGAGCTCGTGGCGACCCTGCCCAACACCGCCGAACTCACCCTGGACCGGCTGATGGAGACCATCGCGACCGGAGGGACCCACTGATGCCGCCCCTCATCACCAGGCTGGCCGCCCACCGGCTGTTCTGGCCGCTCGCGCTGCTCACCGCCCTGCTGGTCACCAATGTCGTCCACACCCCCGACTTCTTCTCGATCCGGATCCGTGACGGCCACCTCTTCGGCAGCCTGGTCGACATCCTGCGGCTCGGCTCCCCGCTGCTGCTGGTCGCCCTCGGTATGACCCTGGTCATCGCCATCGGCGGGATCGACCTGTCGGTCGGCGCCGTGGTCGCCGTCTCCGGAGCCGTCGCCTGCCTGAACATCAGCGAGCTCACCGACCAGCGGAGCGTCGGTGGTGTCGCCGTCGCGGTACTGCTCGCACTGGGCGTGTGCACCGCCCTGGGTGTGTGGAACGGCGTGCTGGTCGCCGGGATCGGCATGCAGCCGATCATCGCCACCCTGATCCTGATGGTCGCGGGGCGCGGCGTCGCACAGATGATCACCAGCGGCCGGATCGTCACGGTGAACAGTGAGCCCTACCACCTGATCGGGGGCGGGTACGAACTCGGCCTCCCGCTCTCGGTGGTGATCGCCGCTGCGGTGCTCGTACTGACCGGTCTTGTCGTCCGGCGCACCGCACTCGGGCTGCTGCTCGAAGCGGTCGGCGGCAACCGGGAGGCCAGCCGGCTGGTCGGAATCCGGGCCCGGGGTCTCACCATCGCCGTCTACGCGTTCTGCGCGCTGTGCGCGGCCGGCGCCGGACTGATGATCAGCTCCAACGTGGCCGCCGCCGACGGGAACAACGCGGGCCTGTGGATCGAGCTCGACGCGATCCTCGCCGTGGTCATCGGCGGAACCTCGCTCACCGGGGGCCGCTTCCACCTCGGCGGCACCGCCATCGGCGCCCTCGTCATCCAGACGCTCTCCACCACGGTCTACACCGTCGGGGTGCCGCCCGAGACGACGCTGGTGTTCAAGGCGCTGGTCGTCATGGCGGTCTGTCTGCTGCAGTCCCCGGCGTTCCGCGCCAAGGTGCTGTCGCGCAAACCGCCCCGCCGGCCGGATACCGGCGGCGCCCGCCCGGACGTCACCGCGAAGAGCACCGGCACCTCCCGGAGCAACACACCGGCCAACGCCGCCCAGAGCCCGAAGGAGGCGACCACCCTGTGAGCGCGACCCAGCCCCGCGCCGCCGCCGGCCGCGGCGTCCGCACCTTTCTGGCCCAGCACCGCGACTACGTCCCGGTCATGGCCACCGCTGTCCTGTTCGCGCTGACCCTCGAAGCGGGCAACTACCGCTACCTGGACTTCCTGGCCGGCCAGACCATCGCCAACCTCTTCGTGGACAACGCGTTCCTGTTGGTCATCGCCGTCGGCATGACGTTCGTGATCCTCACCGGCGGCATCGATCTCTCGGTCGGAGCCGTCGCCGCGCTCTCCACGATGCTGTGCGCCACGCTCGTCGAGCGGCACGGATGGCCGCCCGCCCTGGTCATCCCGCTGGTCCTTGCGGCCGGCGCCCTGATCGGTGGCGCCATGGGCTACGCCATCCATCACTTCGAGGTGCAGCCCTTCATCGCGACGCTGGCCGGGATGTTCTTCGCCCGGGGCCTGTGCTACCTGATCAGCACCAACGCGATCCCGATCGACGACCCGGTCTTCACCACCCTGGCGCAGTCCCATGTCACCTTCCCCGGAGGGGTGTTCATCTCCTGGTCGGTGGTCATCGCGGTGGCCGTCGTCGCCGTCGCGTTCCTGACGCTGCACTACACGAGGTTCGGCCGGGCGGTGTACGCGGTCGGCGGCAACGCGCAGTCGGCGCTGCTGATGGGGGTCCCGGTAGGCCGGACGGTGATCCGGGCCTACACCGTCAGCGGGCTGTGCTCGGCCCTGGGCGGAGTGCTGTTCACGCTCTACACGCTGTCCGGGTACAGCCTGCACCTGGTCGGCACGGAGCTCGACGCGATCGCCGCCGTGGTGATCGGCGGGACGATCCTGGCCGGCGGCTCCGGCTACGTCCTGGGCTCCCTGCTGGGCGTGCTCGTCCTCGGGGTCATCAAGACCATCATCACCTTCGAGGGCACGCTCAGCTCCTGGTGGACGAAGATCGCGGTCGGCACGCTGCTGTTCGCCTTCGTCCTGCTGCAGCGCCTGATGACGTCCCGCCGGCGAGCCTGACCGACCGGCCGCCTCGCGGTCCGCCCCGCACCCCACGCGCCATGGAATCCGCCCTTCACCACCTTTCAAGGGAGACCCATGCCTTTCACCCGGTCCCATCGACCAGGCCGTCATCTCCGGCAACGGCTCCGTACCGCTGCCGCCCTCGCCGCGAGCGCGGCACTCCTCACCGTCGGCTTCGTCCCCCTCGCGGCCACCCCCGCCGCCGCGGCCACCGCCCTCGCCGGGCACTGGGCACTGGACGAGGCCACCGGAAGTACCGCCGCCGACGACTCCGGCGGCGCCCACCCGGGCACTCTCGCGGCGGGAGCCAGCCACGCGGCCGGGCAGGTGGGTGCCGGGAGCGTCGCGACGAACGGCACCGGCACCGGCACCATCGACCTCGGCGCCCCGATCGTCGACACCTCCGGCTCCTTCAGCGTCTCCGCCTGGGTGAAGCTCGACAACACCGACGGCTACCAGACCGCCGTCAGCATCGACGGCGCCGACGTCAGCGGCTTCTACCTCGGACTGCGCGGCGACACCGGGACGTTCGCCTTCGCCCGGCTGCCCTCCGACACCGTCGGGACGGCGGCCGTCGCCGCCTCCGGCGACAGTCCGGCCGCCGGTTCCTGGTACCACCTCACCGGTGTCCAGGACACCGCGGCCGGCACGCTGTCGCTGTACGTCAACGGCGCACTGCAGACGGCCGTTCCGTACACCACTCCGTGGAAGGCCACCGGGCACGCCTTCGCCGGCCGGGGCAAGTACGCCGGGAATCCGGTGGACCACCTCGACGGAGGCGTGGACGACCTGCGGTTCTACACCGGCGCCCTGGCCGCGTCCGAGGTGACCGCGCTGGACCAGCCCGCGCACTGGGCGTTCGACGCGGGCACCGGAACCTCCGCCGCGGACAGCTCAGGCCACGGCCACCCGCTCACCCTCGGCGCGACGGCCGCCTGGACCACCGGCAAAGCCGGTGCGTACGCGCTGCGGTCCAACGGGACGGCCGCCTCGTCCGCCACCACCGGCGCCGCCGCGACGGACACCTCGCAGTCCTTCTCGGTCTCGGCCTGGGTCAGGCTCAACTCCCTCACCGGCTACCAGACCTTCGCGAGACTCGACGGGACCTCCGTCTCCGGCTGCTACCTCCAACTGCGCGGCGACACCGGAAAGTTCGCCTTCACCCGACTGGCGTCCGACAGCTCCACCGCCACCGTCCGCCACGCCGACGCGACGGCCGCCCCGACCGCCGGCACCTGGTACCACCTCACCGGCGTCAGCGACAACGCGTCCGGCCGGCTGAGGCTGTACGTCAACGGCATCCTGCAGTCCACGGTCGCGTACACCACCCCGTGGAAGGCCGCCGCGGGCACGGCGGTCGGCCGCGGCAGGTTCAACGGCAACCCGGTCGACTTCGCCGACGCCGCCATCGACGATGTGGTGATCTACGACCATCCGGTGACCGCTCCCGAGCTGGAGACCCTCCTGGGCCAGGGCAACGGCACCCTCTCCGTCAACGCTGCCACCGCCGCGCACGCGCTGCCGAGCGACTTCTCCGGCCTGATGACCGAGGACATCAACCACTCCGGCGAGGGCGGCCTGTACGGCGAACTGCTGCAGAACCGCTCGCTGATGGCCACCTCCAGCAGTCCTACCTCCTGGTCCGCCGTCAGCTCCACCGGCGGCTCGGCGAGCATCGCGCTGGACACCGCGAATCCCCTCAACAGCGCGCTGACCCGGTCGCTGAAGGTCTCTCTGACAGGTGCCTCGCCGGGCAACCGGGCGGGCGTCGCGAACAGTGGCTTCTGGGGTGTCCCGGTCAAGCCGTCCACCACCTACACCGCCTCGCTGTACGCCAAGGCCGCCCCGGGTTTCACTGGACCGCTCAAGCTCTCCCTGGAGAGCACCGGTGGCACGGCCTACGCGACGGCCACCATCCCCGCTCCGACCACGGCCTGGAAGAAGTACACCGTCCGCCTGACCACCACGGCCGGCGCTCCCACCGGTTCCGCCAACCGCTTCGTGCTCTCCTCCGAGAGCGCCGCGGGAGCAACCTTGTGGCTGAGCAACGTGTCGCTCTTCCCGCCCACCTACAACAACCGCCCCAACGGGCTGCGGGTCGATCTGATGGAGAAGATGAAGGCCCTCAAGCCCTCCTTCATCCGGCTGCCGGGCGGCAACTACCTCGAAGGCAACACGGTCGCCGAACGCTTCGACTGGAAGAAGACCCTCGGCCCGACCGAGACCCGGCCAGGACACCAGGACCCCTGGGGCTACTGGTCCACGGACGGCCTCGGCCTGCTGGAGTACCTCGAATGGTGTGAGGACCTCGGCGCCCGGCCCGTCCTCGGGGTCTACGCCGGCTACTCCCTGCAGCACGATGTCGTCCCGCTGGACCAGCTCTCCCCGTACGTCCAGGACGCCCTGGACGAGATCCAGTACATCACCGGCGACGTGACGACGAAATGGGGTGCCAGGCGCGCCGCCGACGGGCATCCCGCGCCGTTCTCCCTCCAGTACGTCGAGGTCGGCAACGAGGACTGGTTCGACACCACCGGCAGCTACGACGGCGCCAACGGCCGCTACGCACAGTTCCACGATGCCATCAGGGCCGCCTACCCGGCGCTCAAGCTGATCGCCACCACCGCCGTCTCCGCACGCACTCCCGATGTGGTGGATCTGCACAACTACCGTTCGCCCGGCTGGTTCAACGTGAACGCCAACGCCTACGACACCTACTCGCGGAGCGGTCCGAAGGTGTTCGAGGGGGAGTGGGCCTCCCAGGCCGGCCGGCCGACCCCGACGCTGGCGGGTGCGATCGGCGACGCGTCCTGGCTGACCAATCTGCAGCGCAATTCCGATGTGGTGGCGATGGAGGCGTACGCCCCGCTGCTGGCCAACGTGAACAGCGTCCAGTGGAACACCAATCTGATCGCCTTCGACGCCTCGACCAGCTACAACTCTCCCGGCGCCTACGTCCAGCAGATGATGGCCGCCGCACACGGCGACCAGATCCTGACCGCCTCGTACAGCGGCACCAGCACCGTCAACCAGGTGGTCAGCCGCTCGTCCCGCACCGGGAAGTACTACATCACCGTCGTGAACCCGGGCGGGAATCCGCAGTCGATCACCGTCCGCCTGACGGGCGCCGGCGCGGCCGTCCCGACCACCGGTACCGCCGTCACTCTGACCTCCGCCCATCTGTCCGACACCAACACCCTCACCGATCCCCGCCACATCGTCCCGGTCACCACAGCGGTGACGGGTCTGGGAGCCTCCTTCACCCGCACCTTCCCGGCCAGCTCGGTCACGCAGCTCACCATCGGCTGAGCGGACGCCCGTCCCTGACGGCGTCGGCCGACCCTTTCCGGCCGGCCGACGCCCGGGCGCGGAATCAGTTCTGTTCACATCCGCTCACAGCATTGACGGACCTCCGGCGCGGCCCTAGCTTTCATTGGGTCGTACTTCGTACGTCATATATGAGACGCGATATCTGAGATCTGAGAGCGCATATGACCTTTGCTCCCGCCCCGATCCCCTCCCGGACGCAGTACGTGCAGGAGGCGATCAAGCACGGCATCCTCACCGGGCAGTTGAGTCCGGGACAGGCACTCGTCGAGGCCGATCTGGCGGCGCAGTTCGGCGTTTCGAAGACGCCCGTGCGCGAGGCGCTCAAGACGCTGGCCGGCACCGGCCTCGTCGTGATGAGCCAGTACAAGGGCGTCACGGTGCGGACCGTGGACACCGCCATGGCGCGGGAGATCTACGACGTGCGGCTGCTGCTGGAGCCTGAGGCGCTGCGCCGCAGCATCGTCAGGAAGGAGTCCCTGGCGGCGGCGCAGGACGCGCTCGCGCGGGCCGGGGGCGCGGAGGACCGGGCCGACCGGAGCCTCGCCAACCGCGACTTCCACCGGGCGCTCTACCTCCCCTGCGGCAACCCGCTCCTGACGCGGATGCTCGACGAGGTGCGTGACCAGGCGGCCCTGGTGTCGACCGTCGCCTGGGCGGCTTCCCCCTCCTGGGAGCAGGAGGCCCGCGAGCACCAGGAGATCCTGCGGACGGCGCTCGCCGGTGACGCGGACGGCGCCGCCAGGCTGCTGCACGCCCACATCTCGGACTTCGTCCGCCGCGCGTTCCCCGACCACGAGGAGGCGGGCGCCTGATGCACCGCTCTGAACACAGGCCCCGCCCCGAACCGATGGACCGCGCCGCACTGCGGGCCGCGCTCGCCGACGTCGTCGCGATTCCGGTGACCCCGTTCGACGCCGACGGTGCGATCGACCGGGCCGCGTACCGGCTTCTGCTGCGCAGGCTGCTGGACGGCGGCGTCCGGACGCTCACGCCCAACGGGAACACCGGTGAGTTCTACGCACTCGCCCCCGAGGAGCGCCTCACCGTCGTCGAGGACACGCTCGCCGAGACCGCGCGGCGACCGGCCGCCGTCCTCGTGGGAGTGGGACACGACGTTCCGACCGCCGTCGCCGGCGCCCGGCACGCTCGTGACCACGGCGCGCAGATGGTGATGGTGCACCAGCCCGTCCATCCCTATGTGTCGCAGGACGGATGGGTGGACTACCACCGCGCCATCGCCGAATCCGTTCCCGAACTGGGCGTGGTGCCCTACATCCGCAACCCCCTCCTCGGCGGCGACCGGATGGCACTGCTCGGCGACCTGTGCCCCAATGTGATCGGCGCGAAGTACGCGGTGCCGGACGCAGCCCGCTTCGGGGCCTTCGCGCGCGACGCCGGGCTCGACCGGTTCGTCTGGGTGGCAGGACTCGCGGAGCTGTACGCGCCGGCCTACTGGGCGATGGGCGCCACCGGGTTCACCTCCGGCCTGGTCAACGTCGCCCCGTCCGTCTCGCTGGGCATGCTGACGGCCCTGCGGGCCGGAGACCATCCGGGAGCGATGAAGGTCTGGGAACAGATCCGCCCCTTCGAGGACCTGCGCGCCGCGCAGCAGTCCGCCAACAACGTGACCGTCGTGAAGGAGGCACTCGCCGCACTCGGCCTGTGCCGCCGCGAGGTGCGGCCGCCGAGCCGTCAGCTGCCCGACGCGCAGCGCGCCGAGGTCGCGGCACTCATCAAGGACTGGGCGATATGAGGAAGTCTCCCGGGGAACTGCGCAGCCACCGGTGGTACGGCACCGACGGGCTCCGCTCGTTCAGCCACCGGGCGCGCACCCGGCAGCTCGGCTATCTCCCCGAGGAGCACCTCGGCAAGCCGGTGATCGCGATCCTCAACACCTGGTCCGACATCAACCCCTGCCACTCCCACCTGCGGGAACGCGCCCAGGCGGTGAAACGCGGGGTGTGGCAGGCGGGCGGCTTCCCGCTGGAGTTCCCGGTGTCCACGCTCTCGGAGACCTTCCAGAAGCCGACGCCGATGCTCTACCGCAACCTCCTCGCCATGGAGACCGAGGAACTGCTGCGCTCCTACCCGGTCGACGGCGCCGTCCTGATGGGCGGCTGCGACAAGTCCACCCCGGCGCTGCTGATGGGCGCGGCCAGCATGGACCTGCCGGCCGTCTTCGTCCCGGCCGGACCCATGCTGCCCGGACACTGGCGCAATGAAGTGCTGGGCTCCGGCACGGACATGTGGAAGTACTGGGACGACCGGCGCGCCGGGCTGATCGGCGACGCCGAACTGGCGGAACTGGAGAACGGGCTCGCGCGTTCCCCCGGCCACTGCATGACGATGGGCACCGCCTCGACGCTGACGGCCGCCGCCGAGGCGCTGGGTGTCACGATGCCCGGCGCGTCCTCGATCCCCGCGGTCGACTCCGGTCACGAGCGGATGGCGGCCGCCTCGGGAGCGCGCATCGTCGAGCTGGTGTGGCAGGACCTGAAGCTGTCGCGGATCCTCACCCGTGACGCGTACGAGGACGCGGTCGCCACCGTCCTCGCCCTGGGCGGCTCCACCAATGCCGTGATCCATCTGATCGCGATGGCCGGCCGCTCCGGCGTCGAGCTGAACCTGGACGACTTCGACCGCATCGCCCGCACGGTGCCGGTGCTGGCGAACCTGCGCCCGGGCGGCCACTATCTGATGGAGGACTTCCACTTCGCCGGCGGCCTGCCCGGCTTCCTCGCGCAGCTCACGGACGTCCTGCATCTGGAGCGCCCGACGGTCGCGCACCGCACGCTGCGCGAGCAGCTCACGGGCGCGCTCGTCCACAACCCGGACGTGATCCGCCCCCGCGGCAACCCGCTGGCCGACGAGGGCGGCCTCGCGGTGCTGCGCGGCAACCTCTGTCCGGACGGCGCCGTCATCAAGCACATCGCCGCCGATCCCCAGCTGCTCAAGCACACCGGTCCTGCCGTGGTCTTCGACGACTACCGGACGATGCAGGCCACCATCAACGACCCGGGCCTGGGCATCACCGCCGGCACCGTCCTGGTCCTGCGCGGCTCCGGTCCGCTCGGCGGCCCCGGGATGCCCGAGTACGGGATGCTGCCGATCCCCGACCACCTTCTCCAGCAGGGGGTGAGGGACATGGTCCGGATCTCCGACGCCCGGATGAGCGGCACGAGTTACGGTGCCTGCGTCCTGCACATCGCACCTGAGTCGTATACCGGCGGCCCGCTCGCACTCGTCCGCACCGGTGACCTGATCACCCTCGACGTGCAGGCGCGACGACTCCACCTGGAGGTGGACGACGCCGAGTTGGAACGCCGCCGCGCAGAGTGGCAGCCGCCACCGCCCCGCTTCTCACGCGGCTACGGCGCCCTCTACCAGGAACAGATCACCCAGGCCGACACCGGCTGCGACTTCCGTTTCCTGGCCGGGCCCGGCGAAGTGCCCGAGCCCTACGCGGGCTGATCGTCCGGAGGCGTCGGTTTCCCGCCCGTCGATCGACTATGCGTCTGGCAAGGGCGGATCATAGTCCAACGCTGCGTGTTTTCGCGGGAAATCATCTTACGTCCGCATCCAGGGCATCGCCGTGCGTAGTCTCACGGTCACCGCAGTGCAGCTGGGGTCCTCAACTGCCGCGAACCGAGAGGGAATCCGCGTGCCCGGAATCGATGAGTGCTTACTCGAAGCGATGGGTCTGCCCGGTGCACGGGGAGCCGCCGTCGTCGAGTGGACCACGGGACTGGCGCTCGGCACTCTCGGCGTATCCCCCACGAACGACTACGAGACCACGGCGGTCGAGACGGCCGAACTGGCCCGGATGGCCGCCGAACACACCGCCTTCGCGCCGGCCGGGAACCAGGGCGACGCCGAGGGCGCCAAGGGATCGCCCGTCGAGGACGTCATCGTCACCACTCCCACCAGCTATCACCTGCTGCGCTTCGTCGACACCACCTTCGACAGCAGCGTCTTCTTCCATCTCTGGCTCGACCGCGACGAGGGAAATCTCGCCCTTGCCCGGCTCCGGCTCCAGGGACTGGCCGAGCGCCTGGTGCTCGGATGAGAGCGCTGAACCCCTCGATGCTGGTCCGTATGGCCGGAGACCGGGCCACCGGCGCCCTGCTGCGGGAGACGGGCACGGTCTATCTGCTCGACGGAGAAGTCGTCCACGCCGAGAGTCCCGCGGCACCCGGCGTCGACGTGCTGCTGCTCGC
Organism: Streptomyces sp. RKAG293; assembly: GCF_023701745.1. Classification (NCBI taxonomy): domain Bacteria; kingdom Bacillati; phylum Actinomycetota; class Actinomycetes; order Kitasatosporales; family Streptomycetaceae; genus Streptomyces; species Streptomyces sp. RKAG293. The sequence continues at coordinate 738,609 of NZ_JAJOZB010000001.1, read as the reverse complement.
CCGCCGCCGGCTCTCCCCGGCGGAGTGGCAGCAGACCATCGACCGGGCGGGGGCACGGTGCCGGGTCGGGCGCAGCCTCGTCGAGAGCAACCTGCTCACCAGCGGGGAGCTGGAGATCTGCCATCTCGGCGCGGTCTTCGACGCCGCGTTCTTCGCGCTCGCCCCCAGAACCGGCCCGACCCGCTTCCGCTACGGAGCCACCCACTGGTTCGGGCCCGTACGCCCGCTGCGTGCCGAGGTCGTCGAGCGTGAGACCCGGCGGCGGCAGGAGCTGCTGGACGGGATCTGGCCGCACCCCGAAGTCGACAGTGCGCCGGTCGTCCGCGACCGGGCGGCCGACAACCCCGCGGTCACCCGGCGGCAGCGCGCCGTCCTGGATCTGGCGGACGGCGTACGGACCCCGTTCACGATGGCCCGGCTCCTGGGCCGTCCCGCCTTCCACACCCTCGTCGACGTGCGCCGGCTGGCCGCCGCCGGGCATCTGCGGACACCCCGCCGATCGGCGGCGGCCGAGCCTTCCCCCATCCCGGCCTGGGTCGCGGACCTGTCCGCGGACCCCGACATATCCCTGCTGCGCCGACTGCGTGACGCATTGGAGGCAACCCTGTGATCTTCCGGCCCGCCCATGAGGCACCGGCAACGCCGTCATGAGACGCGCACTGAGACAGCGCGCCGAAAGGAGACAGCTGATGGCGACGGAGGCCGATGTCCTGGAAGAGCTCCGGAGGTTACGGGCCCGCGTTCCCCACCTCACCGGCGTGCTCGCGGCGAGTATCGACGGTCTGGTGCTGGCCCAGGACCTTCCCACCCCGGAGTCCGAGACCGTCGCCGCGCTCAGCGCCGCCGTGCTCTCGGTCGCCCTCCGCCTGGCGGACGGAACCGACCGGGGCGCGTTCCGGGAGCTGCTGGTCAGGGGCGAGCAGGGCTATGTCGCCACCTATGCGGCAGGCGTCTCCGTCGTCCTGACCGCATGGGCCGGGACGGACGCCAACGTGGGCCGACTCCACCTGGAGGCCCGCCGGTGCAGTGCGCGCATCGCCGAACTGACCGACAGCACGCTGATCCGGCCCGAGACCACCTGACCGCACCACCGTTCCGACGCATCACCCACAGCAGACCACTGCACACCACCGCAAAGACCGGAAGGAAGTACCCGCTCATGACGAACATCGAGACCTCCCTCAAGGAAGCGACGACATCGATCGAGGGCACGCTGGGCGTCGCGCTCGTCGACTACACCAGCGGCATGGCACTGGGCACGATCGGCGGCGGCAAGGACCTCGACCTGACGGTCGCCGCCGCCGGGAACACCGACGTGGTGCGCGCGAAGGTGCGCACCATGGAGATGCTCGGCCTCAAGGACGACATCGAGGACATCCTCATCACCCTCGGCAGCCAGTACCACCTGATCCGGCTGATCAAGGGACGCGGCAAGAACGGCCTCTTCCTCTACCTGGCACTGGACAAGGGACGGGCCAACCTGGCGATGGCCAGGCATCAGCTCAGGAAGATCGAGGCCGACCTGGAGGTCTGACGACCGCCCGCGACGGGGGCCGCACAGCGGTCGGCTCCCGTCCTGCGGTCGTGGAGAGCCGCGCCGTCGCGCTTCCGGCACTACGCCTGGCTGCCGGACCGGCGTCGGCGGACGATCAGGAGCGCGGCGCCGGCCGCGACGACGACTCCCGTGGCGGCGGCACCCAGCAGCAGGGTGGACGACGAACCGGAACCGTCGGTGTCGGCGGCTGCGGTCGGCTGGGCGGCCGGGTGGCTGGGGGCCGGCGCGGCGGAGACCGGGGGAGCGGGCGTGGTGGCGGACGTGCTGGGTGCCGGGCGGCCCGGAACAGCTGTGACCTTGAGGGTGGTCTTTCCGGCGCCGATGGCCGGGAACGCGGACTCCGCCGCGATCTGCCAGGTGCCGGGCGGCAGCGGTACGGCGACGGTGTAGGTGCCCTGCGCCATGTCCAGCGGGGTGAGGGCCCACGGCCCGACCTGCCTGCCGTCCGCCGCCGTCGCCTGCAGCGTCGCGGCGACCTTCTCGTCCACGGGGTGGTGGTCCTCGTCCCAGGTGGCCGTGACCGTCAGGCGGCCCTCCGCGTTGCCGGTGATCTCCAGGTGGATGGTGTCCCCATGGGCGGACGCCGGGCTCGTGGACAGCAGCGACAGCAGGGTGGCGAGGGTGATCAGCAGTGCGGCCGTGAGCGGCCGGAGCAGGCGGAGGGACGGGAGGTGCATCGGGGACCGGCTTTCGGGAGGGTCGGGAGACACGGCGGGACGGGCGGCGGGCGGGCCCACAGGAGTGCTGACGGGCCCGCCCGGTGGGGCGGGCCCGTCAGTTCATGAGGTTTCGTCCGTCGTCAGGACGTGGACTGCTGGAAAGTCCAGCGCTGCCAGGCCTGGTTGCCGGGCTGCTGCAGCTCCAGCAACGCCCCGCCGTAGTAGTCGCGGTTGCTCACGCCGAGGACGAGCGGTGAGCCCTTGACGCCGAGCGTGTAGCCGGTGGCGTTGGCGGTGATCTTCCACGCTTGCGATGCGGCGGTGCCGCACGGCTGCTGGGCGATCCACTGACCCGCGACCGGCTTCCCGCCGATCTGCAGGCACTTGCCGGACACCGCGGACTTGACCCGGACGTAGCCGCCGCCGACGCTCTCGAACAGCCACTGCTGGTTGGTGTAGCCGTGCCGCTGGTAGCCGATGAGCACCGCGCCGTTGGCCCGGGAGGAGCCGTACATGTCGGCGGCCTGTCCGGTGAAGCTGTTCAGCATCAGGTACCGCTTGCCGGGCTCGACCGGGCCGGCCGTCGTTCCGCCGGCCGGCTGGGTACGGAACGCCGCCTGACGACCGGGTGCGGAGACCTTGCCGTCCGCGCCGTGCACGGCGACGGCGACCTTGTACTGCGTGCCGGGCTTCAGGCTGACCACGCGCACGGTGGTGGCCTTGACGTTGCCGATGGCCCTCTGGTCCAGCAGCAGGTCGTACCCGGTGGCGCCGGTGGCCGGCTTCCACGTGAGCACCGCGGAGTTCTGGGTCACCTGACTCACGACGACATCAGGACCGGTCGTCGGGTTGGGGTTCGGCGTGGTGGTGGTCGGGTTCGGCGTCGGACCGGCCGTCTTGGTGGGGGACGGTGTCGGGCTCGGCGTCGGGTTGGGATTGGGGTTGCTGCCGCCGTTGCTGAGCAGGAACTGGTTGTTGGCGATGTTCCAGTGCGTCGTCAGGTAGCTGCCCGGCTGCGGGTTGGTGTTGAAGTAGTCGTCGTGATTGCAGTCGAGCCGGTCGTCACTGCTGCGGTTCGGGCAGTGGATCTGCATCTGCGGGTAGTACGGCGTGTCCGAGTAGCACATGATGTCCCACTCGTCGACGCAGTGGCCGCCGCGGCTGGTGTGCGGGGCACTGTTGTTGACCGCGCCGAGGTTGTGGCCGAGTTCGTGGGCGGGCGTCGAACCTCCCCAGCAGCCGGAGTCCGTCCGGCCGTAGGAAGGGCCGAAGTTGCTGGAGTTCTCCGGGCCGGGACGCTCGTCACCCGCGAAGCTGCCGATGCCGCAGTAGACGTTGGAGTCCGCGAAGATCATGTACTTGCGGTCGCGGCGGTTCAGGCCCTGCGCCGCCAGCGCCTGGTTGGTGGCGCTGAAGTCCTGCATCGCGGAAGCCGGCACTTCGAGGTTGAGTACCGCGACGGTGCAGTCGGACTCGGTGACGTAGCGGATGTGCCGCACACCGCCGGTCTCCGTCGCGCTCGCGTTGTAGATGACGTCGGAGTCGTGGGCCCACTTCTTGAACGAGGGCAGGTACTCGGCGAACCGGTTCGCACCGGGGCCGTGCGCGTAGACGACCTGGACGCGGTTGCCGGTCGAGCCGTCGCCGTCACAGATCACGGCCGACGCCGCGTCCTGCGCCGCGGCGCTCTTGGCGGCGGTGCCTGTGGTGCCCGTCGAGGCGGGCGGCGCCGACGCGATGGCCTTGCCGGGGTGGGCGGCGTCCAGCGTCGCCGGCACGTCGGAGAGCAACTCGGCGCCGCCCGGGGCCTTGCCGGCGCCGGCCTCGGGTATGGAGGACACCACGGCCGCCTTGACGGCCGGAGGCGTGTCCTTGGTGATGTCCACGCCCTTGGGCGGTGAGTCGGGGCCGTGCGTGCACTGCTTGACGCCCTCGACCTCGAAGCCGCCGACACACGAGCTGTCCTCGGGGGCGGCTTCCAGGCCCTTGTACACCATGCCCTTGCGCGGCTCGTCGGGCGGAACGTCGTCCAGCGCCTGCGGGGATGCGGAGTCCACCTGCTGGGTGTTCGTGCCGCCGATGCCGCCCGTGGTGGCGAGTGCGGTGACGCCGCCGGCGACCAGCGTGGCGGAGGCCAGCGCGATGGCGAGGAGCGTCCGTCTCTTGGCCGCCGAGCGGCGCCGGTGCTCGCCTCGATCGTTGAGCTGCAACAAGTTCATCCCATCCTTGGGTCTGGACTGCGCTGCGGCGGGACACTGCCACATCGAACGCCCGTTCATCCACCCGGATTTCGTTGCTATAGGAGGGGCGAAAGTTGCCGATGGGGCGCTGACGGACCGAACTGACGCACGGTCATGGGCGAGGAGGGTTGCCTCGTCCCGGGTATTGCAGTGACATTGCACCAGAGGTCTAGACCACTGGAAAGCAAACCTCGGCGGCACTGCGTCGCCGGAACCTTCACAGGAACATGAGGTCGGCTTTAGGAATCCTTAGGCTTCGCCGAAACCGCGACCGCGCGGCGACGTGGCGCGAGCGGCCGAGGCGGCGGCGGAGGGGGCGTCACCCCGCGCGCAACCGGCGTCAGTTGAACGTAGCGCATCCCGCCGCAGGATGCGGCTGGTTCGATACCGTTCGGTAACTTCGTTGTTCCAGAGGGTGATAAACATGCTGCGAGACTGCTCGGGCGTCCATGGGTGGGAACCGCCCGGTCGGATGCCGTACAGCCTTGTGCCCCCGTTGCGTTTCCCGACGAAACGGTCAGTGGCCCGGTGATCCCGGCCGCCGCTGGTGGGCACGGCGGTGCAGCCCTGGCGGGTGCCGCGCCGAGCACCGCGCGACCGGGCCCGCCGGCCGGCAGTCGTCCGAGGCGCGTGCGCGAAGGCGCCGTCGCCGTCCGCTGAAACGACCGGAGGGGCCATGTCGATGTCCACCAGGGGTACCGCGTCCGTGGGGAAGCAGCACGTGGGGCACAGGTCGTATCCCGGCTTGCGGGAGACGGCCGCGCAGGAGGCGTCCGCCTCCCCGGAAGTCCGGATCCCGGCGGGACCGCCGGGCAGGACCCGCGACGGCCGGCCGGCGGAGTTACCGGGCCGCGCCCATCCGGCGGTCGACGCGGATTTCACCTCCGCCCGGAGCACCGCTCAGAGTGCAGTTCAGAGCCCCGTCCAAGGCTCCACCCCGGCCGGAGGGCACGGGGAAATACTGCGGCTCCCCTCGCCGCACGGGGACAGGAGCGGCGGCCCCACCCCGGTGGTGCGCGGCCTCGCCGAGGGCCTGCTGAGACAGCTTCCCCACCTCGTCGAAGAGCTCATGGAACTGACCGTGGGCAGGGGAGTGCGGCATCTGGAGCTCGTACCAGGGTCCGAAATACGCCGTTCCCTCCACGAGAACGTCCTCGGCTTCCTGCGGATCCTCGCGGGCAAGCCGCCCGCCGACAGCAACCCACTGGCCGTCCCGATGGCGTGGGGACACTACCGCGCCCAGGAAGGCGTGTCGGTCGAATCCCTGCTCCGCGTCCACCGGCTGGCCACCCAACTGCTCTGGGAGAAGCTGTTCGACGAGGCCCGGGCGCTGTCCCCGGAGGTGCTGCAGCGGCTCCTCGACGAGAGCGGCCCCGTGTGGGACGCGCTCGACAGCTACTCGCAGGCCTTCGTCGAGGGGCACCGCGTGGCGGAGGCCGACGCCCAGCGCCGCAGCACCGAACGCCGTGAGACGGTGATCGACGCGCTGATCGAGGGCCGCGGCGTCGAGCCGGTGGTCGCCGCCGAGGCGCAGGTGACTCTCGGCCTTCCGGCGCGCGGCCGGTTCGTCGTGATCGCCATGGCCGACGGGACGGTGCCGAGCGGGGAGCACGACGCCGACGGCTTCGGGAGCGGGACGCCGCGCGCGCTGCGTCATGCCCTGCCCTCCCACGCGGTGCTGGCCGTCTGGCGCAGGCGTACCGACCGGCACATCGGACTGCTGGAACTGGGCAGCACCTCGCTGGGGCGGCTGGTCGAAGCTCTCTCGGCCGGCGTGGGCCGGCGGGTGGGCATCTCCTGCGAGGTCGACAGCCTCTCCGACATCGCCACTGCTTACCACTGCGCCGAGACCGCCCTGCAGACCCTGCCGGCGGCAACGGAAGGCGTCGCGGCCTTCGACGACCACCTGCTGGAGGCCCTCGTGGTGACCAGCCCGCACGTCGCCCAGCGGCTGGCCCGCCACACGTTCGGCAGACTGCTCGACTGCCCTCAGGAGGAGCGGGACCTGCTGCTCGCGACACTGGACGCCTGGTTCCGCGGCGGCTGCTCGGCGGCCAGGGCCGCGGACGAGCTGCACTGCCATCGCAACACCGTGCTCAACCGGCTGCGCCGCATCGAGACGCTCACCGGCAGCATGCTCGACGACGACCGGCACCAACTCGCCTGCCGGATGGCCCTGGTGGCCGTGCGCTGCCCATGAGCGCCCCGACACGATGCGCAGCTCCCGACCGTTCCGGCCTCTTGTTCCGCTCCTGACCTGCTGCGTTGTGCTCGGCGCACAGCCGGGTCCCGGCAATCCGCAGCGGGCGGCCATCGACTCCGGTGCCGGCGCACGGGACCCTGGAGGCGGGGGAACACGCACACGTGGCCGGCTTCACCGCCGGTTCATGGCCCGGCTTCCAGATGAGCGGCCGACCCTCTCGGGCCGATGGTCCCGTCCGCAGCGCGGCGGACGGCAAGGACCGCGGCACGGCCCATGGTCCCCGAGTGCCTGCTGGGAGAGATGCTGTGACCGACGTATTCGTCGACTCGTTCGTCCACACACTGGGCGAACGCAAAGCCCATGTCAGCGAGACCGGGGCCGCGGGGCACCTGATGTCCTCGGCGCAGGACCTGGAGTCGGCCGGCTTCCGCTGGCACCACGTCTGTGAGCCGACGACCAGCGCCTACGACCTGGCCAGGGACGTCACCGCGCAGCTGGCCGACTCCGGCCGGCTGGGCGACGTGGACGCGATCGTCTACGCGACGTGCCTGCCCGGCAACGGCAACGCCGGAGACCCGGCGGCGTGGGAGCGCAGCCGGGACGTGAAGCACCTCATGGACTTTCCCGCCGGCCGGCTGCAGGCTGACTTCGGGCTCGGGAAGGCCGTCGTCATCGGGCTCAACCAGCAGGCGTGCACGGCGATGCTGGGCTCCCTGCGGCTGGCCGGGGCGATGCTCCGGGCCGAGGAGGACTGGGAGCGGGTGCTGTGCGTGACGGCCGACCGCTTCCCGGCGGGAGCCCGGTACGAGCAGGCCTACAACCTCATCTCCGACGGCGCGGCGGCCTGTGTCGTCAGCCGGGAACCCGCCGCGTTCCGCCTGGTGACGGCACACCAGATCACCAACGGCGGCCTCGGGCAGGCGGATGACGACGAAACGGTCGGCATGTACTTCGCGTACACCCACCGGCTGGTGCGCGAGACCCTGACCCGGGCCGGGCTGTCGGCCGCGGACCTCGACTGGGTCGTCACCCAGAACACCAACGACAAGGCCTGGCAGATCCTGGCCCGGCTGCTCGGGGTGGACGCCGGGAAGGTCTTCTTCTCGTCCATGCGGGACGTGGGGCACGTCATCTCCGCCGACAACATCATCAACCTCGCGGAACTGATCGCTTCCGGCCGGCTGCGGCCCGGTCAGTACGTCGCGCTCGTGATGGCCGGATTCGGCCTGAACTGGCAGTGCGTGATCCTGCAGGCCACCGAGTCCTTCGCCGCGTGATCCGGACGAGCGCCCGCGGCCGCAGCGTCCGCGCTCGCTGCGTCCGCGTCCCCGGCGTCCGCGTCCCCGGCGTCCGGGCGGATCCGCCCCGACCGCCTGCCGCCGGTACGCGAACCGACACGACACGTCAGATGAGGACAGTGTGAGTAGTACAGCGAATGCTCCGAAGCCCCGGCTCGCGGAGGCCATCGCCTCGCTCGGTGACACCGTGAGCAGGCTCAGCCATCTCTCGAAGCGCTCCTACCAGAACCCCTACATCACGCTGCGGCAGTGGCCGGAGGAGGTCCGGCCCGAGGAGGACTGGTTCAGCTCACCCGAGTACGTGAGCCTGTACGGCACCCCGTTGTGGGACGCGCTCGACGAGCCCGCCAGGCGGCGGCTGGCCTTTCATGAGGCCGTCAACTTCTACAGCCTCAACATCCACGGCGAGAAGGGCCTGATGCAGGGCCTGGCGCAGCGGCTGTACCGCAAGGACCTGGTGGACGTCTCGGAGTATCTGCACCACTTCCTCGACGAGGAGAACAAGCACAGCATCTACTTCGGCGGCTTCTGCACCCGGTACGCGAAGGTGTACCGGAGCCGCCAGTTCGCGCTGGAGGAGACTCGTTCGCAGAGCGTCGAGGACTTCCTCTTCTTCGCCAAGACCATGATCTTCGAGGAGATCGTGGACCGCTACAACTGGGTCCAGGCCCGGGACGCCCGGCTGCACCCGGTGTCGCGGTTCATCAACGACAACCATCACGTCGAGGAATCGCGGCACCTGGTCTTCGGCCGCCAGCTGGTCACCGCGTTGTGGGAGGCCTGCGTCCCTTCGTGGGGCGATGACACGGTGGCCGACCTGCGCCGTCAGCTGGAGCAGTTCTTCGTCGTCAGCTGGCGCGAGTACTACAACCCCGACGTCTACGCCGACGCGGGGCTCGACGATCCCTGGGAGGTCGCCGAGCAGGCCTGGTCCGCACCGGCGCAGCGCGCTCACCGGCGTGCGGTGTCGACGAGGGTCCTGGCCTTCCTCACCGAGGCGGGGATTCTCGACAAGGAGCCGGCCGATGCTTTCTGACCAGGAGATCCGGAACCGGCTCAGGTCCTGGGTCCTCACCAAGGCCCCCGACCTGTCCGCCGACGGCCTGACCGACCGGACGCCCCTGTTCGAGGAGCGGCATCTGAGGTCCGTGCACCTGCCGGAACTCCTGCTGCTCCTGGAACGGCTGCGCGCCGCACCGATCGAGGTGGAGGACCTGCGGCCCGGGGACTTCCGTGACATCCACACGATGGTGGACCGGTTCGGCGGAGCGGGGGTGGCGCCGTGACGCGCGCGACAGCGAGCGCGGCCGGCCCCGACCGGTTCGCCGCTCTGCACCGAATCGGCCTTTCCTGGCAGCCGTCCGGGCAGGCGGCCCTGCGCGGCCCGCTGTTGCGGCTCGCCGAGGACTGCGACCGCGCCTTCGTACGGCTCGCCTCCCTCTGGAACGCGGAGGAGGAGCGGCATCCCGCATCGCTGCCCGCGGAGCGGCTGCAGCAGGTCGGCTACCTCCGCTCCTTCCCGCACCAGGCGACCTTCGTGGCCCGGCTGAGCCCCGAGGAGCCGAACATCGACGCCTTCCTCGCCGGCCCCGTCCTGGATGCGGACGGCCGGGTCGCGCTGTCCGGGCTCTCACCGGTCACCGAGGTCCTGACCCCGGCGGCCTGCTACCACCTCTACAGCGGTCATCAGGGCGAAGTACTCGACCAGGCCCTGTACCTGACGACCCGTAACACCTGTTTCCGTCAGGAGACGCACTACGTGCCGCTGCGGCGGCTGAGCAGCTTCACGATGCGGGAGATCGTCTGCGTCGGCACCGCCGCCGAGACGGTCACTTTCCTCGACGAGGCCCGGACCGCCCTCGACCTGTTCTTCGGGCTGATCGACCTGGACCTGGAGTGGCTCCCGGCGACCGACCCGTTCTTCCGGCCCGAGGACAACCCGCGCCATCTCCTGCAGCGCGTCCAGCCGGTGAAGTACGAGGCGACGTACGGCGGTGACCTGGCCATCGCCTCGGTCAACCGGCACCACGACCACTTCGGGTCCGGCTTCGGCCTGACCCGCGACGGCCGGGCCGCCGACAGCTGCTGCGCGGCCTTCGGCCTCGAACGCTGGCTGTTCGCCCTCACCGACCGCCACGGCCTCGACCCGGCTTCGTGGCCCGTCCTGGAGGACGCGGCGACGACGGTCCTGGCGAAGCTGCGGGGAGGCGCGGCGTGAGGGGAACCACGCTCATCACCGGCGCGGACGGCTACCTGGGACGCCGGCTTGCCGCAGCACTGCTCGACGACGGGGACGATGACCTGATTCTGGCCGTCCGTGCCGCCTCCGCAACCGAACTCGACGGGAAACGGCAGCGGCTGGCGGACGAGCTGGGACCGGACGCCGCAGGACGGACCCGGTGTGTGGTGGCGGACGTCCGCCACGACACCCTGCTGACCGACGTCGATCCGGGTGCGGTCACCCGCATCGTCCACGGGGCGGCCGTCACCCGCTTCAACGTCGAGCGCGACATCGCCGACGACGTCAACGTGGCGGGCACCGGTCGGCTGCGGGCCTTCGCCGCACGGTGCGAGAACCTGAGGCGATTCGCCCTGCTGTCCACGCTGTACGCCGCAGGCGAGCATCAGGGCGACATCGCGGAGGAGCGGCTCCCGGACGCCGGCTTCGTCAACCACTACGAGTGGTCGAAATGGGCGGCCGAGGAACAACTCCTGCGTGCGGCAGGGGAGATGCCGGTCTCCGTACTGCGGCTGCCCACGGTCATCGCCGACGACGACAGCGGGCACGTCACGCAGTACAACGTCTTCCACAACACGCTCAAGCTCTTCCACTACGGACTGCTGTCGCTGCTGCCGGGGGACGAGAAGACACCGCTCTCCCTCGCGACGGCCGCCTTCACCGTCTCGGCGGTCACCCGCCTGCTCGATCCCGCAGTCGCCGACGGCGTTTACCACGTCTGCCCCGACCCGGCTCAAACGCCGATCCTCGGCGAGCTCGTCGACCTCGCCTTCAGCGTCTTCGAACGCGACGCGGGATTCCGGCGGCGGGGCCTGATCCGGCCCGTCCCCTGCGACCGGGAGAGCTTCGACGACCTGCTGCACGCCGCCACCGGGCTGCGCGCCGGGCCGCTCCATCAGTCACTCGCGTCGGTCTCACCGTTCGCCGCCCAGCTCTATCTGCCGAAGACGTTCCGCAACGAAGCGCTGCGCGCGGCCTGGCCCGCGTACGCGGCCCCCGATCCGTACGCGCTGACCGGGGCCACCTGCACCCGGCTGGTCGCCTCGAAGTGGGGCCGCCGGCCCGAGGAGACACCGTGACCCTTTCCGAGAACGACCTGTGGCTGCTGAGCTACTACCGCTCGTCCGAGATCAACGGCGCCCTGTTCTTCGGCCGGGTCGCCCGCACCCTGCGCGGCGGCCCGCTCCAGGCGAACGTGACCCACCACTTCGCCGACGAGGCCAACCACGCGAAGTACTGGACCCGTTGCATCGAGGACCTGGGTCACCCGGCGACGAAGTTGTCCGGCAGCTACCAGGACCAGTATCTGGAGGCCGTCGGTCTGCCCGCCAACCTCATGGAGGTCATGGCGGTCACCCAGGTCTTCGAGAAGCGGGTGATCGCCCAGTACCGCCGCCATCTGCGGGCCGGGGACACCCATCCGAGGGTCCGGCAGACCATCGAGACGATCATGGAGGACGAGCGCTGGCATGTGAAGTACGTCAGGGACGCCCTGGAGGAGATGGCGGGCCGGTACGGCCAGGAGTACATCGACTCGACCCTGGCCCGCTTCACGGCGGCCGACGAGGAGGTCTACGCGAAGACCCTCGCGGAGTACGGCGAACGCATCACCTTCCTGAGCGGCCCCGACCTGCCCTTCGAGGATCCGCCCGTCGCGGAGGGCACGCCGTGACCGGCCCTGCGGCGCCCCCGGCCCGAGGCGGAACGACGGTGATGCGCCCGGACCAGTTCATCCGGGATCCGGCCCGCTGGCTGGCCTGCTTCGCGCCCGGCCGGGCGGCGCACTCGGCGGCGCCGTCGTTCGCGTTCGCCTACGCGGCCCGGCGGGTCCGGCCGCGGCGGCTGGACGAGCTGGACCTGTCCGGCTGGCGCAGCGTCTGCGTCGGCGCCGAGGCGGTCGACCCGGCGGCGCTCTCCGCGTTCGCCCGGTTCGCCGCGCCGGCCGGGTTCTCCGCTGACGCGTATGTGCCGTCCTACGGTCTGGCGGAGAACACGCTCGCGGTGACGGGCGGCGCGGCGCCGCTCCTGATCGTGCGCCCCGACTGGGCGGCGCTGCGGATCGGCCGGGCGGTGACCGTCGAGGACACCGCCCGGCTGGCCGACGCGGCGGTCGAGCCGGGCTCCGGCTGGCTGGTCGGCCATGGCTTTCCCCAGGAGGGGGACGGGGTCGCCGTCCGCATCGTCGACGCGGACGGCGACCCCGTCCCGGCGGGCCATCTCGGGGAGATCGCCGTGTCCGGCGCCTCGGTGGCGCCGGGCTACCACGCGGGGCGGGAGGGCGGTCCGGACGCCACCCGCTTCGTCGACGGTGAACTCCGCACCGCGGACGCCGGATTCCTGCACGACGGCCAGCTCTTCGTCCTGGGCAGGATGGGCGACAGCCTGAAACTGCGCGGGCGCAGCGTCTACGTCGACGACCTCGACGCGAAGGTCGCCGCGGCGGCCGGGCTGGACCGGGACCGCGCGGCGCTGGTGGCCCTCAACGATCGCGGCCGGGCCGGTGTCGCCGTCTTCGTGGAGGCCGCCCCCGGCCCCTGGACGGAGAAGGTGACCGACATGCTGCGGGCCGAACTCGGCCCCGAGCCCGCCCTCACCCTCGTCGCCGGCCGCCGCGGTCTGCTCAAGCGCACCACCAGCGGCAAGCTGCGCCGCCGTCATATGTGGCAACTGCTCCAGGAGGGCGGTCTCGAGGCGGTGACGACCAGGTTGTGACGATCAGGCAGTGACGGACACCGGCTCGCCCGGGCGGGGTGCTCCTCCAACGTCGCGTCACGGAACTTGATCGACGAGACGTCAGAAGCGGACCAAAGCACCCTATAAAGGGATACTCTCCCCTCGGATGGCACCAGGGACTGCTACCGATGGAGAGCGATGCCAGCGAACCAGCGCATCACCGGCGCGACCGTGCGGCAGGTCGTGGGAAATCCCAAGATCTGGGCCTTCCCGGCGACCATCATCGGGCTGGTCGCCCTGCTGCTCTCCCTGGTCTACATGGGCGGCATCCTCAACCCCAACGGCAGTCTGCACCACATGCCGATCGGCCTGGTCAACGCCGACCGGGGCGCCGTGGTGGCGGGGCAGCCGATGAACCTGGGCCGGCAGGTCACCGACGGCATCGCCGCATCGGCCACGTCACAGCAGCAGGCGTCGTGGCGGCAGCTCGACGCGGGGGCCGCCCGGGACGGGCTCGCCTCCGGGAAGCTCTACGGCGTCCTGGAGGTGCCGGACGGCTTCACCGCGGCCGTCGGCGCGCTGGGGGCGCCGACCGGGCAGCAGCCGGTGCGGCCGACGATGTCGGTGCTGACCAACCCGGGGGCGGGCAGCCTGGCCTCCTCGCTGGCGAGTTCCATCTCCCAGCAGACGGCACACGCGGCATCGGCGCAGCTCGGCGCTTCGCTCATCGAGCGGCAGCGCCCTGGGGGCGGCGCGATGACCAACGCCGAACGGCTTCTCCTGCAGGACCCCGTGACGGTCAAGGTCTCCGTCGGGCATGCCATCGGCTCGCACAGCGGTCTCGGTCTGACCGCGTTCTACTACACCCTGCTCCTGGTCCTGTCCGGGTTCCTCGGGGCGAGCGTGATCAGCAACGGCGTGGACGTCGCCCTCGGCTACGCGGCCAGCGAGCTGGGGCCGGTGCGCACCCAGCGGCCCACCGTGCCGATCACCCGGACCCGGACGTTCATCGTCACGTGTGTGATGTCGCTGGGGCTCTCCGCGCTGACCTCGAGTCTGATCATGCTGGCGACCGTGGTGATCCTGGGTATGGACGCGTCCCATCTGCCGCTGCTGTGGGTCTTCTCGTTCTGCGCGACCGCCGCGGTCGGGCTCGGGGTCCAGGCGCTGCTCGCCGCCTTCGGCGGGATCGGCCAGCTGATCAGCATGTTCGTGTTCATCGCGCTGGCCCTGCCGTCCTCGGGCGCCACCATTCCGCTGCAGGCGCTGCCCAGCTTCTACCGCGTGCTGTCCGAGTTCGAACCCATGCGGCAACTCGCCGACGGTGTACGGGCGATCATGTACTTCGGGGCCCAGGCCGACGCCGGTCTCACGCGTGCGTGGATCATGATCGCGGTCGGCTCGATCGCGGCTCTGGCCTTCGGGTTCGCTATGACCGGCTACTACGACCGCAAGGGCCTGCACCGCATCGTTCCCGAACACGTCTGAGGTTCTTGCGCGGCCATCAGTTCACCAGCGGTGAGACCGGCCGCTCGAAGAAGGTCTCCAGTGAGACCGTGGCCTGGGTGCCGCTGACGCCGTCGATGGCGTAGAGCCGTCGGAGCACGTCCTGGAGTTGCACCGTGGTGGAGGTGCGCACCTTCACCAGCACCGAGGCGCTGCCCGCGATGATGTGCGCCTCCTGGATCTCGGGGATTGCGGCGAACGCCGCGCCCGACTCGCCCATCCAGGCCGACGACTCGACCATGACGAAGGCGAGCACGCCCTGCCCGAGGGCCGCCGGGTCCACGTCCACCGTCGTCCGCCGGATGATGCCGCGCTCGCGCAGTTTCCGCACCCGCTCGTGCGCGGCGCCGGCCGACAGGCCGACGGCCTTGCCAAGGGCGGCATAGGCCTGAGTGGCGTCCTGCTGGAGCAGCGCGACGAGTTCACGATCGATGTCATCCACGCTTGCCACCATACTTCATTCTGCGATATTCATACGAGACAGGATGTAGTTCGGCCTCAAGTCATGAAGGTGTGATCATGTCTTCCGTCGCTCGCCCCTCGATATACGAGATTCTGGACGATCGCTTCCGTACCGGACGCTGTGCGAACGGCGACGAACGGTTCGAGAAGCTGTATGAGGACTGCCGTTGGGCCGAGGGCCCGCTCTATCTGCCCGCCTGGCGGCAGCTGATCTGGAGCGACATCCCCAACGACCGCATGCTGCGCTGGGACGAGGCGACGGGCGCCGTCAGCCTCTTCCGTTCGCCGGCCGGCCACAGCAACGGCAACACGCTCGACCGCCAGGGCCGCCTGATCAGCTGTGAGCAGGGCAACCGCCGCGTCAGCCGGACCGAGCCGGACGGGACACTGACCGTCCTCGCGGAGCGCTTCGAGGGCAAGCGGCTCAACAGCCCGAACGACGCGACCGTGAAGTCCGACGACTCGATCTGGTTCTCCGACCCCGACTTCGGCATCACCAGCGACTACGAGGGCCACCGGGCGGACAGCGAGATCGGTGCGTGCAACGTCTACCGGGTGGACCCGGTGACCGGGGAAGTCCGCCTGGTCGCCGACGGTTTCGGCGGCCCGAACGGTCTGGTCTTCTCGCTCGACGAGCGACAGCTGTACGTCTCCGACACCCGCGCGGGCCAGATCCGCGTGTTCGACGTCCGCGGGAACGGCACCCTCTCGGACGGCAAGGTCTTCGCCGAGACGACCGACGGCGTCAGCCGCTTCGACAACATCCGCTTCGACGACGAAGGCCGGCTGTGGGCCGCGGCCATGGACGGCGGAGTGCACTGCTACGACCCGGACGGGACGCTGATCGGCAGGCTCGCGGTCCCCGAGGCGGTCTCCAACATCGCCTTCGGCGGCCCCAAGAACAACCGGCTGTTCATCACGGCGACCACGACGCTGTACTCGCTGGTGATGTCGGTGACGGGCGCGCCGCGGACACGGCGCGTCTGAGCGCCACCCGGCGGCCGTTGCGTCGACCGGGTGCCACGGGGGCTCGGTGGAGGGGAGAATCGAACCGTCGCCGGGCCGGCCCGGGTGTGCACGGAGGCGGTTCGCGGACCGCATCGTTCGAGGGGGCGTGCCAACAGTGATCGCATTCAACTTCACCGGCCAACTCACGCTGCGCTACGACGCCGAACTGCCCGCAGGCGTCCGTCAGGGGACCGCTGTGATCGCCGTGACCCCGCCGGCCGATTTCTTCGCCACCCCCGCAGCGGCTTACATCCTGCAGGTGCGCCGCTACGCCTGCCCCCTCACCTCGATGCGGCTCCGCACGTCCTCCGCGGAACATCCCCTGGAGGACGTTCAAGCCGTGGTGCTGCCGGACGAACCGCGCGAGCACCGCTATCTGCTGCCCCCGTGGCCCACCGCGGGTGCGCTGGAGTACCACCTCACCTGGGCACAGGATCCGGAGGGACCCGCGGTCGGAGACGCGCTGGAGGAACGGGTGCTCTTCCTCGTCCGCATCCTCGCCGAGGATCGTGATGGCGGCACCCAGGTCCTGGAGTACGGGCGGATCGCGGTCACCTGGACGGATCCCGCCTCCCCCGTGCCCGCCCGCTCGCCGCCCCTGACGACGGCCGCACCCTGCCCGCGCCGCTGCGGGAAGCCGTCGACGACCTCGTACGAGCCGACGCGGAGCCGGTGCCGGGCTGCCCGCACTGCGCGATGCTCTGGGAGCTGCGCCTGCTCGAACAGGCCGAACGGGTGGGAGAATTGGCCGAAGAGCATCACGATGCCGCGGTCGGTACATGGGTGGTGCGGTGGTTCCCCGATCCGCAGGACGCCTTCCGTGAGTTCAGCAACCCCTGTCCGTGCGTCCGTATCCGGCTCGGCGCGCCCCCGGACCCCGCTGACCTGTGGTGGTCGGCGGACCCGGCCGCCCGGCAGCGACTCGACGCCGAGTTGCAGGAGCACCTCATCGCCACCGGCCGCCGCCGCGTCATCCACTTCCTCCGCACCGCCAACGCCGTCCCGCCGACCCCCTGACAGCCGGTGGCGCAGACCGGCTGTCCGGATTCCGCCGCCAACGTCATGGACGGCGACCGGCTGCGGCGACCCACTGGGGCACGGCTGCCACCAGCGACTATCCCACCGTCTCCGGCCTCACTCGGCGACCTCGTGCACCCTTCGCCCCCCGTTGAAGATCGCCTCCAACGCCTGCGCGGGGCAGGGCTGGCAGAGGTACACCGGTGGCGCTGAGACAATGGGGGCTGACAGCCTCGTACTCGCGCGCTGCCTGACCGTCGACCCAGCACCGGGCCACTGATCCATCGGAGAGACCATGACGACCCCGACCCCGGTCGCCGCTACCACCACCGGCCGCTGATGGGCGCGCTGGAACCCGTCGCCCTGGTGCTCGACGGCTATATCGAAGACGCCCCCGCCCCGGCGCCCGGCGATGAGTACGGGGCGACGGCGGCGTTCCGGCTGATCCACTCGCCCACCGACCACGCGGCGGACGAGATGGTGCTCCCGTGCCTGGTGACGGACCCGGTCCTGGTCAGGACCGCCCTGGAGGATCTGGAAGAGGGCGACCTGCTGCGGGTGGAGGGCGTGCTGATGCTGCCCGGCGGGACCCCCGACGGCGTGCTGCGGCTGCGGGTGGAAGCCCTTGAGGTGTTGTCGCCGGCCCCGATACGCGAGATCGAGCCCGACACGGTCGACCGCTACGGCCCGTATGTCATCGTCAGCGGCAACACCCACAGCACCGGGGCGGACCCCGTCCAGATGTGGACCGACGCCGGTGTCTGGGTCGGCATCGCGCCCGGCCCCGCCGCCGTTCAGGACATGATCACCGCCTACGAGGCCCGCACCAACGGCACATGACGCGGGGCGTCTCCGGTGGGGTGAGGGGAGGGCACTGACAGCCGGTGAGCACACAACCCGCGTCCAGCTCGGCGGACGCTCGACACGGTGCCGGTGCGGGTGCCGCTGGGGGTGCGGGTGCGGCACTACATGCGGCGCATCACGGCCACGACCCGGCCGAGGATCGTCGCGTCGTCGCCGGCGATGGGGGAGTAGGCGTCGTTGTGCGGATGGAGCCACGCGTGCCCGGCCGCGTCGCGCTTGAACCGCTTGACGGTGGCTTCGCCGTCGATCATCGCGGCGACGATGTCGCCGCTGGCGGCAGAGCTCTGACGGCGGACGGTGACCCAGTCTCCGGTGACGATGGCCGCGTCGATCATGGAGTCGCCGACGACCTCCAGGGCGAACAGCTCCCCTTCACCCACCAGGAGCCGCGGCAGATCGAGCACGTCCTGGATGTCTTCCTGCGCGGTGATCGGGATCCCGGCCGCGATCCTCCCGATGAGCGGCACGCGTGCGGTCGCCGTGCGGCCGGCCGTCTTCGTGGTGCGCGAGTCCTCCGGGAGCACGTAGGCGCGTGGTGTGTGGGGATCCCGGCGCAGAGCGCCCTTGCGCTCCAGCACCATCAGTTGATGGGCGACCGAGGAGGTGCTCGACAGGCCCACGGCCTGGCCGATCTCCCGCATCGACGGCGGATAGCCGGTGCTGTCGATGAAGTCGCGGATGGTGGCGACGATGTCGGCCTGCCGGGTGGTGAGCCCGTCGTAGTTGCCCGGGGCGCCCGGCGGTCGGCCGGGGCGCCCTGCTGTCTTGCGGTTGTCCATGGTCCGCGCGCCCTCCCTCGCTGGTGATCATGGTGAGAGAAGCACAGTAACCCGGACAGACCGGGTAAGGGAACGACCTTTCGAATAACGCTGATGTGGCACGACGCCGTGCCGGCCGCCGTGGGGTGCGGGCAGCCGGTTCCTCCGGGGTGTCGAGCGGAGCGGCCAGGAGGACGGAACCCCCCTGATCCGCGGCTGGCACAAATCCGCGCGGTGCTGGACGCAGGGCCTTGATCGACGGCAGAGCGTCCGTTCAAGACGTCCGTTCATGACGTCCGTTCATGACGTCGGTTCAAGACGTCGGTTCGAGACGTCGGTTCGAGGGGTCCGTTCAAGACGCCGGTCGTCCGGCGTCCGCGTGGCGGCCCGGGCTACGCGCCCGGACCGCTGTCGATGCGCCCCAGCAGGTCGAGCAGGGTGCTGCGGTCGGTGGGGGACAGGGCGGCGTAGCAGGTGGCGAGGACTTCGTCGGCGATCCGATGCCCTGCGGTGAGGGTCTCTTCGCCTGCGGGGGTGAGGTGGTGCTCGATGCGCCGGCCGTGGCCCGGCCTGCGCTCGATCAGGCCGAGGGCCGCCAGCCGGCCGGCGAGCGTCCCGAACGCCTGCTCGCTCTGGAACGTCGCCGCGGCCAGTGCGCGGGCCGCTGATCCGGGCGTGCGGCTGATCGCGCGGAGGGCGTCCCACTGGGCCAGCGTCGTACCGGCAGCGGCGAGCCGGACCTCGAGCGCCCGGTGCTGCTTGTACTGGGCCTGCTTCACCGCTCTTCCAAGGACCTGCAGTTCATCGGGCATGGACTCAGTCTAGAGCATGACCAAGCTTGTTTATATAAACATCCTTAGTTAGAGTCGGGGCATGTCAACGAACCACACGGTTGCCGTGTACCCCGACCTGTCCATCACCCTCACCGAGGCCGGTTCCGGCCGCCCCTGTCTGATCCTGCACGGCGGCGGGGGACCGGCTACCGTCGCCGGACTCGCGGACCACCTCGCACCGACCATGCACACCATCACCCCCACCCACCCCGGTTGGAACGGCGCTCCTCGCCCCGCGTGGCTGACCGGTATCGACGATCTCGCCCTCGCCTACCTGCACTGCCTCCAGGACCTCAAGCTCCGCGACGTGCTCGTCATCGGCTCCTCGCTCGGCGGGTGGACCGCCGCCGAAATGGCCGTGCGGGACACCGCGGGACTCATCACCGGACTGGTCCTCATCGACGCCGCCGGAGTGCATGTCGAAGCCGAGCCGATAGTCGACTTCTTCGCGCTCGACGCCGCCGGCGTAGCCGAGTACGCCTGGCACGACTCGGCCCGCTTCTACGTCGACCCGGCCGACGTCCCCGCCGAGCGGCTCGCCCTTCAGCAGGCCAACCAGGCCACCATGCGCCAACTCGCCGGCGACCCCTACATGCACGACCCCAAACTGCTCCGCCGCCTGCGGCGCGTCGACGTTCCCGCGCTGCTGCTCTGGGGAGAGAGCGACCGCATCGTCACCCCCGCCTACGGCGCGGCGTACGCCGAAGCCTTCGGTGACGGCCGGCTCCAGATCATCCCCGAGGCGGGTCACCTGCCGCAGATCGAGCAGCCGGCAGCCACCTTCGCCCTGATCGACGCCTACCGTCGCTGATACGGCGGCAACAGGCGGACGTGTAAGGGGAGTTGATCTCCATGGCTGCCGATGAAAAGTCCCGTTTCCCGCCTGACCGCCCCCCGCCCGGGGAAGGATGTCGCACAACCGCACGGGTCGAGGGGGAGGACGGGGAATGGGGATCTTCGGGCGCAAGAGACGGCCTGCGGACACGCGGCCGCTGGACACACCGCAAGACGCACCACGGGACACACCTCCGGACGCACCGGAGGACGCACGCCCTCAGCCGACGCTGCGGCCGGTCGGGCCGCAGGACGCACCCATGCCCGGCGGTGACGACGACGGGACCCGCTGGATCTACGAGGTCGCGGGGGAGTACTCGTCGGAGACCTGGGCGCCACGGGAGTCGATCCGCCGCTGGTGGCGGGTGGACCGTGACGGCAACGAGCTCGAGGGACCCGTGGAGAACGAGAACTTCGGGCCACCGCAGGACGACCTGCACCGCGCCACCGACCCCGACGGCCCGCTGAGCTGGCTCCCCGACCCGGAGGCGACGGTGCGGGCCTGGCTGTCGGTCGCGCTCAGCCGGAGCAGCGACGGCATCGAGGTGCACTGGCTCCAGATCATCGGGACACCGCTGGTCCTCGCCGGTCACGACGTCTCGGACTTCGCTCCGCCCGACTTCGACGGCACCCCGCCGCCGCGCATCGGCGTGGCCGTACCGGTCGGACTCGGCTCTCGGATGGCCGGGCATTCCCCCACGGTGCTGTGGGGCCTGCTGCTCTGGGTGACGGTCGGCGAGGACCCGGCCGCCGACCCCGCCCAGAACGTCTGGCTGCGCCCCGAGGTCGACGCCGAGCGTGCCGACGAGCTCCTGCGCATCGTCCTCCAGGCGCCGGACATCCGTTTCTGACGCCGCGGTCCGCTGAAAAGCCGGTGGGGAGCCGGTGAGAACGGGTGCGGGCCGCTATCCGGTGAGTGTCTGGGTGCCGAGCACGGCGAGGAGGGCAAGGCGTTCGGCATCCGTGGTGCCGGGCTCGGCGGTGTAGATCATGATGCGCAGATCGCTTCCCGCGACGCTGAGGATGTCGCAGTCGAGCGTCAGGGCGCCCACCTGCGGGTGGTCGATGGTCTTGCGCGCGGCCTCGTGCCGGCCGACGGCTCCGCCGTCCCACAGTTCGGCGAACCGGTCGCTCTTCGCGCGCAGCTCCGCGACCAGCCGCCGTACCCGCAGGTCCGCCGGATACCGGCTCGCGGTCGCCCGCAACGCCGTGACCTGCGCGATCTCGAGTGCGCGCTGGGACTGAGGTGTGTGGCGGACGCGGCCGGCCGGGCCGAGGAAGGTACGCCACACCGCGTTGCGCTCGTCGCCGTGCAGCTCACCCATCAAGGCCACGTACAAGGGGTTGGCCAGCAGCAGGGTCCACGCCGCGTCCGAGACCGCGACGGGCGTCCCGGCCAGCCGGTCCAGCATCCGCTGGACGCTCGGTGTGATGTAGGCAGGCACCGTACCCCGCCCCGGTGGTACCAGCCCGGCGGCGTGGAACAGATGCTCGCGCTCGGCCACGGACAGGCGCAGAGCCCGGCCCAGGGCCTCGACGACCTGTTCCGAAGGGTTGGTCGCGCGGCCCTGTTCGAGGCGGGTGACGTAGTCGACCGAGATCCCGGCCAGCAGGGCGAGCTCCTCGCGGCGCAGCCCTGCCGCGCGCCGGTGGCCGCCGACCGCCAGCCCTGCCGCCTCCGGGGAGACCCGGTCGCGCCAGCGCCGCAAAGTGTGCCCGAACTCCGTGGTCGCCATGACACCACTGTGCACCGCCCGGGCCCGGATCGTCCTGGTACTGGGAGTCCCAGGAAAACGGGACTCCTGGCTGACCCGTGCAGCCGTGCCGCAGCGTGGAGGCATGACAACGACACTGATCACCGGAGCCAACAAGGGTCTCGGCTTCGAGGCCGCCCGCCGGCTCATCGCCGCGGGACACACCGTCTACCTCGGAAGCCGGGACGCCGAACGCGGCCGCCGGGCCGCCGAGCGGCTCGGCGCGCGCGTGGTGCAGCTCGACGTCACCGACGACGCGTCCGTACAGGCCGCGGTGAAGGCCGTCGAGGCCGACGGAGGACTGGACGTACTGATCAATAACGCCGGTATCCAGGAAGAGATGCGGGACGGCACCGTCGTGATCGGTGCATTGGACCTGACCGCGGACGTGCTGCGGAAGACGTTCGAAACGAACGTCTTCGGCACGGTGCGTGTCATCCACGCATTTCTCCCGCTGCTGCAGCGTTCCGCCGCCCCGGTCATGGTCAACGTCAGCAGCGGCCTGGCCTCGCTTTCTCTGGTCACCACCCCGGGCCTCCCGACGTACGCCTACCCGGGCGTGGCCTATCCGGCGTCGAAAACCGCGGTCAACATGATCACGGTGCAGTACGCGAAGGCGTTCCCGAACATGCGGATCAATGCGGTGGAGCCCGGCTTCACCAAGACCGACCTGAATGCGCACAGCGGCATTCAGAGCGTCGAGCAGGGCGCCGAGATCATCGTGCGTATGGCGCAGGTGAGCCCTGACGGCCCGACCGGGGGGTATTTCGACGCCGAGGGCGCACTTCCCTGGTGAGAGGCCTTCCCTGGTGAGGGACCTTCTCTGATCACGGGCTGTTTCCCGGAGTGCGCCCACCGCGCCGGGGACAGCCCGTCCGGCTGTCCGCATGAGTGAGTTTCCGCGCACCGAAAGTCACGGCACCCTCTTTCGCTCCTCTTATTACTGGTCTCACTCGTCCTGCTCGTCCTACTCGTCAAACAGAATGGGCCGGTCCTGGGCCGGTGGGAGCTTTCGCGCCGGGCGTGCGTAACGCCGGGATCAAAGGGCCCCGGGATGGGTGGGCGATAGCAACACATTGCCCAAGAGGGCCTGTTTTGGCGGCCCGAAAACCCCGTATCGCGTGAGCCCGGGCACAGGACGTACGTCACGTCCGAAGCCGCTTAGTGGACACTTTCGCCTTCCCTTTCGGGCCGCGCACAGCCCCGACGGGTGCCTTTCGGCTCTGTTTACTAAGACGGGTAGTAATCGAGGTCTTTGCCATCGCTGACGCGCCGCGTTAACCATGGATCGAGCAAGACGAACATGAGCGCCACGCCCTCTCGACACATCAGCGAGACCGGGCCCGCCACCTGCTCCGCACGCCGCCACTACGGCCGGCCGTCCCCTGATCCCGTCTGGAAGAGGTTCCTACCGCATGCCCGCACGCACTCAGCTCTCCGCCCTGCGCACCTTCCGCCCCTCCAAGCGCCTCAAGGTCTCCGCGGTCGCTCTGACCGCCGCCGGCGCCACCACGGCACTCGCCCTGGCCGGCACCGCCACCCAGAGCACCTCCGCGCTCCCCGCCATCGACGTCGCGAAGGTCACCGCCGGCAGCCAGGCCGGCACCAAGGTCGAGGGACTCACCCAGCGAGTGGCCG
This sequence comes from Streptomyces sp. RKAG293, assembly GCF_023701745.1. Classification (NCBI taxonomy): domain Bacteria; kingdom Bacillati; phylum Actinomycetota; class Actinomycetes; order Kitasatosporales; family Streptomycetaceae; genus Streptomyces; species Streptomyces sp. RKAG293. The sequence continues at coordinate 715,068 of NZ_JAJOZB010000001.1, read as the reverse complement.
ACAAGGCCTACCCGGCCTACGTCGGCAAGCCCACCGCCGCGGCCGCGAAGAACACCTCCCGCGACCTCACCAAGGCACCCGCGAAGGCCAAGCCGGCCGCCGCCGCCGAGCACAAGGCCAAGCCGGCCGCGAACCGGTCGACCGTGCGCAAGCCGGTTGCCGTGTCGGCTCCGAAGTACGCGGACAACCTGGACGGTTGGATCCGCGAGTCGCTGGCCATCATGAAGGCCAAGGGCATCCCCGGTAGCTACTCCGGCCTCCACCGCAACATCATCCGCGAGTCCAGCGGCAACCCGAACGCCGTCAACGACTGGGACATCAACGCCATCAACGGCATCCCGTCCAAGGGCCTGCTCCAGGTGATCCAGCCGACGTTCGACACCTACCACGTCGCCGGCACCGCCAATCACCTCACCGACCCGGTCGCCAACATCACGGCCGCCGCCAACTACGCGGCCCACCGCTACGGTTCGATCGACAACGTCAACTCCGCGTACTGATCGACGCAGCTCAGTAACCTCACCCAGCCCCCTCGGCTCCCTCGGCCAAGGCCGTGCCCAGACCGGTCGTCTCCAGCCTCTCCCAGGCCTGTTCCTGGGAGAGCACCCAACCGGTGGGGCCCGAGAAGGGCACATGGCCTGCCGGCTAGGCCAGCCACAGCGAGCCTCGCCGGTGACGCGCCGGCGGTATGTCCACAGCGTCCGCGGCACACGTACCACCGCCGCGCCGAATCTGCATTGCGCGAAGTCGTCCCCGCGCGGAATTGGCGGGGATACAGCCCCCGCCGTCCGCCGCGCGGGGGCTTTCGTGTGTGCCGACCGTGCGGAAAGCCCGGGTGGGGGCGAAGCTGGAGATATGGAGATCACGATGCGGCTGGCCCAGCAGCCGGAGGCCGACGAGCTGCTCGGCCGCAGTCCGCTGGCGGCGCTGGTGGGCATGCTGCTGGACCAGCAGGTGCCGATGGAGTGGGCCTTCGCGGGGCCGTACACCATCGCTCAGCGGCTGGGTGCCGATGATCTGGACGCGCACGCCATCGCCGCGTACGACCCGGACGCCTTCGCGGCGCTGCTGTCGGAGAAACCGGCCGTGCACCGCTATCCGGGATCCATGGCGAAGCGGGTCCAGCAGCTGTGCGCGTACCTGGTCGAGCACTACGACGGGGATGCCGCGTCCGTGTGGACGGACGCGGATACCGGCGCGGAGCTGTTGGGGCGGCTGAAGGCGCTGCCCGGCTTCGGAGAGCAGAAGGCGCAGATCTTCCTGGCACTGCTGGGCAAGCGGCTGGGCGTACGGCCGAAGGGGTGGCGGGAGGCCGCGGGCAAGTACGGGCCCGCCGGGGTCTACCGGTCGGCCGCCGACATCACCGGGCCGGAGTCGCTCGCGAAGGTGCGGGCACACAAGCAGGAATTGAAGGCGGCGGCGAAGGCCGCCAAGTGAGGATCTGATCATGATCAATGGTGTTCATGTGGTGATCTACAGCCGGGATGCCGAAGCCGATCGCGCGTTCTTCCGCGACGTGCTGGGTTATCCGCACGTGGATGCGGGCGGCGGATGGCTCATCTTCAAGCTGCCGCCCGCCGAAATAGCCGTGCACCCCACGGACGGCCCGGAGCGCCACGAGCTCTTCCTGATGTGCGACGACGTCAACGCCAGCGTGCAGGAACTCACGGCGAAGGGCGTCACGTTCATCCAGCCGGTGACCGACCAGGGGTGGGGCCTGATGAGCATTCTGCAACTGCCCGGAGGCGGCGAGGTCGGTCTGTACGAACCCCGCCACGAAAGAGCTCATGAGCTCTGACCCTGCGTGGCCAGGCCCGGCAGTCGGCTTGGGTTTCAGTCGCGGGTGTCGGTGTGGCGGTAGCCGAAGGGGCCCGGGAGGTCCGTGGAAGTGGTCCTTCTGCCGGTGGTCGACCAGGTGCGATGACCGCCCTTCGAACCGACGGTCAGGGACAGCGACTTGCGGTTCACGTTGAGGCGGACGCCCGGGAAGATCCGGAACGACTTGCGGAAGGTGATGGGCATGTGGGCCTCCTCGATCGGTGTTGTGTGCGTCGCCTGCCCCAAGAGGCCTTGTTTTACCTCCTCATGAGAAGAAATTCGAGCGCCCGCACGTACCGAACGCACCGCACGCACCTCCCCGTCACGAGGGAGGTGCGTGCGGTCCGTCGCAGCTGGTGGGCTCAGAGCGTGATGACGACCTTGCCGAAGGCCTTGCCCGAGGCGTAGAAGCGGTACGCGTCGGGGGCCTCTTCGAAGGTGAACTCCCGGTCGATGACCGGGTGGATCCGGTTCACGGCCATGGCCCGGTTCATCGCGAGGAACTGGCTACGGCTGCCGACGGCCACCGTGCGCAGGGCGGCGCCGGAGGCGAACAGTACGCCGGGGTCCAGGGGTTGTGCCGCGCCGGAGACGAAGCCCACGCAGGCGACGTGACCCGCCACCGCCACCGCCTTGAGCGACTGGTCCAACAGGCCCGCCACGTCGACCACGCGGTCGGCACCTCGGCCGCCGGTCAGCTCCACGACCTTGGCGGCCCAGTCGGGGGTGGCCCGGTAGTCGATGACCTCGTCCGCGCCGAGTTCGATGAGGCGCCGCGCCTTGTCCGGGCCGCTCGTCGTCGCGATCACCCGGGCTCCGAGCGCCTTGGCGTACTGGAGCGCGAACAGCGACACGCCGCCTGACCCCTGGGTCACCAGGGTCTCGCCCGCTCGCAGGCCGATGCCGTCACCGGTCAGCGCGTTCCAGGCGGTGACCCCGACGCAGGGGAGCGTCGCCGCTTCCTGGTAGGAGAGGTGGTCGGGGACCGGGACGAGCGAGTCCTCGCTGATCAGCGCGAGCTCGGTGAGCATGCCGTCGAGGGAGCCGCCGCGCTGTGGCAGATGCTGCAGGCCGAACGGGCCGTCCTGCCAGCTCGGGAAGAGGGTCGCCGCAACGCGGTCGCCGATCTTCACTCCGTGTACTCCCGGACCGAGCGCGACGACCTCGCCGGCGCCGTCGGACACCGGTATCACGTCCGGTTTCACCGGTAGCACGTAGTTGCCCCGCAGCACCATCAGCTCGCGGTTGCTGAGGGACACGGCTTTGACGGCGACCAGGACCTGTCCGGTGCCGGGGACCGGGCGCGCGTGCTCCTTGATCGACAGGCCTTCTATGCCGGCCCCGCTGTTGACGTGGTAACTGCGCATGGTGTTCTCCTCGTTCGTTCTGTGGCTGGGGGGAGTTCAGCTGGGGTCAGCCGGCGAGTCGGTCGAGCGCGTCGCGTCCGTCGCTTCCGCCGAGCGCGTCGACGGCCAGTGGTACGTCGCCGGTGGTCCTGCTGTAGCCGAGGGCCTCGACGATCAGGCCGTTCCGTAGGTGCATGAGGTTGACGCCGCGGGCGGAGTCGGCCGGTCCAGAAGTAGAACGATTGATCTACCAAGACCATATAGACCAGTTGATCTACTCGTCAATGGGTGGCAGGCTGTCACTTATGACGACGCGCACCGCACCGGGACCTCGCGAACGACTCCTGGAAGCCGCCCAGCGGCTGACCTACAGCCATGGGATGGGCGTGGGCGTCGACGCCCTGCTGAAGGAGGCGAACGTGGCCCGGCGCTCGCTCTACGAGCACTTCGGCGGCAAGGACGGGCTGATCGCGGAAGTCCTGCGGCGGAGTACCGCCGAGGACGAGGCCGCCTACCACCAGGCCATGGAGGCGGCGGGCGACGACCCCCGTGCCCGTCTGCTGGGCGTCTTCGACGGCATCGCCGTGGCCATCGACCGGCCCGACTTCCGCGGCTGCCGCTATCTGGCCGCGGATCTCGCCCTGACCGACCCCGACCACCCGGGGCACGCCATCACCCGTGCGTACCGCATGCGGGTGCAGCAGCTTCTGGAGCACGAGCTCCTCGCGCTCGGGCATCCACACGTCATGGCCGCGGCCGGCCAGCTTCTGCTGCTCATCGACGGCGCACTCGCGGCCGGGGTCACCCGCCCCGCAACCCACCCCGCGGCCTCCGCCCGCCAACTGGCCGGGCACGTCCTCGACGCCCGTCCGGCGGCCGCCTGACGAGGACGCGGCCCAGAGGGGTACGGCGGTCGCCAGCTGACGAGGTGGCTACCGGCCGCCTTCGTACCCGTGCAGCCGGCGCTCCAATTCCTCCCGGCGGACCCGTTCATCACTCAGCTGCCGGCCGAGGACGATCGCCCGGTACTCCTCCGTACGGGCCCACTCGTTACCGCAGTCCGCGCGCCGTTCATTCACCTGGCTGGACTCGTCCGACAGGCTCAACAGGGTTGCCTGCACGCGGCTCAGCTCGGCCTCCAGCTCCTGAATCCTCTTCGTGAGACGCTTGCGCTCCGATGCGAGCGAGGCGAGCTGGGCCTCCAGCGCTGTCTTGTCACCACGTTCCGCGGCCAGTTCCGCCTGCAGCCTGAGGATCCGGCCGACGACCTTCGCTCGCTCCTCGAACATGTCGTAGTACTCTTCGTGCGCTGCTTTCTCCCGCGCACGATTCTTGGATATCTTCTCCTGGATCTCCTCATGGGCGGCTTCGAGCTCCAGCAGGGAGAACGAGGAGCGCCAGCCCGACGTTTCCTTCGTCTCGCCGTCGGACGGTTCGACGGGCTCTCGATAGGAAGCGCCTTTCTCGCGCTTCTCCGCATCCGCGGCCGCCCATAAGGCCTGGACCTTGTCCGCGTCGCCTTCGAGTACCCGGACGACTTCGAGGACCAGCCTCAGCCGGGGCACGGTCTTTCCCTTGAGCAGACTGCCGATGGCGGTATGGCTGAGAAAGTGATCATGGTTCATGAGTTTCGATATCTCGCGCAGGCTGATGTCGTTCGCACGCGAGAGTGAATACAGTTCATGCCCCAGGCGTTCCCGGGCCGGGTAGCGCGGCAAGGAGTCCATGCGCTCATTATCCACAACCGCCCCGCCCTGCACGGAGGTTGCCCCGTAATGATGTGGCCGGGGTTGTATCGATCCGTAAAGCAGCGTTCCGGATCGTCGGCCTTCGGTCCGGTCTGTCGCGGACTCCGTAACTCCGCGGCTCTGCCTGCTATCCCTTGATGTGGAGAGTGGCCGTCGAACCGCTGGGGAGATCAGAAAATGCACTACGTGTTGCAGGGAATCCTTACTCAGTTGCCGACCGCGCTGATCATCAGCGCGGCCGGGCTGGCAATGCGCAAGGTCAACGGAAAGGGACGGCTTCGCAAGGGCCGCGGTAGGAAAGGGGCGGCCGAAAGAACCGGCCGGTGATGGCGACCGGCCCGTCGGACCCGACGGGTTCGGATCAAGCGGACGGAAGCCTCGCGGCCACTCCGAACATGGTCACGGACATGTGAAGCGCGCCCTCATCGGCGGCGGCGGTGAGATCGGCGTACAGCGCGTCCCGCTGCTGCGCGGTGATCAGCTCCTCGCGCAGCGCGGACTCGCCGAGCATGCGGATGAGCTGCCAGTTGACCTTGGTGTTGCTCTGGATCAGTGCCTGGGAGCCGACATCCGTGATCTCCAGCCCCGCCGTGGCCAGTTGGCCGACGAGCTGCCGTCCGGCGTGGGGATTCGCCGAGGCCGTCAGCGCGCGGCGCATCAGCGCGGCGACGACCTCGGGGTCACCGGGGTGCAGGAGCGCGGTCGCCCAGTCCGTGTCGAGCAGGACGACGCGCCCGCCGGGGCGCAGCACGCGGACGATCTCGCCGACCGCCTTCGCGGGTTCGGTGAGGTGCTGGAAGACGCGCTCGCACCACACCACATCCGTGCCGGCATCGTCGAGCGGCAGCGCCGTCGCGTCACCCGCGACGAACCGGGCGGCGTTGCCGGCCGCGGCCGCGCGGTGTTCCGCGGCCTCCCTCAGCCCGTCGTGCGGTTCGACCCCGACCGCCTCGCCGGCCGGCCCGACAGCGGCCGCGAGAACCTGGGTCTCCGACCCGGTGCCCGCCCCGACATCCACCGCCCGCTCCCCGGGCTGAGCTGCCACCGCGGCATGAGCCCACTGCCGAAGTCTGCGTACACCCTCGCTGTCGGCCTGCGCATCCAGCGCCCCGATCAGTCGATCCGTGGGCGTGACGCCGATGTTGGTCACGTGAAACGCCGAAGTGGGTCGAGGATCCGCCATACCGCCATCCTAGAGGCCGCCCCACACCGACCTCCAGGAAGCGGTCGACCTTGTCACCGCGCCCGTTTGTCGCGCCGGCCCTGCCGGACCGGGCCGGGTTCGGGCGGGTTTCCGCTGGGCGTCGAGGGTGGCCACGACGAGGCGGGTGGAGCGGAGCGGTGTCACCCGCTGGACCTCCGCGTCGTTCACCCGATCCGGTTGCCGTGGAGGTCTTCAGATGTGACGGAGCGTGTACTCCTTTCCGGTATACGCGCCGCCCTGCAGCTCGCTCCCAGTCGAGTCCCCGGCGGCCGGAAGGCTCGAAGCGAAGGCCTCCGCATCGTCCGCGGGCACGTAACCCAGCTCGGCGCCGGCCGCGATGTCCCAGAAGCGGCGGGTGTTGGCGGAGACCGCGTAGGCGGTGGTGAAGTGCACGTCGGGAGCGGTGAGGGCCGCGCGGGCGAAGCCGAGGCAGTCGCGGGGGCTCAGCCAGGTGGACAGGTGGCGTCGTTCGGTCGGGGTGTCCTCGTAGCTCCCGATGCGCAGGCACACCACGGACAGGCCGAACTTGTCCGCGTACAGGCGCCCGAGCGCCTCCATGGCGACCTTGCTCACCCCGTAGAGGCCGTCCGGGCGTGCGGGCAGGTCGGGTGTCACGGTCTCCGTGACCGGATGGAAGCCGCCGAGACGGTTGCTGCTGGCGAGAACCACCCGCCGCAGCCCCTGTCGGCGCGCTCCCTCCAGCACGTTGTGCGTTCCGAGGACGTTCGCGTCCAGGAGGTCCGGCAAGGGGGCTTCGTCCGGAATCCCGCCCAGGTGGATCACCGCATCCGCACCCTGGAGAGCTTCCGCCACCGCGTCGGCGTCCCGCAGATCGAGCTGGTGGACGTCCTCCGTCGGCGACTGCGCGGTGAGCTGGACGCGGTCGATGAGCACCAGCCGCTTCACCTCGTCGCGCAATCCGGCTCGTACTGCCGAGCCGATCCGCCCGGCAGCACCGGTGATCGCCACCGTCCCACGTCGTGTTCGCATGGCGACCACCCTGCCGTATCGCACGGACATTCGAGCTCCGAGACCCTTCCGCGGCCGGTCCGGATACGGGCGTTGGCCAGCGGTCGCTTCCGGCCGGCCGGCCCGAGCGGCTGGCCGGAAGAAGCGGGATAAACCTGTCGGAGCCGCCGACGCCAGCACGGCGCGGCTCGGTGGAGGCCAGACGCCAGTAAAGTCACGGGTGGTGGCGCCGCGTCGGGGCGCCGGAGTATGGAGGATTTTTCCTGTGCTGATCGCTCAGCGTCCGTCGTTGACCGAAGAGGTCGTCGAGGTGTGGCGTTCACGGTTCGTCATCGAACCGCTGGAGCCGGGATTCGGCTACACCCTGGGGAACTCGCTGCGCCGGGCGCTGTTGTCGTCGATCCCCGGTGCCGCTGTCACCAGCATCCGCATCGATGGCGTTCTGCACGAGTTCACCACCGTGCCGGGCGTCAAGGAGGACGTGACCGACATCGTCCTGAACATCAAGCAGCTCGTGGTGTCCTCGGAGGAGGACGAGCCGGTGGTGATGTACCTGCGCAAGCAGGGCCCCGGTGTCGTGACCGCCGCCGACATCACGCCGCCGGCCGGTGTCACGGTGCACAACCCCGACCTGGTTCTGGCCACCCTGAACGCCCAGGGCAAGCTGGAGGTGGAACTCACCGTCGAGCGCGGTCGCGGCTACGTCTCCGCCGTCCAGAACAAGCAGCAGGGCCAGGAGATCGGCCGCATCCCGGTCGACTCCATCTACAGCCCGGTGCTCAAGGCCACCTGCACGGTGGAGGCGACCCGTGTCGAGCAGCGCACCGACTTCGACAAGCTGATCGTCGACATCGAGACCAAGCAGGCGGTGCTGCCGCGTGACGCCCTGGCGTCGGCCGGCAAGACCCTGGTCGAGCTGTTCGGTCTGGCCAGCGAGCTCAATGCCGACGCCGAGGGCATCGACATGGGCCCGTCCCCGACGGTTGCGGCCCTGGCCGCCGATCTGGCGCTGCCGATCGAGGAGCTCGATCTCACCGTCCGTTCGTACAACTGTCTCAAGCGCGAGGGCGTCCACTCGGTGGGCGAGCTCACGGCGCGTTCCGAGGCGGACCTGCTGGACATCCGCAACTTCGGCGGGAAGTCGATCGTCGAGGTCAAGATGAAGCTGGCCGGCATGGGCCTGACCCTCAGGGACAGCCCGCCCGGATTCGACCCGACCGCCGCGGCGGACGCCTTCAGCGCCGATGACGACGGGAACACCGGGTTCCAGGAGACCGAGCAGTACTGACGGGGTGGGGAATTCCGTCTCGTTCCCGGCCCTGCCGCCTGAGGAGAGCCTCAGGCGGCAGGGCCGGGTTCAGTTCTTCCCACGGCCGCGATACCTTCTCCGGCATGGAACCGCTCATATTCGACTACGGGGACTTGCACCTGCGCGTGGACCGGGGAGTGTTCGAGCTCTTCAACCTGGCAGGCGCCGAGCACACGTTCAGAGTTCCGTTGCGCTGGCTCGGGGTCTTGGTGCACTACAAGAAGCCGGAGAAGCCCGGTCAGTTGTTCTTCGGTGTCGTCCGCGATCCGAACGCCGCGCTCTACGGCACCGACCGGCTCGCCTTCAGATTCGCCAGCTCGCCGGCGGTCCAGGTGCAGCCCGCCGACGAGACGTTGTTCCGGGCGTACTTCACCCAAGTGGCCACGCTCGCCGACCGTCGGACGGACTGACGTGGATTCGGTGGACGCGAAGGTCTTCGAGCACGGTGACGTGCATCTGCGGGTCGACCACGGCATCTTCGAGCTGTTCCGGCGCAATCGCATCATCGGGTCGTACCGGACACCGCTGCGCTGGGTGAAGGTGCGCGCCGAGGCACGCAAGGGCGGCCTGACCCGGCTGCACTTCGGCAACGTCGAGCAGCTCGACGAACCGATATACGCCGGCACGACGAGTTCCCGGCACCTGCTCGCCACCGTCGAGATCCCGACCGGCGACGAGCCCCTCTACCGCGCCTTCTTCACTGAGCTCGCCCACCTCTCCGACCGCCCCATCACCTCGTAGCGGAACAGGAGGTCTCGATGGGCGGGCCGGAGAACCACACCATGGAGGCCCTGCGCCGGGGCCCTGCCCGCGGCTGCGCTCCACGCTGCTCGGCTTCGCCGGACGCCTGGCGGGCGACGTCAGCCACCAGTGGATCGTCGAACGGGACGCGGACCAGAACTACTGGGTCCGCAGATGGCTCAACCAGCGCTGAGCAACGGACCCGGAGACGATCGTCGAGACCACACGGCATGTGGTTTCCCGCTCCATTGTGGCCGGTTCTGAACGGACGTCGGGCGATGCCCGTACTTGCCGACAGTTTCACTGCTGCGCGTCGCGCGGCCGCGAGAGGGAGGTCACCGGTCATGGCGCTCACGCTCTACGTCGACCCCGTGCGCTGGAGGGCGCATCAGGATGTGGTGACCCGGCAGTTCCCCGGGATGGTCCCGGTCGTCAGGGGCAACGGATTCGGCTTCGGCCACGAGGCGCTGGCCGAGGAGGCCATGCGCCTGAACACGGACGTCATCGCCGTCGGTACGACCTACGAGGCGGCCCGGATGAAGGATGTGTACAGCGGAAGGGTTCTGGTCCTGTCGCCGTACTGGCGCGGTGAGCAGGCCCCCGCGCTGCCGGGGCGGGTGATCCGTTCGGTGTCCTGCGTCGAGAGCCTGCGCAGCCTGAGGGGAGCCCGGGTCGTGGTCGAGGTGATGAGCAGCATGAAGTCGCCGGGCGTCAGCGCCCACGACCTGCACCTGCTCCGGTCCGGAGTCGAGGACGTGAGTCTGGAGGGGTTCGCCATCCACCTGCCGCTGAACCGGACCGGCGGCCCGGACGCCGCAGGGGAGGTCATCGCGTGCATGGAGCGACTCCGTGCCGCGGGTCTTCCCCTGCACACGATGTTCGTCAGCCATCTGGGGGCCGAGCAACTCGACCAGGTGCAGACGCAGTTCCCCCACACGCGCATCCGCGCCCGCATCGGGACCCAGCTGTGGCTGGGCGACCAGGAAGCCACCCAATTCCGGACGTCGGTCCTGGAGGTCAGGCAGGTCGTGAAGGGGGAGCGCTTCGGTTTCCTGCAGGGCAAGGTGCCCTCCGACGGCTGCCTGGTGGTCGTCTCGGGCGGTACCTCGCACGGGGTGGGCCTGGAAGCCCCGAAGGACCTGCACGGTGTGGTGCCCCGGGCCAAGAACGTGGCCCGGCTCGGTCTGGCCACCGCCAATCACCACCTGTCGCCCTTCGTCTGGGCGGGCAGACGGCGCTGGTTCGCGGAGCCGCCGCACCTGCAGGTCTCGGTTCTCTTCGTCCCGCAGGACGTCCCGCAGCCGACGGTGGGCAGCGAACTCGTGGCGCGCCTGGGGCACACCGTGACCCACCCCGACCGGGTCGTCGACTGCTCGGCCCAGGCATGGCCCGCTCCGTCCGACGCCGGTATTCCCGACCCCGTCCCGTTTGACTCCGCCGCCTTCGACCGAGCCTGTGAGGTGGTCTGAGACGGCGGGCCACGGCAGGCCAGGGAACGGCAGGCCAGGGTACGGCAGAGCAGGGAACGGCAGACCAGGGCCACGGCAGACCAAGCCTGACCGCTCCTGGCGGCAGATGCTGGCCGCCCACCGGGGAATGGCCCCCGGTACCGGTGCCGGTGTTCTAGCCGGGGTGCCGACCGGGGCCAGGGTTCGGGTCGCGGGCGGCGGTCAGTGCGTGCTCGGCGTCCGCGAGGGCCTGGGCGCGGTCCGTCGACCGCCGCCAGGTTCCCCGGGCCCTGAAGGGAAGGTCGCCGACCACGGTCACATCATGTCCACCCTCGATGAGCAGTGTCAGCGCGCGCTCCAGCATCGCCTTGGCCGTGCTGTCCATGCCGGTGACGCGTTCGAGGTCGAGGACGACCCCGCCCGGCGCGCCCACTCTCCGCCGCTCCAGGGCGAACAGCACCCGCTCGGCCGCGGTGAAGTCCAGCTTGCCCTGAGCCGCGATCAGGGCGATCCGCCCGCTGCTCGTGGTCGTCGACAGCATCACCGTCGGGGCGCCCGGCGCGGCATTGTGCATCAGATGCAGCCCGAAGCGCTCGGACAGCTCCCGCAGCGCCGCGACGCCCCGGACGGGATTGCCGGCAGCATCCAGCGGAGGGCTGTGGAGGGCGATCCCGAAGCGGGCCGGACTGACGGCGACCAGCCCTCCGGACACCCCGCTCTTGGCCGGCAGTCCCACGTGCAGCATCCAGCTCCCGGCGGCGTCGTACATCCCGCACATGGCCATCACCGACAGCACCTGAAGGGCCACCGGCTCGGGAACGACACGCTCTCCCGTCACCGGGTTCGTGCCCCCGTTCGCCAGGGTGGCTCCCATCACCGCCAGGTCGGTCACCGTGGCCCGTACCGAGCACTGCCGGAAGTAGGTGTCGACCGCCTGGACCGGATCACCCCGCAGCACACCGGTCCCGCGCATCAGATACGCCAGCGCCCGATTGCGGTGACCCGTCTCGACCTCGGAACGGTAGACGTCCTCGTCCACGTACAGGGAGCGGCCGGCGAACCGTCCGAGACACTCCAGGATCCGCGAGAACCGCTCGGCGGGGCTGGTGGCCGGGACCAGGGCCGTGACCGCGATGGCGCCGGCATTGATCATCGGGTTCGCGGGCCGGCCCGTCACCGCGTCGAGGCTGATGGCATTGAACGCCTCACCACTGGGCTCGGCTCCGACACTGCGCCCCACATCGTCGGGACCCAGCTCTGCCAGCGCGAGGGCGAGGACGAAGGGCTTCGTCAGGGACTGGAGCGTGAACGACACGCCGCACCGTCCCGCGCGGTAGCCGTGACCGTCCATGCTCATCAGTGCGAGCCCGAAACAGTCACGGTCCGCGAAGGCCAGCTGCGGGATGTAGTCGGCGACCCGGCCGTCGGACAGGGACCCGTAGCGACCGTGCACCTCCGCCAGAGCCTCGGTGACGACGTCCACGCCGCTCCGGGAGGAACTCATGGCGCTCCTGGCCCATGGAGAACCGGGCCACGGAGAACCGGGCCACGGAGAACCGGGCCACGGAGAACCGGGCCACGGAGAACCGGGCCACGGAGATCCGGGCCCGCGAGCTCCGACTCGGGCTGGAGCGGTGGCGCGGCCGCACGGAGGCCGGATCGTCGGATGGTGGTGCGTCCCATGACGTCTCCTGGCGGCGGGACCTCCATCCTTCCTCTCCGCAGGCTTCTCCGCAGCCCGGGGAGTGCCGGCCGGGTCCATGACCAGGCCGGCGCCCGCTCATCCGTTCGAGGGATGCGGCTCGCGGGATGTCTCGCCGTGCTGGGAGCCGGGACTGCGGTCACCGGCCATGAACGGCCGGGAGACAACGGTGACGGCAACGGAGACCGCGGCGATGGCGGCGATCGTGGGGCCGGCGGCGAGGTGCTGGGCGGCGCCACCGGCGATCGCGGCGCCGAGGCCCTGCCAGGTCATCCGGCCGGCGGATTCCACGCCCTGGACCTGGCCGCGGACGGGATCAGGGGTCAGCGCGAGCAGCTGTTCCTGCAGGGGCAGCGTGGCGGCGAAACCTGTGCCGGCGAGGAACACCGCCGCTGTCGCGACCAGGACGGGAGGGTCGATCGCGAACAGCAGGTAAGGGACGGCGAGCAGCAGCCGCAGGGAGAAGGCGTAGCGGCGTCGCTGCTCGGCGCTGAGGAGGCGTCCGACGGTCAGGTCCCCGAGGAGCATGCCGGCCGACCCGGCGGCCAGGAGGATGCCGGCGTGGTCCGGATCGTAGGAGAGGAACAGGGCCTCGCAGCCGACGATCAGGCCGTTGGGAACCCAGAGGTTCACCAGCAGCGCCCGCCGGCCGGGGCGGGAGAAGAGCGCGGCGTTCGTCGTCCAGGTCTGCCGCAGTCCGGGGCGACGGGTCAGCCGGATCGAGTGTTCCCTGACGGTCGTCGTCACCACGGCCAGCCCGAGTCCGGTCAGGACCGCGGCGACGACGAAGACCCCTTGCGGGCTCAGGTACCGCAGCAGGACGGCGCCCAAGGCGTAGCCGAGGACGGCCATGCCACCCGATGTGATGTTCATGAGTGAACGTGCCAGCGCGTACGCCGAGACCGGCACGACCTCGGCGAGCAGCCCCATCCGCGTGCCGGTCCCGAGGGACTGGAAGAAACCGAGCCCCAGGAGCAGGGCGAACCGGGCGGCCAAGGGCAGCCCCGGGACGGCCTGCGCGGCGATACCCAGCAGGGAGATTCCCTGGAGCGAGACGAGGGTCCGGCGAGGTCGGCGTCCGTCCGCGACCGACATGAGCGTCAGCGCACCGAACACGGTCGCGAAGGTGGCGCCGTACATGCTGACGGCCGTCAGGAACGGGGAGCGGGTCTGCCGGTTGACCATGGTGCCGAGCGCGAAGCCCGACACGGTGCTCGCGGCGACCGTCAAGGTGAAGCCGGCGTAGAGGCCGGCGAACTCTCTGTTGCGGAGCAGGGCGCGATAGGAGGTGGTGGCGGGTGCCGTGGGCGCGGAGTTGTGAGAAGGCATGAAAAAAGCCTCCGGGCGCGCGCACTGGGCGCCGCCGAAGGCCAACCCGCTCATTCTAGCGGACTGCTGGCCTGCTGGACCGCTGGATTGCCGGACTGACCGGACTGACCGGACTGCCGGACTGCCGGACGGCCCGCGGGGCGTACCCCGCGGGCGCACACGTACACGCCCGGTGTGGTGGGATCAGCCGCGCCGCAGGAACATCACGACAGCGACGACGATCACGATGAGCACGACGGTACCGAGACCTATGTACATGCGAGTTTCCTCTTCCCTGTGGCGAACGATGGGCCGCGGCCGCCCTTCCCGGCCGCCGCGTTGCCCCTGTTGACCGCGTACCCCGCTTTCCCTGCTTAAACGTGGGGATGCCGTTCACGGCGGATCCGGAGAGACCGGTCGATGAGCCCGGCGGTCGGCACGCGAGTTGCCCGTTCACACCCCTTGGGCACCCGATTCATACCTCCGGGTGAGGGGAACGGTCTTCGGGCCGGCCGCCGGCCGAACCTCTCTAACGTGACCTGCACGATGGCGGGTCGTCGGCGGGCAGCCGCGTTGTCTCATGCAGGGGGTGCGGGGTGCAGCACATGGCGTCGCTGTGGCGGCGTTTGCAGTACCGGTTCGACAATCTGGTGTCACGCAGCACTCCCGCACTCATCGGCTGGCTCACGCTCGCCTGCTTCGGCGCGGTCGTCCCGGTGAGCGTGGTGCTGGTGTGGACCGATCGCCGGCCCCGAGTACGTTCTCCGGCCGGCTCGAGGCCGTATGGGTCAGCGTCGGGCAGACGCTGAAGATCGGCGGGGCGGTCGGATCCCCTCTGTACGTACTGGCGTCCATCCTGCTGGCGCTGGTCGCTCTGCTGTTCGTGTCGGCGTTGGTCAGTCTGATCACCACGGGGATCAACCAACGCATCCTGGAGCTCCGCATGGGCCACTCCGCGGTACTCGAAGCGCGGCACACCGTCGTACTGGGCTGGTCCGATCCCGTGTTCTCCGTGATCGCGGAACTGGTGACGGCCAACACCAACCAGCGCCGATCCACCGTGACCGTCCTCGCCGCCAAGGACAAGGCGGAGATGGAGGAGGAGATCGGCGCCCGCCTCCGCGCCACCGGCACCACCAACATCGTCTGCCGCAACGGCTGCACCACCGACCCGGCGGTTCTGGCCAGGGTCAGTCCGCAGACCGCGAAGGCCATCCTGGTGCTGCCGCCCGACGGGGACGACTGCGACGCCCACGTCGTGAAGACCCTGCTCGCCCTCAACGCGCTCACACCGGAGACCGGCGACGCCATCGTGGTCGCCGCGGTCCACGACGCCCACAACCACCTCACCGCCACGCTGGCCGCCGGACCGCGCGGACGGGTGCTGGCCATCGACGACATCATCGCCCGCCTCGTCGTCCAGACCGCCCGCCAGCCCGGACTCTCCCTCGTCTACGAGGAACTCCTCGACTTCGCGGGGGACGAGTTCTACACCGTGGTCGCTCCCGCACTGGTCGGACGCACCTTCGGCGAGGCCCTGCTCGCCTTCTCCCACTCCTCGGTGGTCGGACTGCTGCGCGCCGACGGCATCGCACTCAACCCGAACCCCGGCACGACCATCACCGCGAGCGACCGGATCATCGTCATCGCACAGGACGACGACACAGCCGTCGTGGCGGACGCAACCAACTGCATCGACGAGGAAGCGATCGTCACGGCCAGCCCCCGGCCACCCACCCCACAGCGGCTCCTCATGCTCGGCTGGAACCGTCGCGGTCCCCTCATCCTCGATCAACTCGCCCTCTATCTGGCCGCCCCGACCAGACTCGACGTGGTGGCACTCGGAGACGAACCGGCGCTCGACGGCATCCATGACATGGCAGATGCGCCGCAGCACCTCGATGTGACGTTCCACAGCGCGGACACCACGGACCCGCGCGTGCTGGGGCGGTTGGACGTGCTCTCGTACGACAGCGTCATCGTCATCGGAGACACGGGGCACGCGTCCCCGCCCCCCTTCGTCACCACCCGGGCCCCGGAGGCGGACGACAGGACGCTGGTCACGCTGCTGCATCTGAGAGCGATCGAGGAAGCCACCCACCAGGAGATCCCCCTCACCACCGAGATGTCCGACGACCGCAACCGGCTGCTCGCGCCGGTGCGTGCGGGCGCCGACTTCATCGTCAGCGGGCGCCTCATCAGCCTCCTGATGACGCAGATCTCGGAGAGCCCCTACCTGGCCGACCTCTTCGACGAACTGTTCAGGGCGGAGGGGAACGAGCTCTACCTCAAGCCCGCGGGCGACTACGTCCGGGCGGGGGAGGGGGTCACGTTCGCCACCGTCGTCGCCTCAGCACTCCGCCGCCATGAATGCGCCCTCGGGTACCGGCTGCGCGCGCAGGCCGCCACGGGGCCGACGTACGGGGTTCGGATCAACCCCGACAAGCGACAACCCGTGCGCTTCACGCGGGACGACTGGGTGATCGTGCTCGCGGAGAGCTGAAGGAGCCGGGATCCGCCGAACCGTCCGCCGTCACCTGCGGGACAACGGGCGGCCGGTGACGGTGCCGGCGGTATTCTGGCCGTCGGCCGGGGAACGGCCTTCGTCACTCGGCACGTTGTGGTTCAGGGGGCGATCATGGGAATCGAGTTGGAACTGCACTCCCGGCGGCCTGCGCGGGGCAGATCATCCACGACCACCCTTCTTCGACGGTCCCACGAGCACGGCGAAGCGCTGGCACGGGCGCTGGACCCGTACGACCCGACGGGCCCGGGCAAGCTCGCCCGGGTGGACCCCTACGGCGACACGCTGTTCAACGAGCAGGAGGCGGAGGTCGCGCTCCGCGAGGTCGCCGCCCTGTTGCCGCAGTGCGCGGACGGACCGCAGAGAGCCGCCCTGCAGGATCTCGCGGAGCTGCTCGCGGTGTGTGCGGCAACACCGGGCAGCTATCTGTGGTTCATCGGTGACTAGAGCCTCTCCTTGATCGGTCGGTGAAGCGTGGCGGGGCTGGTTAGTCTGCTGCGATGACGAGCAATGAGCTGATCGTTGACCTGCGCGGTCGGCTGATCGCGACCCTTGACGACTTCTGGGACGCGGTGAGCGAGCCGTGCGGGCTGCCGACGTGGTTCGGCCGCAACCTGGACGCGTGGTCGGACACGATCAACAGTCGGGGCATCTCTGAGGTGATCGACAGCCACGACACTCTGATCGTGCACGTCGATCAGCAAGGTCTCTTCGACGGGAACCAGCGGGAGGCCGAGATCCTGGCCGGCATCTTCGACGGAGAGCAGAATCGGCTCGTCGTCCACGGGCCGGCCTGATCATCTGGCCCCGGCGCTGATCAGGGGTGTTCGTGACGTACAGGTCGGCCTGCACCGCGAGCGCCTCCAGGAGGACGTGGGCCTTGGAGGGCCACCAGCGGTAGATCGTCTGTTGGTCGGAGCGCCGCGCGCGGACGAGCCCGCGTAGCCGACCGGTCCAGTCGGAGATAGTCGACCGGTCGTACACTCGCTTCATGGGACGGACCAGCGACGCCAGGGAGAAGATCCTCAGTGCCGCGCAATCGCTCATCGAGCTGCGCGGTTACTCGGCCTTGGGCGTGGCCGAGATCTGCAAGGCGGCCGGGGTGCCGAAGGGCAGCTTCTACTACTTCTTCGCATCCAAGGAAGCGCTCGCCCTGGCCGTGCTCGACGAGCACTGGGCCGGCCAGCAGGCGACCTGGACGCGCATCCTGAACAGTGCAGCGGAACCGCTGCAGCGGCTGCGCCGGCTCTTCGAGGAGACGGCGGCCGGCCAGCTCGCCGGGCAGCAGAGCTGCGGCACCGTGTCGGGCTGCCTGTTCGGCAATCTCACTCTGGAGATGAGCAACCAGACCGAGGCCGTCCGCGAGCGACTGCAGGAGATCTTCGACGCTCAGGTCGGGATGGTCGCCGCGGTCATCGCCGAGGCTCTCGAGCGCAAGGAGGTCACCGTGATCGACACCCGGGAAGCCGCACGGTCGGTGGTCGCCCAGCTCGAGGGGCAGGTGCTGTTCGCGAAGCTCTACAACAACACCCACCGGCTCGGCCCTCTGTGGGCGAACTGCCTGGCCCTGCTCGGTGCCCGCCCGCCGCGGGAGGCCGTGGCCGGCATCTGACGCCGGGGGCCGGAGGGCTCGGCGTCGGGGGGGGGGGCTCGCTGTCCGCCCGTGACGTCGTCACTGGCCGCGCCAGATGTTGTCGAAGGCCGCATCTTCGATGCGCCGCCGCTGCCGTACGCCTTCCAGCTCCGTCGCGGCGCCGTGGACGGCGGCCAGCACGGTCACGACCGCGTCATCGGTGAGGTCGGCGATCTCCTCGGTCGGCTTGTCCTGGATGCCCACGGCCGCCGCGAGGCCGGCGAGGACGGGCTCGCCCGACGCCCAGCGCTCGGCTGCGTGGCGACGGGCGGGTGAGTCGGTCAGTGCCGCCGGGCCGGTCCTGAGGGGAATCCAGTGGTGGCGCGGCCGGGCCGCATCGCCTTCGGCCTCCAGAACGGCGCGGTAGGTCGTGGCCAGGCCACGGCCCCGGCGCCACAGCCAGTCCTCGACGGTCTCGTACGGCTCCTGGCGGGTGATGGACGAGGCCGCCTCGTCCAACAGGCGATCACCCGGAGTCCGCTGTGGGCCGGGCAGGATGCGCTCGCCGTCCAAGGTGAGGACCTCGGCGTCGACGAGGTCGATCAGTTCGGCTCCCGCGAGCGCCAGCGACAGTTCGCCCTGCTCGACGGGACGGCTGGACGCGACGTCCATGGTGATGATCAACAGGTCCCGCGGAGTGGTCATGACGGACTCCACATCAGAAGCATCGGTGGCTTCGGCGGCGGTACGGTGCCGGAGGGCCGGCCTGGCATCAGGGGCGAGAGCGGCCCTCCGGCCGCCGCTGCGCTCCCTCACCCACCGAGTCTGCCCGGGTCCGGGGTGGATTCGCCGCTGCGGACGGACTTACCTGGGAGGCATGTCGCACCATCACCAGGTTGTGCCGCTCGCCGATGCACCGCGTGGCGGCACCCGAGCCACGGGGGTCACCGGGTGGCGTCGGTTCGGCCCGGGTCGTTGGGGTGGGGCTCCAGCGCGGTGACGGTGAACGTCATCCACGGGTGCAGGGGGAGTGTGCCGAGCACCTTCTCGTGGAGCTCGTCCTCGTCGGCGGCCCGCCAGATTCCGATGCTGCGCAGCTCGCCGACCGGGCGCCACAGCCGCGCCAGGTTGCCGGTGGCGGCCAGTTCCCGGGCGTGGACGGCCTCGGCGGCGCGCCGCCGGTCGACCTCGTCCTGGCTGGTGCCCTCAGGGACGGTGGTGGTGATCTCGACGAGGAACTCTCGCATGTCCATCCCCTCATCGTCCGTCAGCCACCAGGGCGGCGCCACAACCGGCGTCCTCCCTTCTGGGAGGCCTGGACTCCCACCGGCGTAGCATGACGAACATGGAGCTGCGCCAATTGCGGTACTTCGTAGCGGTCGCCGAGGAGCTGAACTTCGGCCGGGCCGCCGAGCGTCTGCTGATCGCCGGTCCCTCCCTGTCGCAGCAGATCAAGACGCTCGAACGGCACCTGGGGGTGCGGCTGTTCGACCGCGACCGCCGCTCCGTGTCCCTCACTCCGGCCGGCTCGGCCCTGCTCCCGCACACCCGCGCCCTGCTGGAACGGGCCACGGACCTCCAGCGGCGCGCAGTTCAGCTGTCCGGCTCGGAACCGGTGCGGCTCGGCTACGTCAACTGGCTCCCGCCCGATCTGACCGCCCGGGCCGCCGCGGTGGCCCAGGTCCACATCGACGCGTGGATCGCCCCCTCGCACACCCAGGCCGCCCGGGTCGCCGACGGCAGTCTGGATCTCGCGGTGTGCTGGGTGCGGACCGACGACCTGGAACACCGTGGCCTGAGCGCCCGGCTCATCGGCGCCGACCGGCTGTACGCCGTCGCCGCAGGCGACGACACGAGCACCGTGGACGCCCGTGACACCGTCGTCCTCCTCGACGACGACACCACCTCCTGGTCGTCCTGGAACCGCTATGCCGAGCTGCTGGCCCGGGACACCGGGGCCCGCGCGGTACGCATCTCCGACGGCGGCATCACCGGGCCCGGGTTCTTCGACCATGTGCGCCGCAGCGGCCGCGCGGTCATCAACTGCCCCAAGGGCCAGACCACCCCGCTGCCACCCGATCTGGTCCAACGCCCGGTCGGCGCGCCGGAGATCTACTGGACCTGGTCCCTGGTCCGGCGCGAGAGCGAGGACCGTCCTGCGGTTCTCGCCCTCATCGACGCCCTCTGCGAGGGCGTGGGCGACCTCGGCCTCCACGCCGTGGGCGCCTGGCTGCCCGCTGGAGACCCGCACCGGCACTAGGGCCTGTCGTCTGGATCTCCGCGGCGTCGCGGTGTCCAGCACGCACATCTGCCGCGTTGTCGTCGGTCGACGACGCTCCGCGTCGCCTCCCTCCTCCGCCTTGCAGCTGCACGCACCG